>NZ_JBIRGD010000023.1:0-159669 GCF_044327805.1 Streptomyces sp. NPDC018019 | reverse complement strand
CGCCCTGCAGGACCTCCTGCGGTGCTGGACCGGAACCTGCACCACCTGCGGCCGCCCACTGACCAAGACCAGAACCTAACGAAGCACTACTAGGCAGGGAACGGACCGCCCGGCCAGGCGTACGCCGGGGGCGCCAGGTACGAGGCGTGCGCCAAGTGGCGGTACACCGCGCCTGCTTGTGCCGTTTGCGGCCCGTCGCCGCACGGTAATCGCCGGGTACCAGGAGCGGTCCGCGGGGACCAGGAGGAGGGATCGTGTTCGATCTCAGGGCGGAAGCGGAAATGCGCCTCTACTCGGAAAAGCTGGCCAGGGAACTCGCCGGCAAGCGACTGCGCGCCGCGGGCGGCGCGGACGACGACACCCCAGGGCAGCCTTCGGCGGCCGACCGGGAGCATCCGGAATCAGCGGCCCCGGACGCCGAATTCCCCGCAGTGCAGTAACCCCCTGCCGGGGCACACCTCCGCGGGGCCATAGCGTCCGGCGGGATGGCCGGAAAAGGGAGCGGTGTCCCGGCGCCGGTGCTGCGAGGGTGGCCCGGTGGGCTCCGGTGCGGGGTCGGAGGCCGTTCGCTCTGGGGGCGCCGATGGGTGGTAACGGACGCGGCAGAGCCGCAGCCGCACTGGTTGCGGGGCTGATCGCAGGGCTGTCGGCGGTCATGGCGCCGACCACGGCGGAAGCGGCCGGTCCGCGGTCCGGCGACGGGCCGCCGCGTATCGAGCGGATCAGCGTCACCGAGGACGGCACCCAGGGAGACGGCGATTCCTCCGCCCCCTCCCTCAGCGCCGACGGCACCATCGCCGCCTTCACCTCACAGGCCGTCAACTTCGCCCCGGACAGCAGGAGATACCGGCCCCAGGCCTTCTGGAAGGACCTGCGCACCGGGGCGCTGACCCGGGTCGACGCCCGGGACGCGGGCGCGCCCGCGGACGCCTGGACGGACGATCCCGCACTGAGCGCCGACGGCCGTCACCTGGCGTTCGCGTCCCTCTCCCCCACCGACGACGGGCGCCCCGGCCCGCCGGGCGAGATCGCCGACGTGTACGTACGGGACCTGCGCACCGGCCGCACCGTCAAGGCGGACGTCGGTCTCGACGAGGGCTACGGCGTCGTCTCCCGGAGCCCGTCCCTCAGCGCCGACGGCCGCTACGTCGCCTTCGTGGCGGACGACACGCCGTGGTACCCGCTCGGCGTGCTGGGCGAAGTGCGCATCTACGTCCGGGACCTGGTCAAAGGGGTCACGCAGCGGGTGAGCGCCCCGCCGGCCGACTGGGCCCGCGCCGCCACCGCCCCGAAGATCAGCGCGGACGGCCGTTTCGTGGCCTACGGGCTGTACGTGTCGAAGGTGTCCGGGCCGCCGGTGCAGGACGTGTACGTCACCGACCGGAAGACCGGGCGGACCCGGCAGGTGGACGTACCGTACGACGGGGCGGGCCCCTCGGACCGGAAGTCCTTCCCGACCGGCATCGCCCCCGACGGCCGCCACGTCCTCTTCCAGACCTCGTCCGACAAGATCACCCCCGGTGACACCAACCGGGCGGCCAACGTCTTCGTCCGCGACCTGCGCCGCGCCGTCACCTGGCGGCTGGACGCCACCGATCCCGCCGACAGCACCTCGGAGGGCACCTTCAGCGCCGACGGCCGGCACCTCGTCTTCCACGACGGAAAGGGGCTGGGCGTACGGGACCTCGTAACCGGGCACACCCGACGGGTGCTGGCCCCGGGAGCCGGGCGGCTCGGTCCGGCCGCCCCCGACGCGCACGCCCGGCGGATCGCCTTCGCCTCGTGGTCCGCGGACCTGGTGCCCGGCGACACCAACAACGCCGGGGACGTCTTCCTGCTGCGCCGGTGACGGCACTCCGCCGCACCGGCACCCCGGCAGACGGATGGCGGCGGGCGCGGGGCACCGGGGAAGGAGCCGATCATGATGGGGAGCAAACAGCTCAAGGTGGGCCTGCGGGTCCGGGACCTCAGGGCGTCCGGCGACCTGTACCTCCGGCTGGGCTTCCGGGAACTGCCGAACCGGGAACAGCCCCACCTGCGGTATCTGACGTACGGGCACACGTGGTTGATCCTGTCGGACCTCCATGCGCACGGGTACCCGGACACGGAGCGGGAACGGGCGGTCAAGGCCGGCCCGCTGGGGCTGGGCTTCGTCCTGGCCGTACCGACGCGCGATCTGGACGGCGTGTACGCGCTGTGGCGGCGGGAGGGGCTGCCCGTGACGCTGGAGCCGGCGGACGCCGGGTGGGCGCGGGTGTTCATGGGGCTGGACCCGGACGGTTACGAGGTGCTGTTCGAGCAGTTCGAGGAGCCGGAACCGACGACCAGACCGAGGTGAGGAGGGCACCGCGCGGCCGGCCGGGGCGGCCGTCCGTCCGCGGCCCAACTTTCCCGGCGCGGCCGCTTCGTGGGCCCCGGAGGCGAACCGGGCCCCGCCCGAATGTCCAAGATCACCGGGATGCAGAATGACCCGTATGTCGATAACGAACACGCCGACGACGGCCACGCTCGACGACGCCCCCGAGATCGGGCGCACCCTGGCCCGCGCCTTCGACGACGACCCGATGATGCGCTGGTTCCTGCCCGGCGAAGCCGCGCGCGAGGACAGGCTGGACCGCTACTTCACCACGATCTTCACCAAGCAGTACGCCCACCACGGGGTGTGCGAGCGCACCGCCGCGGCGGCGGCCTTCTGGATACCGCCGCAGGCGCGGGAGAAGGCCGTTCCGGACGCGGAGACCCTCCAGGAGCTCCAGGACCTCCTCGGCGACCGGGGCCCCTTGTTCCGGGAGCTCGTCGAGGCGGCCGCCGCGCACGCGCCCAAGGAACCGCACTGGTACCTCGCGGTGATCGGCACCGACCCGGCCGGCCAGGGACAGGGGCACGGAGGCGCCCTGCTCCGCTCCGGCCTGGCCAAGGCCGACGCGGCGGGCCTCCCGGTCCACCTGGAGTCTTCCAAGTCGTCCAACCTGCCCGTCTACGAGCACTTCGGCTTCACCGTGCAGCAGGAGGTGCAGCTGCCGGACGGCGGTCCGACGCTGTGGGCGATGCGGCGCGAGGCACGCCGCCCGGCGGAGGCGTAGGTCCGGCACCGGACGGGCCGGGGCGGGCGGCGCGGTGACGTGCCGCCCCACGTCCGGACCGGTCGCCTGGTCCGGCCCCCGATGGCGCCGATCGGCGGCCCGGAACGCAACGATAAGGTAAGGCTAGCCTTATTGATCGACTGCCGACCGCCCGCGCCATGGACCCGGAGACCGCCCCGATGACCCCAGCCGCCCCGCCCGCCGACACGCCCCGCCGTCCGCCCCGGGTGCCCCGGCCCTCGCCCGTGCCGCGCGTCACCGACGAGCGCGTCGTCCGCCGGGCGGCCGGGATGTCCGGGGCGGAGTTCTGGCGGGCGGTGGAGCGGGAGGGGACGCCGCTGACCGGTCCGGACCCGTACGGCGCGGCGGACCACGCGCTCGTGACGTTCCTGTGGCGCGGCTCCCCCGCCACCCGCGCGGTCCTGGTGTCGCCCAACAAGCTCGCCGACCCGCGCGACCCGGCCGGCAACCTCATGGAGCGCGTCCCCGGCACGGATGTGTGGCACTGGTCGGTACGGATGCGCCGGGACTGGCACGCCACGTACACGCTGTGTGTGGACGAGGGCGACGGTCCCGCCGCCGACGACGAGGCGTACTGGCCGTGGCTCCGTACGCAGCGGCGCCTCGACCCGCTCAACACGCAGACTCTCGCGAGCCGTTGGGGCGGCCCCCCGGCTTCCTGCGTCACCCTGCCCGACGCGCCGCGCGGCGAGGACTGGCAGGAGCGGCCCGGCGTGCCCCGCGGCACCGTCTCCGTACACACCGTCCACAGCGCCCTGCTCGGCAACGCGCGCCGGGTGTGGCGGTACGCGCCCCCGAGCGGCGCGGAAGCGGGCGCGCAGGGCGCGGAGAGCACCGGGCTGCCCGTGCTCGTCCTGCTGGACGGGGAGATGTGGCAGCCGGGGCTCGGCGTGGCCACCCTGCTGGACAACCTCATCGCGGACGGCCGGATCCCGCCGCTGGCCGCGCTGCTGCCGGAGTCCCTGGGCGCGGACGCCCGCTGGGCCGAGATGACCTGCGACCCGCGCTTCACCGGCTTCCTCGCGGACGAACTGCTGCCGTGGGCCGCCGCGGACCTGCCGCTGACCGCCGACCCGGCCCGTACCGTGGTGGCGGGCCAGAGCCTGGGCGGTCTGACCGCCGCGTACGCCGCGGTGTCCGCGCCCGGCCGGTTCGGCGGTGTGCTGGCGCAGTCCGGCTCCTTCTGGTGGCCGAACGGTCCGGGCGCCCAGTGGCTGACCGAACGGATCGCGGCGTCCCCGCGGCTCCCGGTGCGGTTCCGCCTGTCGGCGGGCGAACAGGAGTGGGTCGCCCTGCCCGCGAACCGCCGGCTGCGCGACACCCTGGCGGCCAAGGGGTACACGGACGCGGTCTACCGCGAGTACAACGGCGGTCACGACTACCTGTGCTGGCGCACGGAGCTGGCCGACGGGCTGTGCGAGCTGCTGGGGCCGGGAGCGGCCGGGTCCAGCGCCTGACGCCCGGCCCGGGGCCGGGCCGCTGACGGGGGGCGCTCAGCAGCGTGCGGGGCGCGCCCCGAGGGCCGTTGCGGCCGGGGGCCGCCGCCCCACCGGGCAACGGCCCCCGACCGCCCGGGCTCAGTGCGAGCGCGTGAGGCTGATGCGGTGCACCGAGTCGATCCGGTCGGCGCCGGCCGCGGACTTGTCCACGACGTAGGCCGTGCCGCGGCGGACCGTGACGTGGTTCGGGTTGGGTCCGGTGGCCAGGTCGGCCAGGACGGTGCCCTTCTCCGGGTCCACGACGGTCGTGGTGCCGCTGCCCCGGTTGGCGACGAAGACCCGGCCGGAGCGGTGGTCGGCGGCGACGGAGATCGCGCCGGCGCCGGTGGCCACGGTCCGGGTGACGGCGCCCTTGCGCAGGTCGACGACCGACAGGGTGCCCGCGGCCTGGTTGGCCGTGTACGCGGTGCGGCCGTCGGCGGACAGCTCGATGCCGATCGGGGCGTCGCCGGTGGGGATGAAGCGCGGCTCGGCCTTGTACGGGCTGACCGCGATGATCCGGTCGTTGGTCAGGTCGGTGGCGTAGGCGGTGCCGGTACGGGTGTCGACGGCGAGTCCGGCGGTGCCCGCGCCCTCGACCTTGACCCGCTTCTTCTCCTTGAAGGTGCGGGTGTCGAAGGCGACCACGGAACCGTCGCCGTAGCCGCTGGCCCAGGCGAGGTCGTGGCGCTTGTCGACCACGACCTGCCGGGCGTGGGCGACACCCGGCAGGGTGGCGAGGTGCTTGCCGGTCCGCTGGCTGTAGACGGCCACCGAGTTGTTGCGGGTGTTGGTGGTCCACACGGTGTCGTGCTCGTCGTCCACGGCCACGCCGTAGACCGCCTCGACCGCGCCGGTCGCCGGGTCGGTGACCGGCGGCGCGTACGCGGCCTTGGTCTTGAGCGTCTTGGGGTCGACCTTCAGCAGTCTGGACTGGGTGACCGGCGGCCGGCCGACGGCGGTCGTCGTCCACAGGACGTGGTGCCGCTCGGAGTAGGCCGACTGGTAGAGCCCGGTGGCCAGTTGGGCGGTGTCCACCCGGTACGTCGGCTGCGGCGCGGGCCGGCCGTGGGCGACGGCGGTGCCGCTCACCGCGAGGACGCTGCCCGCGGCGACGGCGAGGGCCGTGGCGCGGCGGACGAGGCGGCGGGAAGCGGTACGGGACTGCGGCTTGGGGGCGCTCATGGTCTGGGACTCCTCCTGAAGAGGCAGGCAAGCGTGGGAAGTCGGGGGAACCCCCCCGACACGATCATAGGTTAGCTTAGCCTTACCTAAGTCACGCTGTGGGGGGTATCGCCCTCACGGGGCCGGACGTTTTCCCGCCCGGCCCCGCGGGAGTTCAGCGGTCCAGTGCGGCCAGCCGGGCCGCGACCACCGAGGCGATCCCGTCCATCCAGCGCGGCTGCGTCATCTGCGGGTGCAGGCAGTCCACGTCGTGGTTGGCCAGCTCCCCCTTCACGTACGGCGTCCAGGCCTCCCGCGTCAGCCAGTCCTCGGCCCGCGGGGCCGCGGCGGTGAAGAAGAGCACGTCGCCGGTGAACACCCGGTGCCGGTGTTCCCGCATGAGCCGGGCGTTGTTGACGACGATGTCCACGACGGCGGAGAGCGTCCGGTCGGACAGCCCGGCCAGCGCGCTGCCCTCGCGGCGCAGCGTCTCCAGAACGTCCTCGCGGGTCAGCTCGTCCGTCCGCTCGAAGCCCGCCATCCGCAGCAGGGCGGTCAGCGCGTCGGCCTCCTTGGGTACGGCCTGGTCGCGCCACTGGTCGGAGGGGTAGGCGTCCAGCAGGGCGAGGAACTCGACCTCCTCCCCCGCCTCCTGGAGCTGCACCGCCACGGTGTGCGCCAGGACGCCGCCCACGGACCAGCCGAGCAGCCGGTAGGGGCCGTGCGGCCGGACGGTGCGCAGCTGCCGTACGTAGTCGGCGGCCATCTCCTCCATCGTCGCCGGCAGGGGCTCCTCGCGGGCCAGGCCGCGGGCCTGCAGCCCGTACACCGGCTGCACGGGGTCGAGCCGGGACAGCAGGCCCGAGTAGCACCAGCTGATGCCGCCCGCCGGGTGCAGGACGAACAGCGGGGCGCGGTCGCCGGCCTGGCGCAGCGGCAGCAGGACGTCCAGCGCGTCCCCGCCGGTCCCGTCGCCGTCCAGGCGGGCGGCGAGGGCGGCCGGGGTGCGGTCCTGGAAGAGCGCGCCGATGGCCAGTTGGGCGCCGAGCGTGTCGCGGACCCGCGCCATCAGGCGGGCGGCCAGCAGCGAGGTGCCGCCCAGGTCGAAGAACGCGTCGTCCACGCCGACCCGGGGCAGGCCCAGCACCTCGGCGAACAGCCGGGTGAGGGTCTCCTCGCGGTGGGTGCGCGGGGCGCGGCCGGGGCCCGCCGTGAAGGCGGGGGCCGGGAGCTGCTTGCGGTCCAGCTTGCCGTTCGGGCTGAGCGGGAACGCGTCCAGCACGATGACGCTGTTGGGCACCATGTGCTCCGGCAGCGAGCGGGCGAGCGCGTCGCGCAGTTCCTCCGGGTCGGGCGGGGCCGCGCCGTCGCCGCTCTCGGGCGTGACGTAGCCGATCAGCCGCTGGTCGCCGGGCCGGTCCTCGCGCACCGCCGCGCAGGCCGCGCCGACGGCGGGCAGGGCGGCCAGCGCCTCCTCGATCTCGCCGAGTTCGACGCGCTGGCCGCGCAGTTTGACCTGGTGGTCGGTGCGGCCGAGGTAGAGCAGTTCGCCACGGCCGGTCCAGCGGGCCAGGTCCCCGGTGCGGTACATGCGGCTGCCGGCGGGCCCGTACGGGTCGGTGACGAAGCGGGTCGCGGTCAGGCCGGGCCGTCCCAGGTAGCCGTCGGCGAGCTGGGTCCCGGCGAGGTACAGCTCACCGGGAACGCCGGGCGGGCAGGGTTGCAGGGCCGCGTCCAGGACGTACAGGCGGGTGTTCCAGACGGGTGCCCCGATGGGCACGGGACCGTCGTCCTCGGGCGCGCACGCGTGGTGGGTGACGTCCACGGCCGCCTCGGTGGGGCCGTACAGGTTGTGCAGCTCCACACCGGGCAGCGCCCGCGCGAACTCCCGTGCCGTCTCGCGCGGCAGTGCCTCGCCGCTGCAGAAGACCCGGCGCAGCCCCGTGCAGGTCGCCGCGTCCGGCTCGGCGAGGAACACCTGGAGCATGGACGGCACGAAGTGGCAGGTGGTGACGGACTGTTCGCGGATGACCCGGGCCAGGTAGGCGGGGTCCCGGTGGCCGCCGGCGTCGGCGACGACCAGTGTGGCGCCCTGCCGCAGCGGCCAGAAGAACTCCCACACGGACACGTCGAAGCCGGAGGGCGTCTTCTGGAGCACCCGGTCGCCCGGTTCCAGACCGTACTGCCCCTGCATCCAGCGCAGCCGGTTGTCGATGGCCCGGTGGCCGACCACGACGCCCTTGGGCCGGCCGGTGGAGCCGGAGGTGTAGATGACGTAGGCGGGGTCGTCCGGGGTCAGCGGGCGGGGCGGGATGGTGGCCGGATAAGCGTCCAGGTCGAGGCCGTCGAGGACGACCACCGGGGTCCGCCCGTCGCCGGGCACCCGGTCGGCCCGGTCGGCGACCACGCACACGGGCCGGGCGTCGTCGAGCATGTACGCGAGCCGGTCGGCGGGGTAGTCGGGGTCCAGCGGCAGGTAGGCGCCGCCTGCCTTGAGGACGGCCAGCAGTGTGAGGACGAGGTCCGCGGAGCGCGGTACGGCGACGGCGGCCAGCGTGCCGGGACGTACGCCCAGGGACGCCAGGTGCCGGGCCAGCCGGTTGGCGCGGGCGTCGAGTTCGGCGTAGGTCCACGCGGTGTCCCCGTGGACCAGCGCGGTGGCGGCGGGGGTGCGGGCGGCCTGCGCCTCGATGGGCCCGATGAGGGTGGTGGGCGGCAGGGTGCGGGCCGTGGCGTTGAACTTCTCCAGCACCAGGGACCGTTCGGCCGCGGTGGCGATGCCGTGCGCCTCCAGGGGGCCGTGCGGGTCGGCGTGCGCCAGCCGTGCGAGCAGGTCGAGGAAACGTTCCTGGTGGCGGCCGAGGTCCGCCTCCTCGTACAGCGCGGGGTTGGCGTCGTAGTCGAGGCGCAGGCCGCGGCCGTCGGCGCGGTCGTAGACGTTGACGGTCAGCTCGTCGACGGGACCGGTGGACAGGTTGTGCGCGGTGGCCGGGACGCCCGCGAAGTCCAGGCCGTAGTCGAAGGGCATCACGTTGACCAGCGGTCCGACCAGCGCCCGGTCGGCGCCGAGCAGACCGAGGTCGCGGCGGATGTCCTCGTAGCGGTAGCGCTGGTGGCGGCGGGCCGACCGGATGCCGAGGACGACCTGGCGGGTCAGGTCGGCGAAGGTGGTGCCCGGGCCGGCGGTCAGCCGCAGCGGCAGCACGTTCATGACCATGCCGGGGACGCGCAGCGCCACCGAGCCCATCCGGCCCATCATCGGCAGCCCCAGGACGACCTCCGCCGCGCCGGTGGCCCGGGACAGGTACAGCGCCTGGGCGGCGAGCAGCACGTCGGGCCAGGTGGCGCGGACCGAGGAGGCCAGCTCCTTGAGCCGTTCGGTGGCCTCGGGCCCCAGGTGGGCCGTACGGCGCAGATGGGTGCGGGAGGGCAGCGCGGTGCGCCCGGCGAGGTTGACGGCCTCGGGCCGGTCCGCAAACGCCTCGTTCCAGTGCCGCCGGTCGGCTTCGTACGTCTCCCCGGCCCGGTACGCGGCGTCCTCGGCGACCAGGTCGGTCAGCCGCCCGAAGGGGCTGGGCCCGACGGGTTCGCCGGCCGCGAGCGCCGAGTAGACCTCGGCGGTGCGGCGGGCCAGCAGCGAGTAGCCGAAGCCGTCCATGACGACGTGGTGGACGCGCTGGTACCACAGCCAGCGGGTGTCGCCGACCCGGAACAGCGCGTGCGCGAACAGCGGTCCGGCGGCCAGGTCGAACGGCTCGGCCAGGTCGGCCCGCATCCAGGCGCGTGCCGCGCCGTCGGGGTCGGCCTCCGCGCGCAGGTCCGCCAGGTGGAGCGGCAGCGGTGCCGGGGAGGTGGTCAGCGGGAGCTGGCGGGGGCCGTCGGCGGTCTCGACGATGCGCACCCGCAGCGCGTCGGCCTCGGCGACCACCCGGTGCAGCGCGTCGGAGAACAGCGCCGGGTCCACCGGCCCGTGGATCTCCAGGTACTCCGCGGTGTTCTGCGCGGGGCTATCCGGGTCCAGGGCCTGCGCGTACCACAGGCCGGTCTGCGCGGCCGTCAGCGGCAGGCCCTCGGCGGTGAGGTCGCGGCCGTCCGCGCCGGTGTCGAGCAGCGCCGTCACGCGACGACGCCCAGGACGCGGGCCCACGCCTCGATGGCGGGCTGTTCGGCGAGGTCCACGAAGCCGGCCCGGATGTCGTGGTCGCGCCGCCACCGTTCCAGCAGCGCCATGATGCGGACCGAGTCCATGCCGTAGTCGACGAGGTTCTCGTCGACGGGGATGTCGGCCGGGTCCTCGCCGAGCACGTCGGCGACGTCCGCGCGCAGGTGATCGATGGTCAGTGCCATGGCAGGTCGTTCTCCTTGAACAGGTGGCCGGTGGTAGCCGGGAAAATACCGTGCGGCCGGCGCGTCGGCGGACGGCCGCGGAGCCGGGGCGGGCGCCCGGCCGGCGGGACGGGTACCCGGCCGGCCGGGGCGCCGTCCGTCACTTGGCCATGGCCTTCTGGATGTCGTCCAGGACGGACATGGCCGCCAGGCCGCCGCCGAGGCTGGTCCACTTCGAGCCGTCGATCTCGGTGGCGTGGCCCTCGCGGACGGCACCGAGCTGGTGGTAGGCGGGCTTGTTCTTCAGCTCGGCGAACAGGTCGGCGTCCTTGCCCTTGGCGGCGAGGGTGCCGATGAACAGCCAGTCGCCGTCGATCTGCTTGATGTCCTCGTCGCTGATCGGGGTGGAGTGGCCCTGGCCGCGGTCGTTCTGGATGCCGGGCCGCTTGAAGCCGAGGTCCTTCAGGACGTCGCTGATGAACACGCCCTGCTGCATCACGGCGGTGCCCTTGGCGGAGTAGCGGGCGACCGAGACGGTGGCGCCGGCCCGCGGGCCCAGCTTCTTCTTCAGCTCGGCGACCTCGGTGTCGTAGCCGGCCAGGAAGGTCTTGGCCTCGTTCTGCTTGCCGAGGGCCCGGCCGGTGAGGTCGAGCGCCTTCTTCCAGTCCTTGTCCTTGCCGACGGTGACGACGGTCGGCGCGATGGACTTCAGCTGCCGGAGCACCTTCTGGTCGGCGAGCTGCCCGGCCAGGATGACGTCCGGCTTGGCGCGCAGCACCTTCTCGATGTCGGGACCGGTGACGGCGCCGACGACCGGTATGTCCCCGGCGCGGCCGGCGAGGTACTCGGGGGCGCCCTTCTGGCCGCGGCCCGCGGTGAGACCGATCGGCTTGACGCCGAGGGCCAGCGCGGAGTCGAGGTCCATCTCGCTGAGCACGACCACCTTGGCCGGCTTGGCGGGCACCTCGACCTTGGCGCCGGTGGCGTCGGTGACGGTGACCTTGCCGGCGTCGCCGGCCTCCGCCTTCTCCGAGCCGCCGGACCCGTCCCCTCCGCAGGCGGTGAGGGCCAGCGCCAGGGCGGTGGTGACGGCGGCCGTCGCGGCCAGGCGGACGCGCGGCAAGGAGTGCGTGGTCATGTCTGTAGTCTCCGAGTGGTGAAGTCCGGCGCCGGAGCGGCGTTTGACGGAACGGTTGTTTCGGGGCGTGCCGGTGCTACCAAGGCGTCCGGGCCTGTCGGACGACAGAATCCCCGGTCAACCTTTAGGTTAGGCTAACCTTATGTTGGTTGCGCAAGAGACCGGGGCCCCCGTAGGCGGCACCGAGCCCCCTCCGTCACGGCCGCCCGGCCCCCGCCGGCGCATCCTGACCGCCGCCGTCGCGCTGACCGTGCTGCTGGCCGGCCTGATGGTGCTGTCCCTGCTCATCGGGACCGGGTCCAGCCCCGTCGCCCGCGCCTGGGACTTCCTCACCGGCGATCCGGCCGCCCGCGCCGACGCCCAACTCCGGCTCGCCGTCCTGGACGTCCGGCTGCCGCGCACCCTCGCCGCCGTCCTCGTCGGCGTCTCCCTCGGCGCCGCGGGCTGCCTCCTCCAGGCCGTCACCCGCAACCCGTTGGCCGAAACCGGGCTGCTCGGGGTCAATTCCGGCGCGGCGCTCGGCGTCGTCATCGGCCTCACCTACTTCGGGGTGCGGTCCTCGTACGCCCTGCTGGGCTGGGCGCTCGCCGGGGGGATGACCGCCAGCGCGGTCGTGCTGCTGCTGGCCGCCTCGGGCCGGGCCGCGGCCTCGCCGCTGCGGCTGGTGCTCGCCGGCTCCGCGCTCGGCGCCACCTTCCACGGCATGACCTCCTACGTCCTGCTCAGCACCCAGTCGACCTTCGACACCTTCCGCTACTGGACCATCGGCTCCCTCGCCGGCATCAAGACCTCGGACACCTACCCGCTGATCCCGCTCGTCGTGGCCGGCCTGCTGGTCGCCTTCGGCGCCGCCCGTCCGCTGGCCGCCCTGGCGCTGGGCGACGACGGCGCGCGGGCGCTGGGGCACCGCCCCGGCCTGATCCGGGTGGTGGTGGCCGGCGCGGTGACGCTGCTGGCCGGTTCGGCGGTGGCGATCGCCGGCCCCATCGCCTTCCTCGGCCTGCTGGCCCCGCACGCCGCCCGCGCCGTCGCCGGCCCGCGGATCGCCGCGCAGCTCGCCCTCTCGGCCCTGATCGCCGCCGATGTGATGATCGCGGCGGACATCTTCGCCCGCGTCGCCATCCGCCCCTGGGAGACCCCCGTGAGCGTGCTCCTCGCCTTCGTCGGCGGGCCGTTGCTGATCTGGATCGCCCGTTCCCGGCGGATGTCCACGGCGGGAGGCACGGCATGACGGACCCGACGGCCCGCGTGCCCTCCCCCGCGGACGGCGTTCCCGTACCGCGTACGGGCACGTCCCCCGCCACGGCCGCGCTCCCCGCCCAGGACCCGGCCCTGCCCCCGGACGTGACCCCGCCCGACAGCCTCGTCGTCCGCACCGGCGCCTTCTCCTGGCTCTTCCCCCGCCGCGGCTCACTGGTCGCGGTCGCGCTGGCGGCGCTGATCCTGGTCCTCGTCGCGCTGGGGACGTTCGCCAGCTCCACCGGCATGAGCTTCTCCGAGACGCTCGCCGGCCTGTTCGGTACGGGCGACTCCGCGACGGTGATGCTGGTCCAGGACTTCCGGCTGCCGCGGATCGCCGTCGGCGTCATGGTCGGAGCGGCGCTGGGCATCGCCGGCTGCCTCACCCAGACCCTGGCCGGCAACCGGCTCGCCACCCCCGACATCATCGGCGTGAACGAGGGCGCCACCGCGGCCGTCGTCGCCTCCGTCCTCGGCTCCTCCACCGGCATGATCGGTGAGTGGTGGCTCGGGCCGGTCGGCGCGGTGCTGGCCGCCGCGCTGGTCGTGCTGTGCGCGGGCGGCGCGGGCCACCGGGGCCACCGCGTCCTCGTGGTCGGCATCGGCGTCTCGACCGTCGTCGGGGCCGTCACCGACCTCGTGATGTCCCGCCAGAACGACAACACCGCCGGCGGCGTCTTCCTGTGGACGGTCGGCAGCCTCAACGGGCGTGACTGGTCGGTGGGCACGCCGCTGCTGCTGCTCCTGCTCGTCCTGCTCCCGTTCGCCCTCGCCGCCGGCAACCGGCTGCAACTGCTGCGCTTCGACGACGACACGGCCGCCGGGCTCGGCGTCCCCGTCCGCCGCGTCCGCGCCCTCGCCCTGGCCCTCGCCGTACTGCTCTCCGGAGCGGCCGCGGGCGTCGGCGGCCCGATCGCCTTCGTCGCGCTGGCCGCGCCCGTGCTCGCCGACCGCCTCGGCGGCCGGTCGCGGGTACCCGTTCTGGCCTCGGGACTGGTGGGCGGCGCGCTGATCGCCGGCGCCGACGCGCTGGGCCGGGTGATCGCCCCCGTCGAGATCCCCGTCGGTGTGGTCACCAGCGTGCTCGGCGGCCCCTTCCTCCTGTGGGTGCTCTTCCGCTCGGACCGGGGTACGGGGCGGGCCTGACACAGGGACGGACCGGCACCGGCGTGCCGGTCCGCTCAGAGCCCGAGGCCGTCCCACCACCAGGCGGCCGAGGGCAGGGGCGGGGGCTCGTCGCTGGCGGAGTGCGGCCGCATGATCGGGCGCCATGGCGTTGGGGGAATGACGGCCACCGCGCCCTTCGCCGTGTTGCAGCGACGGGCGCGGTGGCCTCCGGTCCGCCGCCTACGCCGGTGGCACTGCTTCCGCGGCGCGGCGGCGTCCCGTCCTGGCGCGCAGGAATTCGGCCACTGACGGGCCGCCCCGGAAACACCACAGGGCGATGACGGGATCGCAGATGGCGCAGCTGAGCGAGGAGTCGTGGACGAAGGGCAGGATGGGGTTGCCCTTGAGGTGGTGGAACAGGTCCCAGGCGGTGTGCAGCAGCCAGGCGATGCCGACGAAGGTCCAGGATTCCAGCCCGCGGTAGGCGACGTAGGTGATGACGGCCGTGGCGGGCAGTTCCCAGCCGCCGAAGCCCCCGCCGCTCAGATAGGCCGCGCCGGCTCCCCCGACCATCACGGCGTTGAAGCGGCGGCGGTGCGGTTCGCGGATCAGTCCCATCAACAGGGCGTAGCAGACTCCGACCAATACCGGCGAGATGAATTCCATGCGTGGTGACCTTCTGACCTTCACAGGGTGCGGATGTGCATCGCCCGTCGCCGGAATCCGCCCGGGAACCGGGGGTGTGCCTACGGGCGGCGGGCCCGGGGGATTCTCCGAGGCGCCTCGGAGAGAACGGCCCAAAAGTACGCCGCCGTGGACCCGCCTCCCAGGGGCGTTACCGCCACCTTCCAACGGGAAAGCGCCACAGGTGCACGAAGCGGGCGAAAAGGGGCTGCGGAATCCCACCCGGAGCCGCTCCGGAGGTCACCGTGAGAGAGCGCGGCCTCGGCGTTCGCCGGTCCGCCGGATGCATCGGCGGCCGTTTCGTCCCACCGACGGCCGCCGGCGCCCGGCGGGAGCGCCGGCGGCATGTGACGGGAACGGCCGCTCAGCCGAGGCCGGTCATGATCCGTCCGACCAGCTCACGGTTTCCGCCGGGAATCGCGGCGAAGCCCAGATCGGGAGCGCCGTCCTTGCTCTCGGCCTTGGTGCCGTCCTTGGCATCGGGCCTGGCATCGGCCTTGGCACCGGGCCTGGCATCGGCCTTGGCATCGGCCTTCTTCGGGACCGCGGGGCCGTCGGTCGCTCCGGCGACGGGGGCCGCGGCGATCACGGTGACCGCGGCCAGCGCCGCGCCGGCCAGGGTGAGACGTATACGCATGCAGATCGCTCCTTGGTAGGGAACCAGGTACGTCTTCAGCACACCCGTTCCCCCCGGGCCCCGCATGCCGGCCGCGGCACCCGGGTGGCCGGGGTGCCGCCGGAGCCGCGGCCGTACGGGGTCAGGCGGTCTTGCGGGCCACCGCCCCGTACATGGCGATGTCCCGGTCGTCGACCTCCTCCTGGTCGGCGTCGGGCCGCCAGTGGTGCACCTGCGTCAGCCCGGGCTCGACCAGGTCCAGCCCCGCGAAGAACGCCTCGGCCTCGGCCCGCGTCCGCAGCTTCATGGGCATGCCGCGGCGCGCGTACTCGTCGCCGACCCGGTTGACCTCGCGCGGCGCGAAGTCCGCGGTGCCGATGGTCATGGCCACGAAGCTGCCCGCGGGCAGCGGCTCCAGCAGGCGTCGCACCAGGCTGTGGTCGTCGGGCGGGAGGATGAAGTGGAGTATCCCGATGATCATCAGGCCGACCGGCTTCCGCAGGTCCAGCAGTTCCCGGAACGGTGCGGAGCCGATGATGGCCTCCGGGTCGCGCATGTCCGCGTCGATGTACGCGGTCCGGCCCTGGGCGGAGCCGGTCAGCAGGGTCCGCGCGTGGGTCAGCACGATCGGGTCGTTGTCGACGTACACCGCCCGCGCGTCCGGCCGTACCTCCTGGACCACCTCGTGCAGGTTCGGCGAGGTGGGCAGCCCGGTACCGATGTCCAGGAACTGCCCGATGCCCTCCTCCCGGGCCAGGTAACGGGCCGCGCGGTGCATGAACTCGCGGTTGGCCCGCATGTGCACGGGCAGCGCGGGCCACTCCCGGCACATCGCGTCACCGGCCTCGCGGTCCACCGCGTAATGGTCCTTGCCGCCGAGGATGTAGTCGTACACACGCGCCGAGTGCGCCGTACCGGTGTCGATACGGTCTGCCGGGTAGCCCTGGTCCAACACCCTTGCTCCTTACGGTCATACGGCACCACGACGGTCCGGTGCCAGGGGGAGTCTAGGCGGCGGCCCAACGGCGCCCGCACGGGAGGCGCCGCGGGCCCCTCAGCCCTTCGGCACCGGCCGGAGGGCGAGCAGGGCGATGTCGTCGGCGCTGTCGGCGCTCAGGCCGATGAGGAGTTCGTCGCAGAAGACGTCGAGGGGTTCGCGGGCGAGGGCGGCGGTGTGGTGGCGGAGCCGGTCCATGGCGTGGTCGAGGGATTCCTCGCGGCGTTCGATGAGGCCGTCGGTGTAGAGCAGGACGGTCGAGTGGGCCGGGAGGCTGTCGGCGGCGCTGGGGCGGGGCATGTCGGGTTCCATGCCGAGCAGCAGGCCCGAGCCCCCGTCGAGGTAGCGCGTCCCGCCGTCCTGCGTGGTCAGCAGCGGCGGCAGGTGTCCGGCGGAGGAGTGCGTCAGCTCCCAAGGGCCGCTCGCGGGGCCCTTGACGAGGGCGTAGATGCAGGTGGCGGTGGCCTCGTGGGACAGGGTGTGGTTCGCCATGTCCAGCCGGCGCAGCACCTCTTCGGGCGGCTCCTGGCGGTCGATCGCGATCCCGCGCAGCATGCTGCGCAACTGGCTCATGGCGACGGCCGCCTCCAGGTCGTGTCCGGCGACGTCACCGATGACCACGGCGGTCCGTCCGCCGGGGACGACGAAGCTGTCGTACCAGTCGCCGCCGATCTGCGCGGTCGTGGAGGAAGGCGCGTAGCGGGCGGCCATCTGGAGGTGTTCGATCTCGGGCAGTACGGGCAGCAGGGAGCGCTGGAGCCGTTCGGCGATGTGCCGGGTCTCCTGGTAGAGGCGGGCGTGCTCCACTCCCAGGGCGAGGCTGCGCACCAAGTCGTTGATCAGGGGCAGTGATTCGTCGGTGAACGGCCGGTCGCGGCCGGTGCGGATGAGGGTCAGGGCGCCGAAGACCGCGCCGCGCGTGCGGAGCGGGGCGATGACGGCACTGTCCGCCCCCACCCGCTCGAACAGCTCGGCGAGGTGGGTGTCGAACGGGCTGCGGACCTCGCTCGGCGCCGACGGCTCGGTGAGCAGCAGCGGCCCGGCGCCGCGCAGCACCCGGGCCAGCGGCCCCCGCGCGGCCCCGGTCACCGGCGGGAGCCGGCCCGCGTACGCCTCGGCCGGCAGCGGCGTGGGGCTGTGGTGCGCGACGCAGAACCGCTCCAGCTGGTCGCAGTCGTTGAGCAGGTCCACCATGCACCAGTCGGCCAGCCGCTGGGTGAGGATCTTGCAGACGCGGTGCAGTCCCTCGTCCAGGTTGGGCGTGCTGCTCAGCGACTCCCCGATGTCGGCCAGCAGCCGGCGCTCCAGGGCCGGCCCGCCGGCCGCGTCGCCGCCCGCCCTCCCCAGGTGCTCCGGGGCGTCCGGCAGGTCGGGGCCGCCGCCCGGCAGATCCGGCGTGCCGGCCCGGCTCTCCCCGGGTGCCGGTGGCGCGGGGACGGGAGGGGCGGTCCTGGGGGCGAGCTGGGCGACGAAGACCGTACGGCCGTCCGCGGTGCCCTGGGTCTGGACGAACAGCCGTACGGGCACCAGCCGGCCGTCCCGGTGCAGCGCCGGGAGCGGCGCCGAGCGGCCCAGGATGTGCGGCTGTCCGGTGAGCAGGAGCCGGGCGAACGCCGTCTTGTGGCGCTCCCGCAGGTGCTCCGGGATGAGGTCGGTGAGCCGCCGGCCGACCAGTTCGTCCGCCTGCCAGCCGAGCATGTCCGCGGCCGGCCCGTTCGCCACGATGATCCGGTTCTCGTCGTCGGCGGCGATGGTGGGCACCCGGCTGGCCCAGGCGTGGCTGGCGTCCCAGGGCACCAGCTCCGAGGGGCTGGCGCTCGGCTCCCGGGGGATCACGGTCCACGCGGTGGGCGGTCCGCCGGCGAACTGGCCGGTGATCTGGTCGAACAGCCACTGGCGGAAGACCCGGTCCTGGGGAAGCGACGGCCGGGTCAGGAGGCGTTCGTCCCGGGACAGCTCCTCCGCCACATCGAGCACATGACGGAGCGTCGTGACCCCGTGCGCGATGTCCGCCGGCAGGGCCACGTCCAGGGAGTGGATGTGGGCGACCGACGGCTGCTCCGCCAGTGCCGCCGTCATACCGTCGCTGAGCGCGTTGTTCGTGTCATGGGCGGCGGCGAGGTCCGCCGGGTGCACGCCGGTGTCCTCGCCGGCGAAGGCGGCGAGCGTCAGCTCCCGCAGCAGCGCGTGCTGGTACCGCTGCGCCGCCAGGTACAGCGCGCCCGGCAGGTCGACGAGCGTCACCGTACGGGTCGGTCCGCAGGGCGGTGCGGTGGACCGCCACTCGGACGGCGGGGGTGGCCGCTCGTCGCGCCGCAGCGCGAACCAGACCGTCTTGCGCCCTTCGCCGCTGTCGACCCCGTACCGGGAGGCCAGTTGCTCGACCACCGCCAGACCCTGCCCCGGGCCGGCGTACGGGAAGGACCGCTGCGACACCAGCCCGCGGCACGGCTGCCGGTCGCCGACCTGGACCCGGACCTCGCCGTCGAGGACGTGGACCGACACCTCGGCCTCCGTCCGCGCGTGCAGCACCGCATTGGTCACCAGCTCACTGACCAGCAGCTCGGCGGTCTCCACCGCGTCCGGGGCGGCCCTGGCGAGCGCGGTCCGCACGAAATGCCGGGCCGCGGACACACTCTCCGGCCGCGGCGGAAACCTCCGCGCCGGCGCCGTCTCCGGCTGACTGATGTGGTCCATTCCGCCAGTGTGCTGCACACGGCTGCCCGCGGCTCAGCGCTCCGGAGCGAGTCCCGCCGACGCGCTCGCGGGAATCCGCCGACCGGGTGAGGCCATCGTACGGCGCCCCACGCCGGGCCCCACGTTGTCACGTCGGCGCCCCGTG
The DNA here is from genome assembly GCF_044327805.1 of Streptomyces sp. NPDC018019. Lineage (NCBI taxonomy): Bacteria > Bacillati > Actinomycetota > Actinomycetes > Kitasatosporales > Streptomycetaceae > Streptomyces > Streptomyces sp. NPDC018019. The sequence continues at coordinate 140,974 of NZ_JBIRGD010000023.1, read as the reverse complement.
CAGGCAGGCCGACAGAGCGCGCATCACGCCGACGGTTCGCGCAGGACTCCCGCCAGCACCGCGGTCACGGCCCTGCGGACCGCCTCGGCCGTCGGCCGGTCGCCCGTGCGGTCGGCGAAGAGCAGATGGCCGCTGCCGACCAGCGTGGGGGCGAGGGTGTCGATGTCGGCGTCCGGCGCGAGACGGCCCCGTTCGCGTTCGGCGGTGAGGTAGGCGGCGACCACCGCCGCGGCCTCGGTGAGCAGCGGGATGCCGGCCGGTGTGGTCCGGCGCAGCCGTGCGCGCAGGGCGTCGCGCGAGGTGACGAGGCCGACGACGGCCACCGCGACCGGCCCGAACAGGTCCGTCAGCGCCTCGGCCAGGTGGCCGACGACGGTGCCGGTGCCGGCGGCGTCGCACAGGGCGGCGGCCCGGCCGTCCAGCCGGGCGATCCGGTCCCGTACGAGTTCGGCGAGGAAGGCGTCGAAGTCGTCGAAGTGCCGGTGCAGCACGCCTTTGGCGCAGCCTGCTTCCGCGGTGACCGCGCGGCTGGTGAGCGCGCTCGGCCCGTCCCGGAGCAGGACCCGCTCGGCGGCTTCGAAGAGCTGCTCGCGTGCGTCGCGGATGGCCACTCCGGTGGGCACCGTGGGTCTCCTTCTCCGTTCGCCGGGGCGTACCCCGTTGACGAGTGGGCGCTCGCCCACTCATAGTGGGCGCATGCCCACTATACCGTCGGAGGGATCGCGCCCTCCTGTCCGGGAACCGCACCGGCACCGTGGGGTGGCGGAGTCCTACGGCACGGACGCCGAACGCTACGACCGGGCCCGCCCCCGCTACCCCCGGGCCCTGGTGGACCGGGTCCTCGCCGCCGCGCCCGGCACCGACGTGCTCGACGCCGGCTGCGGCACGGGCATCGCGGCCCGGCAGTTCGCGGCGGCCGGGTGCCGGGTGCTGGGCGTGGACGTCGATCCGCGGATGGCCGGCCTGGCGCGGCGGCACGGTCTCGAAACCGAGGTGTCGGCGTTCGAAGCCTGGGAACCGGCCGGCCGGAAGTTCGACGCCGTCGTCTCCGGGCAGGCCTGGCACTGGGTGGACCCGGTGGCCGGGCCCGCCAAGGCGGCTCAGGCGCTGCGGCCCGGCGGCCTGCTCGCCGTGTTCTGGAACGCGGGCCGGCCCGCGCCCGGACTGGCGGCGTCCTTCGCCGAAGTCTACCGCCGTCTGATGCCCGGCTCACTCGCCGAACGCCAGTGGGCGGCCCCGGCTTCGGCCTCCGGTGCGTACGCGGCGCTGTGCGCCAAGGCGGCCGAGGGCATACGGGAGACGGGTGCGTACGGCGCTCCGGAGCGGTGGCGTTTCGACTGGGAGCACACGTACACCAGGGACGCGTGGCTGGACCAGGTCCCCACGACCGGCGACCACACCCAACTCTCCCCCGACGACCTGGAGAAGGTGCTGTCCGGCATCGGCGCCGCCATCGACGCGGTGGGCGGCAGCTTCACCATGCGGTACAGCACGCCGGTGGTCGCCGCGGCGCGCAACGACACCGTCTGACCCGGTGGCGCGCCTGCCCCCCGGGGAGCCGGGCGGTCAGGACGCCTTGGCCCGGAACGCGGAGCGGTACGACTGCGGTGTGACGCCGACGACCCGCTTGAACCGCTCCCGGAAGGCGGTGGGCGAGCCGAAACCGGCCTGGGCGGCGATGCGTTCGACGCCGTGGTCGGTGGTCTCCAGCAGGAACTGCGCCCGCCGCACCCGGGCCCGCAGCAGCCACTGCAACGGTGTGGTGCCCGTCTGCTCCCGGAACCGGCGGCTGAACGTCCGCTCGCTCAGCCCACTGCGCGCGGCCAGTTCGGCGAGGGTCATCTCCTGGGCGAGGTGGTCCTCGATCCACTTCAGCACCGGCTCCAGCAGCGAACCCCGCGGCACCGGCGGCCGGGCGTTCACGATGAACTGGGCCTGTCCGCCCTCCCGTTCCAGCGGCACCACCGACAGCCGGGCGGAGTCCGCCGCGACCGCGGAGCCGAAGTCCCGCCGGATGAGGTGCAGGCACAGGTCCAGTCCGGCGGCGGCCCCGGCCGAGGTGAGGATCTGGCCGTTGTCGACGTAGAGCACGTCCGGCTGTACGTCGACGCGCGGGAACCGTTCGGCCAGCAGGTCGGCCGCCACCCAGTGCGTGGTCGCCCGCAGCCCGTCCAGCAGCCCGGCTTCGGCGAGGGTGAAGGCGCCCGTGCAGATGGAGGCGATCCGGGTGCCCGCGGCGGCCGCCGCACGCAGCGCCTCGAAGACCTCCGGGCCGGGCGGCGCGGCGGCCTCCGAACAGCCGGGCACGACAATCGTGTCGGCGTCCCGCAGCACCTCCAGTCCGTACGGCGCGAGGACCGTGAAGGTCTCGGAAGCCACCTGGCGGCCCGGTGCGCAGACCCGGACCTGGTACGGGTTCCGCCCGTCCGCCAGCCGGGCTCGCCCGAACACGTCGATCGGACCGGCCATGTCGACCGCCACCACTTGGTCCAGCGCCAGTATCGCCACCGTATGCATGCCGCACACGGTAAGCGAGAAGCCGCCGGCCGCACACGCCCGGCCCATGGGGGTGGGCTGCGTCAACACCCCAGGCGGGGCGGTGTGGCGGGAACCCGTTGGAGATTGTCGTTTCAGCCCCTGGGACGCCGGTCCGCGAGCGGCCTAGCCTGACGCCGCAAGATCCCGGGCGGTGGCGCGGGGATACCTCGCCCACCAGCCCTCAGCGACGAGAAAGAGCACCCTTCCATGTCTGTCGACGAACACCCCCGGGCCCACAGCCGGGGTCCGGCCTCCGCCACTCCCCCGGCCGGGCCGCGCAGAGGTGCCGTACGGCTGCGCCCCGCCACCCCGGCGGACGGGCCCGTGGCCCGGGAGCAGCGGGCCGGAGCCGTCCGGTGACGAAGTTCCTCCTCGCCGTCCACGTCCTGGCCGCGATCATCGCCGTCGGGCCGGTGACCGTGGCGGCCAGCATGTTCCCGGCGGCCGCCCGCCGCGCGCAGGCGGCCGGGCCGGATGCCGCCGCCCTCTCCGGCGTCCGGCTGCTGCACCGCATCTGCCGTGTCTACGCCGCCATCGGTCTGGCCGTGCCGGTCTTCGGCTTCGCCACCGCCAGCAGCCTCGGTGTCCTCGGTGACGCCTGGCTGATCACCTCGATCGTGCTCACCGCCGCCGCGGCCGGTGTGCTGGCGCTGCTGGTCCTGCCGGGCCAGGAGCGGCTGCTCGGCCTGCTGGACGGCGCCGGGCCCCCGGTGGAGCGCAGCGCCACCGCGCGTCTCGCCATGCTGACCGGCATGTTCAACCTGATCTGGGCCGTGGTGACCGTCCTCATGATCATCCGGCCCGGCTCCACCACGGGAGCGTGACCGTGCACCGCGACCACCAGGCCCTGCGCATCGCCGCCACCGTCGAACTCGCCTCCCTCGTCGTCCTGCTGGGCAATCTCGCGACCGCCCACCTGCCCGCCATCTCCTCCCTGGCCGGTCCGCTGCACGGCTGCGCCTACCTCTTCACCGTCGTCGCCACCGCCCGCGCCCCGCAGCGCACCGCCGCGGCCGTCGTCCTGTCCCTGCTGCCGGGCATCGGCGGGCTGCTGGCCGTACGGCGCCTGACACGGGGCGCGGAGCGGGCTGCCCGGGTCCCCGTACGGGAGTGACCGCAGAGCGCCGTCGCACCCGGCCGTGGGGCGGTCCCGGCCGGGAACCGCGGCGTACCCCACGGCGCCACGGGCCCCCTCGGGTCAGCCCACGGAGGACTCCGTCCCCAGCAGGGCGATCACCTCGTCGTCACTGACCTGGCTGAAGTCGTCGTACCACTCGCCGACCGCCCGGAAGTGGTCCGGCCGGTGCAGGACGAGCACCCGGTCGGCCTCCGCGGACAGTTCGGCGACGGCGCTGCGGGAACCGACCGGGGTGGCCAGCGCCAGGTGGGCGGGCCGGCGGCGGCGCAGGTGGCGCAGTGCGGCGAGGGCGGTGAGGCCGGTGGCGAGGCCGTCGTCGACGAGGAGCACGGTCCGGTCCGTGACGCGGGGTTCGGGACGGCCCTGGCGGTAGAGGTCCTCGCGGCGGTGCAGTTCGGCACGTTCGCGGGCCACGGAAGGGGCGAGTTCGTCCTCGGCCAGGCCCAGGAACTGCAGAGCGCGCCGGTCGAAGACGGGCGGCTCCTCGGCGACGATGGCGCCGATGCCGGTCTCGGGCGAGCCGGGCACGCCGATCTTGCGGGCCACCAGTACGTCGAGGGGCGCCCGGAACTCCCGGGCGACCTCGGCGGCCACGGGAACACCGCCGCGCGGCAGGGCCAGGACGAGCGGGTCGGCCGCCCCGTACGGCCACGTCCCGGCCCCGGCGTCGTCGGTGGCGTCGTCGGTGGCGGCACCGGCCGGGACGGCTTCCGGTGAGCGCAGCCACTGGGCGAGGGACCGGCCTGCGTGCCGGCGGTCGGTGAAGCGCATGGTTGCTCCTTGCCCTCGGGCGTGAGGGGCGCTGGGAGACGGTGGCGGCGGGACGGCGGATCACTGGCCGGTCGGCCAGGTCTCGGCCTCGCCGGTGGCGGGCGGCTCGGGGTGGAGCGGGGTCAGGGCGTGGGTGCGGTCCAGGTATATGAAGGCGTCGTAGCGCTGGTCGAGCGTGGTGGACACGTAGTTGGCGTACGGCTCGCGTTCCGGCCGGTAGACGACGCCGATGGCCCGGTGGTCGCGCCGCACGCCCGCCCAGCCGGCCGGACGGGGAGCCTCCGGGTGCAGGCCGGTGGCGCTGTCCCGGGGCGGGAAGACGAACAGCGCCCGGTCCTCGGGCAGGGCCTGGTGGAGCAGTTCCTCCACACTGCCCGGGCGGGCCTCGGGCACCGGCAGGTCCTGCGGCGTCGCTCCCCAGTGGGTCCCCGCGACGACCGACCCCTGGTACGAGCCGAAGCCGACGAGCACGACGCCGTCCGCGGAGTGCCGCTCCCGTACGATCTGGCCGATGCTGACCAGTCCGGCGGCGGCCATGTCGGTGGCCCGCGCGTCACCGACGTGCGTGTTGTGGGCCCACACCACCGCCTTGGCACCCGGCCCGTGATGGGCCGTCAGCCGGTCGAGGGTGTCGGCCATGTGGTGGTCGCGGATGTTCCACGCGTCGGGCCCGCCGTGGACCACCGCCCGGTAGTACCGCTCCGCCCCGGCGAGGGTCTCGGCGTTCTGCAGCGCGGCGAGTTCCGCGACGGACGCGGTGTCCTCCGGGCTCCGGGCCCGGTCGCGCAGCGACACCAGGAGCCGGACCACCTCGGGTTCACACCCGGAGGGCAGCATCCGGGTCGCCAGGGCGTAGCTCTGCGGGTCCTGCCCGTACGGTTCGAGGCAGCGGTACGCCTCCACCGCCCGGTCCACGTGATCCGGGTGGTGCTCGCGCAGGTAGGCCAGTACGGCGTCCAGCGACTCCCACATGCTGTAGACGTCGAGGCCGTAGAAGCCGACGCGTTCTCCCGGCGGCAGGCCGGTGTTGTGCTCGCGGAGCCGGCGGGCGAAGCGGGCCACGTCGGTGTTGGCCCACATCCAGCGCGGCCAGCGGCGGAAGCCCGCCAGGGCCTCCTGCGGATCCTCGGGTGCGCCGGGCCGGGCGGTGACCGAGCAGTGCAGGTCGAGGCAGTCCGGCCAGTCGCCCTCTACGGCGACGAAGGAGAAGCCTTTCTCCGCGATCAGCCGCTGGGTGAGCCGGGCCCGCCACCAGTAGTACTCGGCGGTGCCGTGCGACGCCTCGCCCAGCAGGACGTAGCGGGCGTCGCCGATCCGGTCCAGCAGCGGGTCCAGTGCGCCGGGGTCCGGCAGCGGTACGGCGGTCCCGCGGATCAGTTCGAGGTCGGACGCCGCCGGTTCAGCGGACATCGCCGCCCCTCGCGTCCGCGGGGGCCGGCGGGTGCAGGAACCAGCCCCGGGCCGACTCGGTCACCCGCTCCAGCGTCCCGGGCTCCTCGAACAGGTGGCTCGCGCCCGGCACGACCTCCACCTCGCAGGGCGCGTGCAGCCGGTCCGCCGCCTCGCGGTTGAGCCGCAGGACGTCCGTGTCCAGCTCCCCGACCAGCAGCAGCACCGGTGCCCGTACCCGCTCCAGCGCATCCCCCGCGAGATCGGGCCGGCCGCCGCGGCTCACCACGGACCGGACCCGGGCGGGCCGCCGCTCCGCCGCCACCAGGGCCGCCGCCGCGCCCGTGCTCGCGCCGAACAGGTGCAGCGGCAGTTCCCGGGTGGCCGGGTGCTCGCTCAGCCAGTCGACCGCCGCGACCGTCCGCTCGGCCAGCAGCGGGATGTCGAAACGGTGCCGGCCGGAGGCGGTGTCCTCCTCGGCCTCCTGAGGGGTCAGCAGGTCCGGCAGCAACGAGGCCAGACCGGAATGGCGCAGCGCGAAGGCGACCGCGCGGTTGCGCGGGCTGCGCCGCGAGCTGCCGCTGCCGTGTGCGAACAGCACCACGGCACGTGGCGAGTCCGGCAGTACCAGATCGCTGTCGAGCACCACCCCGCCGGGTGCGGACACGGTTTCCTGCGTTGTCACTGCATCCTCCTTCCGGCACTCATCCGGACGGCGCCCGGCCGCACGGGAACGGCCGCCCGCGCTCGCGCGGACCGGATCACCGTTCTCCCTCGGCCCTGAGGGTTCCTCATGGCGCAGCAGGCAAACAACCGTCCGCCCGCCTTCCTCACGTACCGCGCCACGGGACTCTTATCCTGTGCGCCCCGCGTGGTTCCGCCGATCGGCCGAGCGCTCGCGGGAAAGAGACGGCCCCGTGGTTCCGGCGGTGCCGGGTCCACGGGGCCGTGTGCGACGGGCGGATGGGTCAGACCACGAACCAGACCCGCTCGATGCGCTCGGGGCCCACGTCGTAGAGGGCCACGGCGGCGCGTTCCTCGCCGCCCATGAAGCCGGTCACGCGCTCCTGGTCGATGACGATGCGGCCCTGGATGACGCGGGAGACGAGTTCGGCGTGCAGGTCGGGGCTGGAGGCGAAGAGCTTGGCGTAGCGCTCGCGGAAGGCCGGGCCCGACCGGTCGGTGAGGACCTCGCCCGACGGGAAGGCGTACACGGGTACGTCCTCGACGTAGTAGCTGAGGAACTTTTCGAGGTCACCCGCGTTGTAGGCCGCGAGCTGGCCGTCGACGATCTCTTCCGGGGACATGGAGAACTCCTTCCCTCACCCGGCCGGCACGAGCGTGCGGCGGGTGCGTGTGCGGATGACGAGCAGAGAGCCGGACAGGGCGATGCCGCCCAGGACGTGGGCCAGGCCGAGCAGCATCAGGCCGGACTTCAGGTCCAGCAGGAGGCCGACGAGCTGCTCACCGACACCGAACACCAGCCCGAGGTAGAAGATCATACTGGCTCTGATCTGGCCGATCCTGGCGGCGGGTGCCGGTTCGAGGACCCGTGCGTTGGTGAAGTGGATCCAGTAGGCGTTGACGAAGGTCAGCACCACGTAGAGGACCATGTGGACGGCGAAGGACCCGCGCCCGGCCAGCGCGCCGGCCACACCGGACACCGTGAGCACACCGGCGAAGACCAGCGCCCACCGTGCCGCCCGCTCACGGTCGCGCAGCAGCGGGGCGGTCAGCCAGAAGGCGAGTCCGTAGAAGAACCACGCCCCGGAGAAGGCCATGCCCGTCGGCATCAGGTCCTGCGCCTCGGCGATCACGCTGGCGTAGACCATCATGCCGGACAGGCTCACCAGGAAGCCGATCTGGATGAGGTTCCACGGCCACAGCTCGGGCAGCCAGTAGCTGCGGACGGCCTCGACGCCGCGGCCGATGACCTTGCGCCACTCGAAGCCGAACTCGCCCTCGCCCTCCTCCGGCCTGGCCAGCAGCAGCCCGATCACCAGCACCGCAGTGACGATGTCGAACAGCAGCGCCATCACGAGGGTGTGCGCGGTCCAGGCCGGCACCGCCGCGCAGATGACGGCGGCGAACACCATGGCGCCCTGGGGCGAGGTCACCATCTGGAGCACCGCGCCCTGGGCACTGGACCCGGAGGCGTCGGCGAGCAGCCGGTAGGCGAGCACCGAACTCGCGCCCACGAAGGTGAAGCGCAGCGCCGTCCACACCAGGACGAAGTCCGGGCCCGCCGACCCGAGCCACGTCATCGCCAGGAACGCCAGCGCCAGGACCAGTTGCGCGCCCTGCAGCAGCGCGAACTTGCGGCCGATGCGGCCGCGGTCCGCCCAGACGCCGACCAGCAGCGCGCCCACCACGCCGAGCACCTGCCGTTCCATGCCCAGCAGCCCCACCAGCCCGTCGGAGTGGGTCTGTGCCGAGAAGCTGGGCACGAGCAGCAGCCACAGGACCGTCGATCCCAGTGAGCTGAGCAGGATCGTCGAGAAGATCGCCCGCATGTCACAGCCCCAGGGTGGTCAGGCCGCCGGCGAGCAGCGCCCGCAGGGGCACGTCCACCCCGAAGCGGTCACGGACGGCGTGCGCGATCCGCAGCGTGGTCAAGGAGTCGAGGTGCACGCCGGCGGCGCCTGCGCCCAGCGGGTCCGCCCCGTCCGGGCCGGCGGTGTCCGCGAGGATGCCGGCCACCAGTTCCCGCAGGGCCGCCGTGTCGATCCGGTCGAGCCCCTCGACGTGCGCCGGGGACGGCGCGGTGCCGCGGTCGTAGCCGTCCGGTGTGCGGTCGGCCGCCGGGGGCAGCTGCGCCAGCAGGTCCGCCAGGTCGGGGCCGTCCCAGCGCTCTCCGAGGAGGTCGGCCAGCACCGCCCGGTAGACCTCGGAGACCGTGCGGACGGCGTCCTGGCCGAGCACCTGCGCGGCGGCGTTGAAGTTCACCCGCATCCGGCGCGTGAACAGGTCGGCGTTGAAGGTCACGAGCAGGGCGAAGTCGGCGTGTTCGAACCACTTCAGGTCGCCGATGACCTGGGCGCCGCCGTCCCCCAGCTGGTCGGAGTAGGCGGTGAAGTTGACGAAGTTGAACGCCGTCTCGACCAGCCGTCGCCCGCCCGTGGCCTCCTGGATCGAGGCGTAGGAGTAGCGGCGGTGCGGCAGGTGCTCGTGGCCGACCCGGTTGACCGCGCCGATCAGCTCCTCCCAGCTGCCGTCGGTGGTGGCGCGCAACGGCACGATGTTCAGGAACAGGCCCACCATGTGGTCGGCCTCCAGGTGCTCCGGGCGGCCGTGGCCGAAGACACCGGTCGTCACGTCGCGGGTGCGGGTGATGAGCGACAGGGCCCGGAAGTGCGCGGCCAGGCACAGGTCCTTGACGGACACCCGGTGGCGTGCGGCGATCTCCGCCAAGCGGTCGTAGCGGCCTTCCTCCAGCAGCAGCTCCGCCTCCGCCCAGCGGCTCCCGGGCTCGGGCAGCCGGGGCAGCTTGACGTATTCGGCACCCGCCAGCAGACCGGTCCAGTAGTCCCGGGACGCGGTGTCCTGCTGGGCCGCCAGGTCGAGCCGTACGTAGTCGCGGTAGGCGAGTGGCGCAGTGACCGGCTCGGTGCGCGGCTGCCCGGCCAGGGTCCGGCGGTAGTCCTCCAGCAGGCGGGCCATCAGGCCGGAGAAGCTCCAGCCGTCGATGATCGCGTGGTGGAAGCTGACCGACAGGTGGAAGGACGCGTCGTCCGCCCGGTGCACGAAGAAGCGCATCTGCGTGGGCGCGTCCCACACGAATCCGGTGCTCTTCTCCGCCTCGAACCACGTGTCGAGCAGCGCGGTCCGCTCCGCCTCACCGAGGTGCGACAGGTCGTGCACCGTGAGGTCGACCCGCCCCTGGGCGTGGACGAGCTGCAGCGGCCGGCTGTAGCCGCTCAGCGCGAAGGAGGTGCGCAGGATCTCGTGGCCGTCCGCGTCGACCATGGCCGTGAGCAGCCCGGCCAGGACGTCCTGGTCGAAGGGCAGGTCGATGCGGTAGCGGATCAGGTCGTGGAAGACCGCCTGGGCGGGCTCGACATCGGTGTGGAAGACCATGCCGAGCTGCAGTTGCGTGGCGGGGTAGGCGTCCACCACGTCCGCCGGCAGCAGCGCGCGGTCCGCCTCGCCCAGGAGGTCGAACGGCTCGCCCGGCAGCACGGTCCGGTCCTCGGCCGTGGTCACCAGCGCCTGGTCGGTCAGCGCGCGGATGGTCTGCACCCGGAACAGTTCGTGCAGCGGTACCTCGAAGCCGCTGCGGCGCAACGCGCCGATGAGCCGGATGCCCTGGAGCGAGTCGCCGCCCAGGTCGTAGTAGGTGTCGTCGATGCCGACCCGGTCGACGCCCAGGACCTCCTGCCAGACGGCGGCCAGCCGGGCCTCGGTGGCGTCGCGGGGCGCGGTGTACGCACGGTCGGTGCCGCCCGCGTGGTCCTCGGGGTGCGGCAGCGCCCGGCGGTCGGTCTTGCCGTTGATCGTCAGGGGCCAGCGCTCCACCTCCACCAGGAAGCTGGGCACCATGTAGCCGGGCAGCCGGTCGGCGAGGTGGGCACGCAGGGCCGTGCTGTCGATCCGCTCGCCGGCCACGGGTACGTAATAGCCGGCCAGCGCCTTGCCGCCGGTGCGGCGGGTGAACGGGACGACGAGCGCGGAGTCGATCTCCGGGTGCGCGACCAGGGCGGACTCGATGTCGCCGGTCTCGATGCGGTAGCCCTGGATCTTGACCTGGGCGTCCTGCCGGCCGAGGTACTCCACCTCGCCGCCGGGCAGGCGCCGGGCCAGATCGCCCGAGCGGTAGGCGCGCGTCGTGCCGTGGCCGAGGTCGAGCTCGACGAACCGTTTGGCGTTCTCGTCGGGCCGGTTGAGGTAACCGAGGGCGACACCGCCGCCGGTGACCGCGATCTCACCGGGGGTGCCGAGCGGCACCGGGCGGCCCAGTTCGTCGATGAGGTACAGGCCGAGGTCCGGGATCGGCTCACCGATCATGCTGCCCTTCGCCCGGACGTCGGCGGCGCGGACCGCACGGTAGGTGACGTGCACGGTGGTCTCGGTGATGCCGTACATGTTGACCAGTTGCGGGCGGGCGTCGCCGAAGTGGCCGAACCAGTCGGCGAGCGAGGCGAAGTCCAGCGCCTCGCCGCCGAAGACGACATGGCGCAGGGAGACGTCGTCCGGTCCCGTGCGGTCCATCAAAGCCTGCTTGATCTGGCCGAAGGCGGACGGCGTCTGGCTGAGCACGGTGACACGCTCGGCGACGACCAGGTCGGCGAAGTCCTCGACGGACCGGCTGACCCAGTACGGGACGACGACGAGGTGACCGCCGTACAGCAGCGCGCCCCACAGCTCCCACACGGAGAAGTCGAACGCGAAGGAGTGGAACAGGGTCCAGGTGTCCTGGTCGGAGAAGCCGTACCAGTGCTCCGTCTCGCCGAACAGCCGCAGGACGTTGCCGTGGGCCACCACGACGCCCTTGGGCTTTCCGGTGGAGCCCGAGGTGTAGATGACGTACGCCGGGGAGTCCGCCGTCAGGCCGTGGGCGGGGCCCTGGTCGGCGCCGTCGCCGACGAGGGCGTCGAGCGCCTCCCGGGTGCCGGTCAGGGTGGCCCGCTCCGGGAAGAGGGCGCACACCTCGGCGGTGGCCACGATCAGCCGGACGCCCGCGTCCTCAACGGTGGTGCGGATGCGGTCCTCGGGATAGCCCGGGTCGATCGGTACGTAGACGGCACCGGCCTTGAGGGTGGCGAGGATGCTCACGACCATCTCCACCTCGCGCTCCAGGGCGAGAGCGACGAGGTCGCCGGGGCGTACGCCGTCGGCGGCGAAGCGGTGGGCCAGGGCGTTGGCGCGGCGGTCGAGCTCGCGGTAGGTCAGGCGCCGGCCGTCGCAGGAGACGGCGATGGCGTCGCCGTGCTTCTGGGCGATGGCCTCGAAGCGGTCGACGAGGGTGTGGCTGCCGTCGAGATCCGGTGCGGTGGGACGGGCGACGGCGGGCAGCAGTGCGGCGCGTTCGCCGGCCGACAGGAGGTCGGTGTCCGCCCACGGCTGTTCACCGGCGTCGGCGAGGGCCTGGAAGCAGGCCCGGTAGTAGCCGAGGTAGCGGTCGATCTGGTCGGCGGTGAACTGGCCGGGGTCGTAGCCGATGCGGTACTCCCAGCCGCCGGCGTAGGCGTTGGAGCCCACGTAGACGACGAGCGGCGCGTTGGTCTGCTCGAAGTAGTCCACCGCGCTGACGGCGGGCTCGTCCTCCAGCGTGCCGCCCTGCTGGTGGACGTGGAAGTTCGTGAAGTTGAACAGCACGTCGAAGGCCGGGCCGCCGTGCAGCTTCTGGATGGCGGGCAGCGGATACCAGCGGTGGGGCTGGAGCCGCTGCTCCAGCTCGAAGCAGCGCTCCGCGAGCCGCCGCCAGCTCTGCTCCGGGTCCAGCTGCACCCGGAACGGCAGCGTGTTGAGGAACATGCCCAGCGCCTGGTCGGCTCCGTCCACCTCCGGCCGGCCGTTGGCGACCAGTCCGGTGACCACGTCGCGCTGGTTGGCGATCAGCGACTGTACGCGCAGGTGGGCGGCGAGGAAGACGCTCTTGAGCGGTACGGACCACTCCTGCGCCCGGCGCCGCAGCGTCTCCATCAGCTCCGGGGCCAGCTCGCGGGCGTCGACGACGACCTCGGCCGTCACCGCGTTGCCGCGGGCGCCGCCACCGAGCCGGGGGACCTCCAGGATCTGGGCCCCGTCCAGCTCGGCCGCCCAGAACTCGCGCTGCCCCGGGTCCTCCTCGGCGGCCCGCTCCAGCTCGGCGTAGAGCTGCTGGAGCGGCACGACGGGGGCGGCGGCCGGGGTACGGCCGTGCAGCAGGTCGCCGTAGGCGCGCACCCACTCCTCGACCAGGGTGGCCACGCTCCAGCCGTCGAGGATGGTGTGGTGGAAGCTCAGACCGAGGACGACGCGCCGGGGGCCGGTGACGAAGAACCGCAGGCGGTAGGCGGGTGCGACGGCCGGGTCGACGGGACGGCGCTTCTCCTGCTCGGCCCAGTCCGCGACGGCGGCGGCCGGGTCGGCCTCGGCGCGCAGGTCGACGACCTCCACGGGCAGCGCGGGGGCGCTCTCGACGACCATATGGGGCTGCTCGAAGGACTCGACGTCGAACCGTGCCCGCAGCACGGGGTGCCGCTCGGCCACCTGCCGCCAGGCGGCGACGAGGGCCTCGTGGTCGGCGCGGGGCACGTCCACGTGGTAGCGGAAGATGTCGTGGTAGACGGGTACGTCGGTGTCGACGCTGCTGTGGTAGATCATGCCCTGCTGGAGGGCCGAGGCGGGCCAGGACCGGGCGTCACCGGCCGCCGGCTGTGCGGCCGGCGGGTTCCCGGCCTCGCGCACCACCGTGGCCAGGTCGCTCAGCCGCTGGTGGGCGAAGACGTCGCCGACGGTGACCGCGTAGCCCGCCTGGCGCAGTGCGGCCACGACGCGGATGCCGATGATGGAGTCGCCGCCGAGGGCGAAGAAACTGTCGTGGGCGCCGACGCGGTCCACGCCGAGGGCGTCCTTCCACACGGCGGCGAGCAACCGCTCGACATCGGTGACGGGCTCCACGTGGGCGGGCCCGTCGTCCTGCTTCCCGGGCCGCGGCAGTGCGGACACGTCGCGCTTGCCGTTGTGGTTGGTGGGGATGGCGGGAACGGTGATGACGAACTGGGGGACCATGTACGAGGGCAGCTCGGCGGCCAGCGCGGCGCGCAGCGCCGTCTCGTCGAAGCCCGGGCCGGCCACCACGTAGGCGCACAGCGACTTCTCACCGCGGTCGCCCTCCACCGCGGCCACGGCGCACTCGGTGACACCGGTGAAGCCGCTCGCGAGGTGCTCGATCTCGCCCAGTTCGATGCGGTAGCCGCGGATCTTGACCTGGGTGTCGAGGCGGCCGAGGTATTCGATGACGCCGCCGGGCAGCCAGCGGGCCAGGTCGCCGGTGCGGTAGATGCGGCCGAAGCCCTCGGGGCCGGCCACGAACCGCTCCGCCGTGAGCTCCGGCTGGTGCAGGTAACCGCGGGCCAGGCCGACGCCGGAGATGCACAGCTCGCCCGGCACGCCGATGGGCGCGAAGCCGCCGCTGCGGGTGCGCACGATGAGCTTGATGTTGTCGATGGGACGGCCGATGGGCACGGAGCGGGTGGCGTCCACGGCGTCGCAGTCGAAGTAGCTGACGTCGACGGCGGCTTCCGTGGGGCCGTACAGGTTGACGAGCAGGGCCTGCGGCAGGGAAGCCTGGAAGAGCCCGACGTGGCTGACGGCCAGCGCCTCACCGCTGGCGAACACCCGGCGCAGCGAGCCGAGCTTGCCGGCCGTGCCGGAGGCCTCGGTGTAGGTGAGGAAGGCGTGCAGCATGCTCGGGACGAAGTGCATGGTGGTGGCCCCGCTGTCCGCCACCCGTCCGGCGATCTGCTCGGGGTCCTTCTCCGCCCCGTTGGGCAGCGTGGCGACCGACGCGCCCGCCAGGGACCACCAGAAGATCTCCCACACCGACACGTCGAAGGTGAAGGGCGTCTTGTGCAGGATGACGTCGTCCGCACCGAGGGGGTAACCGCGCTGCATCCACCACAGCCGGTTGACGATGGCGCGGTGCTCCACCACCACGCCCTTGGGGCGGCCGGTGGAACCCGAGGTGTAGATGACGTAGCAGGCGTCGTCGGGCCCGGTGACGGGGGTGAGGTCGCTGTCCTCGTCGTGCCAGTTGGCGGGGTCGTCCAGGTCGAGCACCGGGCGGTCGCCCAGGGCGGGCGCGGTCCCGGGGGTGGCGAGCACCAGCTGGGTGCCGCTGTGGTCGAGGAGGTACTCGATGCGGTTGCCGGGCAGCGTGGGGTCGATCGGCAGGTAGGCGCCGCCTGCCTTCAGCACGGCGTAGATGGCGGTGAGCATCTCCGCGGACCGGGGGACGCAGACGCCCACGATGCTGCCGGCGGTCACCCCGCGCTCGCGCAGGGTGCGGGCGAGCCGGTTGGCGTCCGCGTTGAGCCGGGCGTAGGTCGTGCCCTCGCCGTCGGCGACCGCGATGCGGTCGCCGTGCTCGCGGGCGCGTTCCTCCAGGAAGGAGTGCAGCAGCCGGCCGTCCGGGAACGCGATGTCCGTGTCGTTGAACTCGCCGGTGATCAGGGCGAGTTCGTCGGCGCCGGGAGCACGCAGGGCGTCCGTCGTCGTGGCGGGGTCCGTGGTGACGGCGTGCAGGATCGTGCGATAGGCGTCGAGGAGCCGGTCCGCGGTCGCCTCGGTGAACAGCGACGGGTCGTAACGCAGTTCGAGGCCCGGGGTGGATCCGGTGGTGAGCGAGAACAGCAGCGGGGTGCCGGCGCGGTCGGCGTCCTCGGGGCCGAGGTCACCGTCGACGGCGACCATGAAGTCCGTCGGCCGGCGGTCGGCGCGGTCGAGGAGGAACGCCACGGGCACATCGAGGTGGGCCGCCGCCCCGAGGTACGCGGCGCGGACCGCGCCGAGCAGCTGCTTGGCCTCGGTGCCGGCCGGGACGGCCACCTCGACGGGGATCGCCCGGTTGGGTGTGCCGAAGGCCTGCGGCGGGGCCGGCAGGAAGACCACGATGTCGTCCCGGTCGGTGGTCCGGGCGGCGAGCAGCGACAGCACCGTGGCGGCGACGACGCGCAGGAGCACCGGGTCGCCGGAGGTGATGCGGGCGAGTGCGGCCGTGGTGGCGTCGTCGAGGCCGGTGCGGACGGCCTGGTGGTCACCGGCGTCGGGACGCAGGTGGTCCCTGATGACCTGGACGGGCTCGGTCCAGGTCCGCTGGAGGTCGTCCCAGTACTCCTGCTGCGCCGGGTGGTCGCTGAGTGCCTGCTGGGCCTGCAGTGCGCTAGTCATCGGATCCTTCTAGAAAGAGAAATCGGCGTAAGCGGGGGTAACCGCGTTCTGGGCTGGTGAAGGGCCGGTCAAGGGGGTGTGCGGCGCCGTGTCGAGGTCGTCGATCAGCTCGGCCACACGGTGGAGCAGGTATTCCGCCGAGGATGTGGCGAAGAGGGCGGTGCTGTATTCGAGTTCGAGCACCGTTCCGTCGGGGCGCCGGTACGCCTGGAGGTTCAGGTCGAACCGGCAGGAGCCCGCGTGCAGGAGGTCCACGTCCACGCGCAGGCCGTCGCGGGTGAAGGTGTGGAAGTCGATGTTCTGGAGGGCGAAGAAGGCGTCCAGCAGGGGGAGCCGGGAGGTGTCGCGGGGCAGCCGCAGCCCGGTGACGACCCGCTCGAAGGGGCAGGCCTGGTGTTCCAGGGCCTCCTGGTGCCGCTGATGGGTGACGGCCAGCAGGTCGGCGAGCGTGGCCGGTTCCCCGACCGTCAGGCGCAGGGCCGCGGTGTTGACGAACATGCCCACGACCGACTCGAACTCGGGGTGGGTACGGCCGCTCATGGGGCTGCCGACCACGATGTCGTGCTGTCCGGAGAGCCGCATCAGGACGGCGCCGTACGCCGTGAGGAGCACGGTGAACGGGGTGACGCCCGCGCGGTCCGCGATCCGGTCGACCGCGGCGTCCCGCTCCGGCGACAGAGCGAGGCGCAGCACGTCACCCGTCTCCGCCCGGACGGCCGGGCGGGGGTGGTCGGTGGTCAGCTCCAGGCGGGGCGGGTCGGCGAGCGTGGTCAGCCAGTAGTTCTCGTCCGCCGCGAAGAAGCCGTCCGCGAGCCGGTCGGCGAACCACCGCGAGGCGTCGGCGTACCCCCACTTGGGCTCCGGCACCGGCGCGCCGGAGAGCAGGTCGGTCAGCTCCTGCGCGACGATCCGCAGGGACACCCCGTCGAAGACGATGTGGTGGATGTCGAGGTAGAGCCGGTGGCGGGTGTCGTCGTCGCGGACGAGCAGCCCGCGGATCAGCGGGGCACCGCCGAGGTCGAAGGGGCGCACGACCGCCTCCCGTACGGCCTGGTCGTCGCCGTGGGCGAGGGCGTCCGACTCGGTCAGCGGCACCGTGGCCTCGGGAAGCACTTCCTGGCGCACGCCCTCGGGGGTGGTGACGAAACGGGTGCGCAGGGCGTCGTGGCGGCGTACCAGCTCGGCCAGGGCGGCCCGGACCGCGCCGGCGGACAGGGGTCCTGAAATGTCCAGCCGGAGAGGGACGTTGTAGGCGACCGACGCCGGGGCGACCTGGGCGTGGGTGTGCAGCCCGTACTGCTGGGGGTGGAGGGCCGACGGCACACCGTCGGGCGCCGGGTCGATGGGCGGCAGGCCGAGGGAGGGGGCGTTCCCGGCGGCCCGGCGCACGGCGTCCGCCATCTGCGCCAGGGTGCGGTTCGCGAACACCTGGGAGAAGGGGAGCTGTACGCCGTCGCGTACGGCCAGCCGTCCGATCAGCGCGCCGACGGACAGGGAGTTGCCGCCGAGGGCGAAGAAGTCGTCGTCGGGCCCGAGGGCGCGGCCCTTCAGACGCAGCACCACGTCCCAGAGCTCGGCGAGTTCCCGCTGTCCGGCGGGCAGGGCCGACCGGTCCGGGGCGGCGGCGGACGACGGTCCCGCCGGGTCGGGGGCGGGCAGGGCGGCCTTGTCGACCTTTCCGTTGGCGTTGAGCGGCAGCCGGTCCAGGACGACGAGCCGTTCGGGCCGCAGGTAGTCGGGCAGCCGCCCGGCGAGCGCGGCCTCGGCGTCGGCCGCCGCGGTGCCGTCGGCGAGCACGGCGTAGCCGAGCAGGTACTTGCCCGCCTCGTCGGAGGCGACGACCACGCATCCGTCGAGGACGCCGGGGCAGGCCAGCAGGGCCGCCTCGACTTCCTTGACCTCCACCCGGTGGCCGCGGATCTTGACCTGGTCGTCCACCCTGCCGTGGAAGTGCAGCAGCCCCGCGGCGTCCTGGCTGACCCGGTCACCGGTGCGGTAGCAGCGCTCGCCGCCGACGGTGACGAAGCGTTCCTTCGTCAGCTCGGGGTTGCCCAGGTAGCCGCGGGCCAGCCCGCTGCCGCCCGTGTAGAGCTCCCCCGTGCCGCCCGCGGGCACCGGTCGCCGGTGTTCGTCCAGCACCAGGACGGTCGTGCCCGCGATGGGGCGGCCGATGGGGATGGCGCCCGGCTCGTCCCCGCGCACCTCGTGGGTGGTGGTGAAGGTGGTGTTCTCCGTCGGTCCGTAGCCGTTGATCACTCGCAGTGCGGGGTGCGCGGCACGCACCGTACGCACGTGCCGCGCCGACAGCACGTCGCCGCCGACGACCACCGCGGACAGCCGCGCGAAGACGTCCGGGTCGGCGTCGACGGTCTGGCTGAACAGCGGGGCCGTCATCCACATGACGGTGATGGCGTTGTCGTGCAGCGCCTTCTTCAGCGCCGACGGGACGAGCAGTGTCTCCTTGTCCGCCACGTACAGCGTCGCGCCGTTGAGCAGGCAGCCCCAGATCTCGAACGTCGCCGCGTCGAACTCCAGGGCACCGGTCAGCAGCAGCCGCTCCCGCTCGGAGAACCGGAAGAAGCCGTTGTCCTTGACCAGCCGTACGATCCCCGCCTGCTCCACCATGACGCCCTTGGGCCGCCCGGTGGAACCGGAGGTGAACATGACGTAGGCCAGCGGCGATCCGCCCTCGGCCACGGGGGCGGGGCCGGCCGGTGCGACGCCGGCGCGGACCCCTTCGGCCACCAGGGCGTCCGGCGTGACGACCGCCATCCCCTCGGGCAGCGCCGGCGCGATCTTCTCCTCCAGGCCGGGCGCGCACACCAGCAACGGGGCGCCGCTGTCACCGAGCATGTGGGCCAGGCGCTCGCCGGGGAATTCCGGATTCACCGGCAGGTAGGCGCCACCGGCGAGCACGACGGCCAGGGTGCAGACGATCGCGTCGGCCGACCGGGGAAAGGCCATGGCCACCAGCGTCTCCCGGCCCACGCCCCGCGCGACGAGGCCGGCCGCCAGCAGGCCCGCCCGGTTCCGGAGTTCGCGATAGGTCAATCGGGTTTCGCCGTCGACCACCGCAAGGGCATCGGGACGGAGTTCGGCCTGCTCCTCGAAAAGCTCTTCTATCAGGGGATGCTGCGGATGATGCGGCGAAAACGTCGTGGACATACGGAAGGACCTTTCCCGTCACGCGCCAGGCGAGCGCAGGCCGACGTGCCGGGGATCGCCCGGACGCCGATGCGGTGGTGCGGAGACGATGTGAGGATGTCGAGTTGGGCAGCGCAAAGACATGCCCTTCCAGTGCCCGCGGTAACGGACGAAGGACAATGTGGAAAGAAACAGTGAACGCGGCCTGAACCAATGCTTATTGGCGTTCCGCGTGTTTCGTGAAAGCGCTAGTGCTCGGTAGCCGGGCTACAGCACGGCACATCGCGTGATACGTGAATGTTTCCCCGCCGACAGAATTTCGACAACGGTTTGCGCGCCCCCCTCGGTCGCTCAGAAATCGCTATGAACCTAGCAGCCGCACAGCGTCGCGCAATGTGATCGCAACCACACGCATTGCGTGGCGGAGGGCCCGGATGCCGGTCCACCCGCCGCCCGGCCTCCACACCGCGCCCGCGATCACAACCAATACGCTTGCATCAAAGACGACTTCGGGAGGTACGTGTGCGCAGCCCCTGCCGCCACCCGCCTCCCGGCCACGCCGCCGGCAGCCGTGCCCGGCGGCCCGTCTTCCATAATGGCCGCATGACGAGGGCCGGCGGCTGGGTGCGGTACTGGCGGGACGACGAGCGCCCCGTGGAGGCCATGCACGCGCGCTTCTTCGATCACGTCTATCCGCCGCACAGCCACGACACCTACTCCTTCGGCATCACCGAGGCCGGCGCGCAGCGCTTCCGCTGCCGCGGCGCCCACCACACCAGCGGCGCGGGGATGGTGATGGCCTTCAACCCCGACGAGGTGCACGACGGGCGAGCCGCGGCGGAACCGGGGTTCCAGTACCGCATCGTGCACATCGGTCCGTCCGTGGTCCGCGACATGATCAGTGACGCCACCGACGGGCGTTCAGGCGCCCTGCCGCTCTTCGCGGACCCGGTCCTGGACGACCCCGTGCTCGCCGGTGCCCTCGCCCGGCTGCACGCCGCGCTGGCCGGCCCCGCCGATCCGCTGGTGCGCGACGAGCGGCTGACCACGGCCATCACCGCCATGGCGCGGCGGGGCGCGTCCGCCGTGGCGTCTCCCGTACGCCCCCGGACACCGGCCGGCCGCGCGCGCCGCGAGGCCGCCCGCCGGGCCCGTGCGCTCCTGGACGAGGCCTGTCTGGAACCGCTGACCGCCGAGCAGTTGGCGGAGGCCGCCGGGTGCAGCCGGTTCGCCCTCTATCGTGCCTTCCGGGCCGAATTCGGCCTGGCGCCGAGCGACTACCAGCGGCAGCTGCGCCTGCGCCACGCGCGTACCCTGCTCACGGCCGGTGCCACGCCCGCCGACGCCGCCTCGGCCGGCGGCTTCGCCGACCAGGCGCACTTCAGCCGCTGGTTCCAGCGGGTGTACGGCATCACACCCGGCGCCTTCCGCCGCGCCGGATCACCGAGACCGGCGCGGACAACGCCCGTACGGACACCACCGACCCGGCCACCGGCCGCTCAGCTCGCGGCGGACTGCCCGGCACCCGTCCACGCGGGGTCGGCGCCCGCCGACCGGAGTTCGCGGATCCGTGCCCGTACCGCCGCCGCCCCGCTCGCCTCCGGCGTGGTCACGTAACCGACACCCCGCCGGGGCGGCCGCGGCGTGAGCGGGGTGACGGTGGTGCACGGCTTCGACGGCGTGGTGGACGCCTTCCTCGGCATGCTGGGCGGCGCGAACAGCGGGAAGACGGTGGTGCGGGTGGGGGCGGAGTAGCCGTACGGAAGGCCGCGCCGGCCGGACCCGGCCCCGTCAGACGCCGGATGCGGCCGGGTCCGGCCCTACTTCACCGGGATGCCGAAGTCGCCGTCGGCGTCGGTGCTCGCCGCGCAGTCCGTGCCGCGGTACTGGTCGGCGAACGTGCCAGTGGGAAGGACGTGGGCGTCGTATCTCTGGTCCGTCGGCAGCCCTTCCCGCATCCGGAACCGCAGTTGTACGTGGACGGACTCGCGGGGCTTGAGCGTCGCGGGCGCGGGGACGCTGCCCGAGGAGAGCCGAGTCGGTCGGAAGGGGAAGGGCAACGGCACCTGTGGGCCGGTTACGCGGTGGCGTCCGTACCGCCGGAACCCGCCCCGGTCCGGCGACGGCGTACGGCGGAGACCGCGCCCGCACCCCCGCCGACCGCGGCGGCCCCCGCGAGGGCGATCGCCGGCAGCGCGGAGGAGGAGCCGGTCGCGGCGAGGCGGCCGCCGCCCTGCGGCGTGAGGCCGCCGGCCGGCCCCGAACCGCCCGCGGCGCCACCGGACGTGGCGCTCCCGCTGGGCTCGGTTACGGCTGTCGCGCCCGCACTTCGGCTCCCCCGGCCGCCCGGCCCGGCCGGGCGCCTTGCGTGAGTGCGGCGTCGGCGGCGGCGAGGATGTCGCCAAAGGTGCGGGTGAGAACCGGCCGCATGAGGAGCCTGGTCAAGGGGGCGCCGAGCAGCGGGAGGCGCACCTCGGCACGGGTGGTCCAGCGCACCAGGGTGCCGCCGTCGGCCTCGGTGAACGTCATCCGGCCGAGTTCGTGCCGGGACGGCGGCAGGCTGCGCTCGACGACGTACTCGGTGGCGTACGGCGGCTCGTACCGGGTGATCCGTTCGCGGAACCACCCGATCAGCCAGAGGTGGCTGCGCACGGCACCGACCCCGTACGGCGCGCCCTCGCCGCGCCGGGTCAGCCGGCAGCGCAGGATCAGGGACGACCGCGTGTAGTTGGTGGTCGTGGTGAGCCAGGTGAACACGGCGTCGGCCGGAGCGGCGATGACGCGTTCGACGGTCACGGTTTCCACGGCTGGGGTCCTTTCCTGTCGAGCGGGCGCACCGTCTCGGCGCGGTGCAGTTTGTCCGGGTTGCGGATGCCGTACAGGCCGGTGATCCGGCCGTCCTGGATCTCGACCGTCAGCAGCCAGTCGAGCGCGCCGTCGGTCAGGAACCGTGCGGCGGGCATGCCGTTGTAGGTGGCGGGTTCGACGCGGGTCGTCGCCGTGAAGCTGGTCCGGGCGACGCGGAGGACGAACCGGGCGACGTCGTCGCGGCCGGTGATCGGGCGGCGGGCGGCGACCACCTTGCCGCCGCCGTCGGAGATCTGGACGACATCGGGTGCCAGCAGATCCATCAGCACCTGCACGTCACCGGTCGCCGCCGCGGCCAGGAATCGCTGGACGATCTCCCGGGCGGACGCGGAGTCCGGCTCGAAACGGCGGCGCCGCGCGTGCACGTGCCGGCGTGCGCGGTGGGCGATCTGCCGGACGGTGGCCTCGCTCTTGCCGACCGACACGGCGATCTCGCCGTGGGTGTAGCCGAACACGTCGTGCAGCACGAACACCGCGCGTTCGGTCGGGTTCAGCGTCTCCAGGACGAGCAGCATGGCCATCGACACCGACTCGGCCAGGAGTACGTCGTCGCTCGCCTCGGGGGCGGTGCGGACCGGCTCGGGCAGCCACGCGCCGACGTAGTCCTCGCGCCGTGCCCTGGCCGCGCGCAGGTGGTTGAGGGCCTGCCGGGTCACCGTACGCACCAGGTAGGCGCGCGGTTGCCGGACGGTGGCCGGATCGACCGCGCTCCACCGCAGGTAGCTCTCCTGAAGGACGTCCTCGGCGTCGGCAACACTGCCCAGCATTTCGTACGCGATGGTGAACAGCAGCCCGCGGTGCTCGCTGAACACGTCCTCACCCATGCCCCGCCCCCGCCTCGCCCGCCCGCTGACACACCGGCATCGTCCGGCTCCTTTCTTCGCTTGTCCATGAAGACACCCCGCAGCGGAGAAACGTGACAGCTGCGGCCGGACAAGCGCCGGACCACCGACGACGGCTACTCCCCCGGGGAGGCGGGGCCCTGTCCGGGCACGGTGTTCCGGACGGGGCGGTGGGAGTTGCCGCGGAGGCTGCCGCGGGCGGGGGTCCTGCTCGGCTGAGCCGCCTTCGCCTTGGCCACCGCGGCCGCCAGCTGCCCCTGCACCGCCTCCGGCAACGCGCCTCCCAGCACGCTGTTCACCAGGTCCTGGGCCAGCCGGTACAGCTTGGTGTTGGTGTTCTGGGAAGCGGTGACCAGGACGGCCCAGGCGGCTTCGGGGCTGAGGGTGAAGGTGGCCATCAGGATGCCGCGGGCCAGGTCGATGGCCGGGCGGGTCTGCATGGCACGGCGCAGCTGGGCGACTTCCGTGGGCAGATCCTGCTGCTGGTCGTGGCGCAAGCCGTGGTCCTGGTGCTGGTGCTGGTCATGGCGCATGTCGTGGCTCTGGTCCTGGAGCCGGTCGTGGTGCTGCTCCGGGCGGGAGCCCTGGTGCGGGGGCGCGCCGTCGGCGGCCGGGCGCTCCTGGGCGGGCCGGTCCGGGGCGACGAACAGCTTCCGCGCGCCGGTCAGGTCCAGCAGCCGCTCGACCGCGGGGCTGCTGGAGCGGATGATGACGGTCCTGTCCTGCGCGAGAGCGTGGAAGCGCAGCCGCAGCAGCATGTTGAGACCGGCGCAGTCACAGAACGGCACCGCGTCGAGGTGGAGGTCGATGCCCCGTACCGACCGGCTCATGGCATCGCTCAGATCGTGTTCGATCCACTCGCAGGCGTCCATGTCCAGCTCCCCCTGCACCGCCACCGCCGTCCGGTCGCCGCTCCGGAAGGCGTCGATCCACAGCAGGCGCGGCGGGGACCCCGGCGTATCGCCGTCCCCGTCACCTCCGGCGGCGTCCTCGGGAGGAGGGGACGTCCAGTGCGCAGCTTCCGGCATGGTCTTCCTCTCCCGGTATCGGCTCGGCCGCCTTTTCTCCCAGACTTCTCCCCCGGTCGACACACGTCAACCAATACACGAAAAGTAGTACGTGTTTCGGGACACACGAATGTGGTGTCGGTAGAGTTGGAGTATGGATGGACTGCCCGAGTCGCATAACGGGGTGCCCGAACCGCACACCGGCTGGACGTTCGTGACCAATCATGCCCGGGTGCTGGCGGCCATCGCGGACAATCACAACGCCCGGATCCGCGACATCGCCGCGCACTGCCGGCTGACCGAACGTGCCGTTCAGAAGATCATCTCTGATCTGGAACGCGACGGTTATCTGTCCCACACCCGAGTAGGGCGCACCAACACCTACCAGATCGACCCCGGCAAGGTGCTGCGCCACCCGGCCGAAGCCGGCCTGACCGTGGCGTCACTGCTTTCCCTGCTCGTCCAGGACGAAGCGCACCGCACCGAGGTCTCCGACGACCAGCAGCGTCACCACACGGCCTGACCGCGGCGGCTCCGGGCTGCCGTGCGCCCGGGCGCCGCAGCGTACTACCGGTGGCCTCTCCCCCGGCCGCTCTTCCGGAAGCCGGCGGCTGCCGCGCCGCATGCGAGGGCCGTCACGGCAGCGGCCACCGTGGTGACCAGCCGGGTGTCCCGGACCCGCACCGTCGGCCGGGGAACCTTCCGTTCGGGGTGATGGGCGGGGGCGGGGCCGTCCATGCCGAGGGCGAGCACCTCGGCCAGGTGCAGGGCACGGCGGCCGGTGCCGGCCTGTTCGATCTGGGTACGGCAGCTGAAGCCGTCCGAGATGACCAGGGCGCTGGGGGCGGTGTCGCGCACGGCGGGCAGGACGCCGTGCTCGGCGACGGCCATGGACACGTCGTAGTGGTCCTTCTCGAAGCCGAAGTTCCCGGCCAGGCCGCAGCAGCCCTCATCCAGCACGTCGGCGTCGATCCCCGCGCGGCGCATCAGCTCGCGGTCGGGGTCGGCCTTCATGACGGCGTGCTGGTGGCAGTGCGTCTGTACGGTGGCGGTGCGGGCCAGCTGCGGCGGCTGCCACTCGGGGGCGCGCCGCACCAGCAGTTCGGCGAGGGTGTGGAACTGGCCGGCCAGGCGCTGGATGTCCGTGTCGTGCGGCAGCAGTTCGGGGGCGTCGGCCCGGAAGACCGCGGTGCACGACGGCTCCAAGCCGACGATCGGCGTACCGGCTTCGAGCCAGGGCCGCAGGACGCGGGTGGTGCGGCGCAGGGTGCTCTGCGCGGTGTCCAGTTGTCCGGTGGAGATCCAGGTCAGCCCGCAGCACACGGCCTCGGTGGGCACCGCCACCCGGAACCCGGCGTCCTCCAGGACGCGTACGGCCGAGCGGGCGACGTTGGGGTGGAAGTACGTGCTGAAGGTGTCCGGCCACAGCACGACCGTGCGGGGATCGGCCGGATCGGGCTCGGGCCGGTCCTGCGCGCGCCACCACTGGAGGAAGGACCGCTCGGCGAAGACGGGCGCGTCGCGCCGCGGGGCGACACCGGCCAGGCGCTTGCCGAGGGTGCCGAGCACCGGGGCGTGCAGGGCGGCGTTGACCAGCCGGGGCGCGGCGCGGGAGGCCAGGGCCCACAGCGGCAGCCAGCCCAGCGTGTAGTGCGCGGCCGGGCGCAGCCGCCCCTTGTAGTGGTGGGCGAGGAACTCGGCCTTGTACGTGGCCATGTCCACCCCGGTCGGGCAGTCGGACTTGCAGCCCTTGCAGGCCAGGCACAGGTCGAGGGCGTCCTTGACCTCGGTGCTGCGCCAGCCGTCGGTCACCGCCGAGTCGGCGTGGCCGCCGAGCATCTCGAACAGCAGCCGGGCGCGGCCACGGGTGGAGTGTTCCTCCTCGCCGGTGGCGCGGTAGGAGGGGCACATCACGCCGCCGCGGTGGCTGCGGCAGTTGCCGATGCCGACGCAGCGCAGGACGGCGCGGGTGAAGTCGTGGTCGTCCTCGGGGTAGCCGAAGTGGGTCGCGTCGTACGCGGGGCGCCAGTGCGCGCCCAGGCGCAGGTTCTCGTCGACGCGGTAGGGGCTGGTCACCTTGCCGGGGTTCATCCGGTTGTCCGGGTCGAAGAGGGCCTTCAGCTCGCCGAAGGCCCGTACCAGCCGCTCGCCGAACATGACCGGCAGCAGTTCGCCGCGGGCCTGCCCGTCGCCGTGCTCGCCGGAGAGCGACCCGCCGTAGGAGCCGACCAGCTCGGCGGCCCGGAAGAGGAAGTCGCGGAAGTCGCGGATGCCGTCGGCGGAGGTCAGGCCGAAGGGGATGCGGGTGTGGACGCAGCCCTGGCCGAAGTGGCCGTAGAGGGTGGCGTGTTCGTAGCCGAACTCGCGCAGGAGGGAGGTGAAGTCGCGCAGGTAGTCGCCCAGCCGCTCCGGCGGTACGGCGGAGTCCTCCCAGCCCTCCCAGGTGTCGCGTCCGTCCGGCGGGCGGGCGGTGACGCCGAGCCCTGCCTCGCGGGCCCGGAGCATCTTCCGCTCCCGCTCCGGGTCGTCGGAGAAGGCCACGCTGTCGTCGTCCTCGCCGCGCCCCATGGCCTTCAGCAGCCCGTGTGCCTGCTCGTCGACCTGTTCGCGGGAGTCGCCGGCGAACTGCACCAGCAGCCAGCTGTCCCCGGCCGGCAGGTTGTCGAGGGAGTCGGTGAAGGCGTTCTCCTCGCGCATGAGCTGGGCCATCCGGCCGTCCAGCGCTTCGAGCTGGCTGGGGTTGCAGTGTTCCAGGGCCTTCGGTACGTCGTCGGCGGCGGAGGCGATGTCCGGGTAGCCGAGGACGAGCAGGGCCTCGTACTCGGGAACCGGCACCAGCTCCAGCTCCGCGTGCAGCACGGTGACGAGGGTGCCTTCGCTGCCGACGAGGGCGCGGGCGAGGTCGAAGCCGTTCTCCGGCAGGAGCGAGTCGAGGTTGTAGCCGGAGACGCGGCGCGGGATGCGGGGGTAGCCACGGCGGATCTCGGCGAGGTGGCGGTCGGCCAGGTCGCGCAGTCCGCGGTGGATCTCGGCCCGGCGCCCGCCCTCGGCGACGATCCGCTCGTACTCCTCCTCCGAGGTCGGCCCGACCCAGAAGCGGGCGCCGTCATAGGTGAGGATCTCCAGCCGGCGGACGTTGTCGACCGTCTTCCCGTACGCCTGCGCCGACGCGCCGCAGGAGTTGTTGCCGATCATGCCGCCCAGCGAGCAGTGGCTGTGCGTCGAGGGCTTCGGGCCGAACTGGAGGCCGTGGTCGCCCAGTTGCCGGTTCAGCTCGTCCAGGACGATGCCGGGCTCGACCACGCAGGTACGCGCCTGCGGGTCGACCGAGACCAGGCCGTGGCAGTACTTGGTCCAGTCGATCACCACGGCGGCGTTGGCGCACTGCCCGGCCAGACTGGTCCCGCCGCCGCGGGAGAGCACGGGCACGCCGTGTTCGGCGCACACCGCGACGGCGGTGACGGCCGCGTCCACGGTGCGCGGCACGACCACGGCGATGGGCACCTGGCGGTAGTTCGAACCGTCGGTCGCGTACGCGCCGCGGCTGCCGGCGTCGAAGCGGACCTCCCCGTCCACGCGCCGGCGCAGCGCGGCCTCCAGGCCGGCCGGAGCCGCACCGCCGTCCCGGTGCCCCGCTCCGCACGGTGCGGGCCCGCGGCGGTCTGAGTCCGGTCCGTTGTCCACGAGGCGTCCTCCTGTTTCCTCTCGTTCTCGGCCCGCTCGGGATGTGCCCGCTCAGGAGTTGGGTTCGGCCGCGCTGATGTCCCCCAGGGTGGAGGCCGGGTCGCGTTCGAGGGCGATGTCGCCCAGCGAGACGACGCCCACCACCTGGCCGTCCTCGATGACCGGCAGGCGGCGGACGGCCTTGGTGCGCATCAGGTGGACGGCGCGGTGGACGGCGTCGTCCGGGGCCACCGAGACCAGGTCGGTGCTGCACGCCTCCCGGACGCTGCGGCCCCGGACGTCCCCGCCGTCGGCCAGGATGCGGACGGCCAGGTCCCGGTCGGTGACCAGGCCGGCCAGCCGGCCGCCCTCGGCGACCAGCACCGCCCCGATGTCCTCGTCGCGCATCCGCCGGGCCACGTCGGTCACGGGCGTGTCGGGACCGACCGTCACCGGGGCGCCCGTCATGATCTCGCGCACGTACTGGGTCATCGTTCCTCCTCGCCGTCGTGGGCCGGTGTCCCGGCAGCACCGGCTGTGCTGCCTGTTGCCCGTCGGGTACCGCGCCACGCGAGCTCTACCCTCTTTGCGGCATCTGTTCCGTATCTCGGGGCGGCCGTTCCGCCATTCGGTAGGCAGCCGCCGGCCGGCCGTCGCCGGACCCGTCAGTCCGGCTCCTGCCCGGCCAGCCGGGCCCCGGCTTCGAGGAGCAGGGCGTGCACGAACGCCTGGGGCAGGTTGCCGCGCAGCTGGCGCTGCTGTACGTCGTACTCCTCGGCGAACAGCCCCGGGGTGCCGCAGGCGCTGCGGGTGCGTTCGAACCAGCGGAAGGCCGCGACCCGGTCGCCCTCGGCGTGCGCGGCCAGCGCCATCATGAAGCCGCAGAGCAGGAACGCGCCCTCGGCCTCGCCCAGCGGCCGGTCGCCGTGGCGGAAGCGGTAGAGGTATCCGTCCTCCCCCAGGCGCTCCTCGATGAACCGCCGGGTGCGGTACGTGCTGGGGTCCCCCGGCCGCAGGCAGCCGCGGGCCATCGGCAGCAGCAGGGCGCCTTCGGCCCCCTCGTCGTCCTCCGCGCGCCGCCACACGCCGTCGGACCGCAGGCAGCGCCGCCGTGTCTCCGCCTCGACGGCGTCGGCCAGGTCGCCGCGGCTGCGCGCCGCGGGGCCCGGGAGGCTGCGGGCCAGGGCGCGCAGCCCGGCCACGATGCTCAGCCGCGAATGCGTCCACCAGCGCTCCTCCAGCTCCCAGATCCCGGCGTCCGCCTGCCGCCAGTGCCGTTCGACGCCCTGCACCGCGATCTCCGCCGCCCGTTGCCCGTCCCGGTCCAGACGGTCGTGGCGGGCCGCCGTGGCGAGGAGTTGCAGTGCTTCCCCGTACGTGTCGAGCTGGAACTGCCGGCCCGCGCGGTTGCCGACGAAGTCGCTGCCGCCCGGGTAGCCGACCAGCGGCAGCGGGCGCTCTTCGGCGACCGGCGCGCCGTCCACGGTGTAGGCGGGCCGGAACCGGTCGCCGTCCGTCAGCAGGCGCGCGCTCACGAACCGTACGGCCTGGTCCAGCAGGGGGTGCGGGCCGTGGGCGGCCACCGCGAGCCCGGCGTAACACTGGTCGCGGATCCAGGTGTAGCGGTAGTCGTAGTTGCGCCCGGCCTCGGCGCGCTCGGGCAGGGAGGTGGTGGCGGCCGCGACCATGCCGCCGGCGCTGCTGGTCAGCCCGTGCAGTACGGCGTAGGCGTGGCGGGCGTCGCGGGGCGCGGCGGTGTCCAGGCAGCGGGGTACGGCCGCGCGCCACGCCTCCTCCGTCTCCCGCCACAGCCGCCGCGGTTCGGGCGCGGTGTCCGGCGGCCGTCGGCCGATGCGCAGGACGAGGTCCCGTTCCTCTCCCTCCGGCACGGTGAAGGCGGCCTGCCAGCCGCCACCGGGTCCGCGCCGGACGGCGACCCCGCCGAACCACAGGTGCAGGCCGCCGCCCTGGGCGGTGTGGGCGTCCGTCGCGCCGCGGTCCTCGGACATGACGTCGGCGCCGAATCCGGGCCGCGGATCGAGCGCGAGGTGGACGCGGGCCTCGCCCCGCACCGCACGCACCCGGCGCAGCAGCACCAAGGTGTCCCGGGCGGCGGGCAGGGCCAGCGCCTCCCGGCATTCGATGACGGCCTCGTCGGTGACCCAGCGGCTGACGTGGATGAGCGTGCCGTCCTCGTAGTGGCCGCCGCGTACCCGCCAGGCGTTCTGCGGCCGTACGGTGTAGTGCCCCGGACCGCCGATCAGCGCGGCGAAGACCGCGTCGTCGTGCCACTGTGGCGCGCACAGCCACACCACCTCGCCTTGCGGGCCGACGACCGCTCCCCGTTCGCCGTCGCCCAGGAAGGCGTGGTCCCGCAGGACGGCAGGGGCCGGCACGG
Source organism: Streptomyces sp. NPDC018019 (assembly GCF_044327805.1). Lineage (NCBI taxonomy): Bacteria > Bacillati > Actinomycetota > Actinomycetes > Kitasatosporales > Streptomycetaceae > Streptomyces > Streptomyces sp. NPDC018019. The sequence continues at coordinate 111,343 of NZ_JBIRGD010000023.1, read as the reverse complement.
CCGCGGAGAGCAGGTCTTCCATCTGCGCCTTTCGTCGGTCCGGTACGGCCGGGTCCGGCCGGTGGTCCTCGTCCCGGAACACCGGTACCCCGTCACCCGCGCAAAATGACCATGGGCTGCCCGGCGTCGCCGTACCGGCGGCGGGCGCCCGGTTCCACGTCCCGCCTTCGTCCTCCGCAAAAGAGCCGGACGCCAAGGGAAACCGGCCCGGCGGTAGTTGAACCCAGGCATTTCCCCGTTCCGGCCGACGTCCCGCAGGACTTTCGCCGCGCCCGCGCAGATCCATCCGGGAATTCCGGCGGGCACATCGGCACCACGTTCCGCGCCCTCACCTCGGAGCTGTTACGGCTCGGTGGTGGGCGCGTTTTCCGGAGCCGGGCCGGACTGCGTACGGGCCTGCGGCGGATCCGGAGCGTCACCGGCCGGCGATCTCCTCACTGCTTGTTTTCCCAGACAGGGCGAGTGGTGGCGGGCGGACGGGCACCCACGGTATCCGTCACGGCGCCCCACGGGCGGCGTAATTCCGCTCCCCCGCCGATTCTTCCGGCCGGTTCGCCGCTGGCCGATTTCCGTGATTGACGCGGGTATGCGCCGTGCCTAGGTTCCCTGTCGCAACGGGGGGGCGGAACGTACCGGAACCGGATGTCGGAAGCGAGGGGTGGACATGGCAAAGCAGTACGTCACACCGGAATGGGAATCCCCTGGTGAGTGGTACGGCACCATGAAGGCCACGGTGTGGAATTTCGAAAGCGAACCACTCGTCGACCCGGAGATCTCCTTCCGCGTGCAGTCGGACCAGAACATCACCAACGTCTACGGGCTGGTCTGGCAGCGGTCGGGCAACCTGATCACCGGCCGTCTGGTGCCGGAGCGCCGGACCGTCCCGCCCCACCGCGGCGTCCAGGAGTTCCGGCTCGGTTTCGCCCGGTCCATGCCGGGGCCCGGCCCGCTGCCGACCGAGTTCAAGATCAACGGGCAGTCCGCCGACGTGCCCGACGACACCACGCCGCCGGGCGTGCCGGGCAACCTGCGGGTGGACACCCTCGGCCCGACGCAGGTCACGCTCTCCTGGAACCCCTCCACCGACAACATCGGCGTGCGGGGTTACGAGGTGGCCTACGGCGGCGCCCAGCCGCTGCGGGTCAAGGACGAGACGGCGGTCGTCTCCGGGCTCAGCCCGACCACCACGTACACGGTCCGCATCACGGCCGTGGACCTCGCGGGGAACCGCTCCGACCAGTCACAGCCGCTGGAGTTCACCACGTCCGACAAGCTCCCGGACGGCGGCCCCTGGGACATGCCGCGCGCGCCGTACGTGGACTACATGGCCTGGCCGAACCCCAGCCTGCCGCAGTACGCCCAGGAGTCCGGCGTGGACGGATTCATGCTGGGCTTCATCGTCGCCAACAACAGCAAGAAGCTGGCGTGGGCGGGGCAGGACGGCGCCGACTGGGAGGTCGACCGGAGCTCGTACGGGAAGAAGGACATCGAGCAGCTGGCCGCGACCGGCGGCAAGGTCGCCTTCTCCTGTGGCGGAGCCTCCGGCAGGCCCCTGGAGGCCGTCGAGACGAGCGTCCCGGCGATCGTCGAGCAGTACGAGGCGTTCCTGCGCAACTATCCGGTGGCGCGCCTCGACTTCGACTTCGAGGGCGACTTCCTGTCCGACGAGGCGGCGCATCTGCGGCACACGGCGGCGGTCTCCCAGATCCTCGTCAAGCACCCCGGCCTCAAGGTCTCCTACACCCTCCCCGCCGACGCCCAGCCCGGTGAGGGCTCGGCGGGCTTCAGCCCGGTCGGCGTGAAGTTCCTGGCCAAGGTCGCCGCCGCCGGCATCGAGCCCGGTCTGGTCAACGGCATGCTCATGGAGTTCGGGCAGAGCGCGCCGCCCGACATGTACGAGTGCTGCGTCATCGGTCTCAAGGCCATGCACGGCCAGATCGGTTCGCTGTGGCCCGCCTGGGACTCCCGGAAGGTCTGGAACCGTACGGGCGCCACCCCGATGTTCGGCTGCAACATCAACAAGCGGGTCTTCACCCTCGACAACCAGCGCAGTCTGGTCGAGTTCGCCCACGAGAACCAGCTCGGCGCGCTCTCCGGCTGGGACGCCACCCGCGACCACAACCAGGGCAACCCCGACGTCCAGCCGCCGTGCACGGTCGGCTGCGACCAGTGCGACACCTACCGCTGTACCTGTGTGGACCAGCGGCCGTTCGACTTCAGCAAGCTCATCTCCCTCTACAAGAACGGCGCCACCCCGTCCGGCGGGACGCAGTCCCGGATGTGACCGGCCCGTCCCCCCGCCGACCGGCGAACGGCCGCACTCCGCGCGGCCGTTCGTCCGTAGGGTGCGCGGGTCCGGCAGGCAGGAGGCCCCCGCACCGCGTGCGCGCGGTGCGCGCCTCACGACGCGGACCTGAGGACCTCCTCCTGCGCGCGTTGCAGGTCGTACGAGGGGTCGAGGCCGAGTTCGTCCCGCAGGAGACGGCGCACCTTGTGGTAGACGTGCAGGGCCTCGCCCCGCCGGCCCGCCTTGCCCAGGGCCAGCATGAGCTGCGCGTGGAACCATTCGTCGTACGGGTACTCCATCACCAGCGACCGCAGATCGGTGATCAGCTCCCCGTACCTGCCCAGGTCCATGGCGGCCTGGATGCGGAGCTTGCGGACGGACACGCGCCGCTCGTCGAGGTTGCTCACGTAGTCCCGCAGCGCCCTGCCGCAGGGCACGTCGGCGAGCGGGGTGCCGCGCCACAGGCCCAGCGCCGCCTCGGCCCAGCGGACCGCGCCCTCGGCGTCCCGCCCGGCGTGGCACGCCTGGGCCCGGTCGGCCAGCCGCGCGAAGTGGTGCGTGTCGAGCGACTCCTCCGGGGTGTGGAGCAGGTAGCCGGGGGGCGCCGTGACGATGACGCGCTCCTGCGGGTCCGCCCCCAGTTCTTCGACGAAGTCCTTGCGCAGCTGGTAGATGTAGGTCTGCGCGGTGGTGACCGCGGTGCGCGGAAGGGCGTCGCCCCACAGTTCGTCGAGGATGGACTCCAGGCTGACGATCTGGTTGGCCCGCATCATGAGCAGGGCGAGCACCTGCTTCACTTTCGGAGCGCTCGGGGTGTAGGCCAGTCGGCCGTTGACGGCCCGGATGGGGCCGAGTGCCGTGAAGTCCATGGTTTCTTCCGCCTCCGCTGAATCTGTGGTCACACCGTCGGCCGAACGGATCCAGACGCTAACGGCGGCGGAACGGGGGCCCAAGCGGAAGGCAACGGAAGTGCGGCCCGGCAGCCGAAACCGGACGGGAAAACTGCAACCTTGGTGGCAGATCGCCCCGTCGAGGAGCGGTCCGGTACCGGGAACCGGACGTTCCGGTGCGGGGTGCCGGAGGCGCCCCGCACCGGCCGGGGGCCGACGGGCGCGGGAGCCCGCCGCGCCCTTGTGCTCAGGCGTCCGGCGCGGGGAGCCGGCCGTCGTCCGCGTCGGCCTGCCGCCCTTGCTCCGGCACCGTCTCCTCCTGGAGTTCGCGCAGGAACCAGGTCATGACGAACCCGATCAGCAGCACCGCGCCGCCGGCGAGGAACATGACGTGGAAGCCGTGGGCGAAGGACTCGGTGACCGGCTGTGCCAGCCGGGGGTCGATGCCGTGCAGCAGGGAGGTGTCGTCCAGGTCGATCCCCGCACCGCGGCCCGACTCGACCATGCTCAGGAAGCGGTGGTTGGCGGGGTCCCCGGTGACCGACGGGTCCGTCAGGAGGCGTTCGAAGCGCGAGGTGTGCAGCAGGTCGGCGAGGCGGCCGAGCGCCACCGCGAACATGACGGAGAACAGGACCGCGATACCGGTGGAGCCGCCGATCTGCCGGCACAGGCCGGAGGCGCCGTTCGCCACCCCCAGCTGGCTCTTGGGAGCCGCGTTCTGCATGGCCAGCGTGATGACGGTCTGGGAGAGGCCGATGCCGACGCCGAGCCACAGCACGATCAGGACGATGCCCCACATCGGGGTCGCCGCGTCGGCGGTGGCCATGGTCAGCAGCGCACCGGCCATGGAGCCCAGGCCGACGACGGCCAGCTTCTTGAACCGGCCCGAGGCCGCGATGAGCTTGCCGGAGACCACCTGGGAGGCGATGGTGCCCAGCATGAACGGGATGACCACCAGCCCCGCCTGGGTCGGGGTCCGTCCCTGCACCATCTGGAGGAACAGCGGCAGGGTGGTCACCGTACCGAAGATGCCGACGCCGATCGTGAAGTTGACGGCCGAGCACAGGGCGATGCCGCCCCGCCGGAACAGCCCCAGCGGCAGGACGGCCTCCTCGCCCCGCCGCAGCTCGACGGGGACGAACAGCGCCAGCCCGGCCGCGCCCAGCGCGAAGCAGACGAGGGAGGCCGGCGAGCCCCAGCCCCAGGACCGGCCCTGCTCGGCCACGATCAGCAGGGGCACCAGGCACAGCGCCAGCGCCGCCGCCCCCAGCACGTCCATCCGGTGCTCGCGCCGTTCGTGCGGCAGGTTCAGCGCCTTGCGTACGGTGACCAGGGCCAGCAGGCCCAGCGGCACGTTGAGCAGGAACACCCAGCGCCAGCCGTCGACGCCGAACACCTGGCCGGCCTCCGCGAAGAAGCCGCCCGCCAGCGGGCCGACGACGCTCGCCACCACCCAGGCCATCTGGAGGAAGGCGAAGTACCGGCCGCGCTCGCGCACCGGGGCCAGGTCGGCGACGACCGCGGTGGGCAGGGACATCAGCCCGCCGCCGCCGAGCCCCTGGACGGCCCGGAAGAGGGCCAGTTCCGCCATCGAGCCGGCCGTGCCGCACAGCACCGAGCCGCCGATGAACACCACGATGGAGATCAGGTACATGGGCTTGCGCCCGTAGATGTCGGAGAGCTTGCCGTAGAACGGCATCGCCAGGACGGAGGCGATGAGGTAGGCGGTCGTCGCCCACGCCTGCTCGGTCTGGCCGTGGAGGTCGTCCGCGATGGTGCGCATCGCGGTGGCGATGACCGTCTGGTCCAGCGCCGCGAGGAACACCGCCAGCAGCAGTCCCGACATGGCCGTCAGGATCTGGCGGTGCGTGAACGCCCCGCCCGCCTGGTCCGCCGCGCCCGCCGGGCCCGGATTTGCGGATGACACGGTTCCTCACTCTCCAGGCCTCTTGGCCCCGTACACACGCATGGCTCACCGTCGGCACCGAGGCCGGATGCCGAGCGTAATCACCGCCGGAGCTTTTGACAAGGTCTTGTCGTTCTCCCGGGGGCGAGGACATACGCTGGGCCCATGGATTCCTCAGCCCCTGACGTGGCCGCCCTGATCGAGGTGACCGCCGAGGTCTTCGCGGTCAACGGCCGCCTGCTCCGCGAAGGCGACAGCCTCACCGCCCACGCGGGGCTCACCTCGGCCCGCTGGCAGGTGGCCGGACTGCTGCTGAACGGCCCCTCGACGGTCGCCCGCCTGGCCCGCGAACGAGGGCTGCGGCGGCAGGCGGTCCAGCAGACCGTCGAGCGGCTGCGGGCCGAGGGCGTCGTGTCGACCCGGCCCAACCCGCAGGACCAGCGCAGCCCGCTGGTCGAACTCACCGCCCGCGGCCGGCAGGCGCTGGACGACCTCCGCCCCCTGGAACGGCGGTGGCTGGAGTACCTGGCCGAGGACGTCCCGGTCGAGGACATGCGTGTCGCGATCGCGGTGCTGCGCCGGCTGCGGGAGAAGCTGGACGCCCGTCCGGCGACGGAGTTCGGGACCGGCCGGCAGCCCGCCTGAGGCACCGCCGGGCCGTCCGCGCGCATGGCCCCGGCGTCGAATCCGCCTCCAAACCGCCTTGAACTCCGAAGGTCACGCTGTGCCTCGACGCGCTCGTGCCGCCCCCGGTGGCGCGACGACGGCAGAGGAGACTCAGTGTCCAAGATCCATGACGCGCGACGCGTCGTAATCACAGGGATCGGCGTGGTGGCTCCGGGAGACGTGGGCACCAAACCGTTCTGGGAGATGCTCACGGCGGGGCGCACCGCCACCCGCCCCATCTCGTCCTTCGACGCCTCGCCCTTCCGCTCCCAGGTGGCGGCCGAGTGCGACTTCGACCCGGCCGCGGAGGGACTGAGCCAGCGGCAGGTCCGCGCCTGGGACCGCACCATGCAGTTCGCCTACGTGGCCGCGCGGGAGGCGCTGGCGGACAGCGGCGTGGCGGGCGAGGCGGACCCGCTGCGCACCGGCGTGATGGCGGGCACCGCCTGCGGCATGACGATGAGCCTGGACCGCGAGTACGCGGTGGTCAGCGACGAGGGCCGGCTGTGGCAGGTCGACGACGCCCACGGGGTGCCCTACCTCTACGACTACTTCGTGCCCTCGTCGATGGCCGCCGAGATCGCCTGGCTGGCCGAGGCGGAGGGCCCGGCCGGGGTGGTCTCGGCCGGCTGCACCTCGGGCATCGACGTGCTCACCCACGCGGCGGACCTGGTGCGCGACGGCGCGGCCGACGTGATGGTGGCCGGGGCGTCCGACGCCGCCATCTCCCCCATCACCGTGGCGTGCTTCGACGCGATCAAGGCCACCACACCGCGCAACGACGAGCCGGCGACCGCGTCCCGCCCGTTCGACCGCACCCGCAACGGCTTCGTGCTGGGCGAGGGGGCGGCCTTCTTCGTCCTGGAGGAGTACACGCACGCCAGGCGGCGGGGGGCCCGGGCGTACGCGGAGATCGCCGGATACGCCTCGCGGTGCAACGCCTACAGCATGACGGGGCTCCGCTCGGACGGGCGGGAGCTGGCCGAGGCGGTGCGCGGCGCACTCGACATCGCACGCGTCGACCCCTCGGAAGTGGACTACGTCAACGCCCACGGCTCGGCGACCAAGCAGAACGACCTCCACGAGACGGCCGCGTTCAAGCGGAGCCTGGGCCCGCACGCGTACGCCGTCCCCATCAGCTCCATCAAGTCGATGATCGGCCACTCGCTGGGGGCCATCTGCGCCCTGGAGGTGGCGGCCAGCGCGCTCACGATCGAGCACAAGGTGATCCCGCCCACCGCCAATCTGCGGGAGCCGGACCCCGAGTGCGACCTGGACTACGTGCCGCTGGTCGCCAGGGAGGCCCCGGTCTCCACCGTGGTCTCCGTGGCCAGCGGCTTCGGCGGCTTCCAGAGCGCGATCGTGCTCACCGAGCCGGGGCGGAAGCGGTGACCGGCCGGCTCGCCGCCGCCACCGCCACCGCCACCGGCCGTCCGGCGGGCGGTACCCGCCCGGTGGTCACCGGCATCGGTGTGGTCGCGCCCAACGGCCTGGGCACCGAGCGGTACTGGGCCGCGACACTGCGCGGCGACAGCGGGATCGGCCGGATCACCCGGTTCGACCCGTCCGGCTACACCTCCTCGCTGGCCGGCGAGATCGAGGACCTCGACCCGGCGCGACTGCCGGGCAGGCTGCTGCCGCAGACCGACCACATGACCAGGCTCGCGCTGGTCGCGGCCGAAGAGGCGCTGGCCGACGCGGGCGCGGACCCGCGGACGATGCCCGACTTCGCGGCCGGGGTGGTCACCGCCGCGTCGGCGGGCGGCTTCGACTTCGGCCAGCGGGAGCTGGCGGCCCTGTGGAGCAAGGGCGGCGCCCACGTCAGCGCGTACCAGTCCTTCGCCTGGTTCTATCCCGTCAACTCCGGCCAGATCTCCATCCGGCACGGCATGCGGGGCCCCGGCGGGGCGCTGGTGGCCGAGCAGGCCGGCGGGCTGGACGCGGTGGCCAAGGCGCGCCGCCACGTGCGCGACGGGACGCCGCTGATGCTCACCGGCGGCGTGGACGGCTCCCTGTGCCCGTGGGGCTGGCTGTGCATGACCCGTTCCGGCGGGCTGACCACCCGGACCGACCCGCGCCGCGCGTATCTGCCCTTCTCCCCCGATGCCTCCGGGTACGTGCCGGGTGAGGGCGGGGCGCTGCTGGTCCTGGAGGACCCCCGGGCCGCCGCGGAGCGGGGCGCACCGCAGGTCTACGGGCGGATCACCGGGTACGCGGCCACCTTCGACCCCCGCCCGGGTTCGGGCCGGGAGCCGGGGCTGCGCCGGGCGCTCCGGATGGCGCTGGACGACGCCGGGGCCGGGCCCGCGGACGTGGACGTGGTCTTCGCCGACGCGATGGGCCTCCCGGCGCTCGACGCCGTGGAAGCACAGGTGCTGGCGGACGAGTTCGGCCCGCGCGGGGTGCCGGTGACGGCGCCCAAGACGATGACGGGGCGCCTGCTGGCCGGCGGCGCCTCCCTGGACCTGGCGGCGGCGCTGCTGTCGCTGCGCGACCAGGTGATCCCGCCGACGGTGCACATGGCCGGCGGGGACGTCCCGGACACGCTGGACCTGGTCCTCGGCGCTCCCCGCCCGGCGCGCCTGCGGCACGCGCTGGTCCTCGCCCGCGGTCACGGCGGGTTCAACTCCGCGATGGTGGTGCGGAGCCGCGACTGAGCGGTCCGCTCCGCCTCCCTTCCGCTCCGGCCCGGCGAACCGCTCGGGCCCACCCCTTCTCCGTACCCCTTGCGTTCTCACCGTTTCCGAAAGGTAGGACCGTCATGACCCTGCTCACCGTCTCCGACCTGCTCATCCTGCTGCGCGAGTGCGCGGGCGAGGAGGAATCGGTCGATCTGGGAGGGGACGTCGAGGACGTCGCCTTCGACGCCCTCGGCTACGACTCGCTGGCCCTGCTGAACACCGTGGGCCGGATCGAGCGCGACTACGGCGTACAGCTCGGCGACGACGCGGTGGAGAAGGCCACCACGCCGCGCGCCCTGATCGAGATGACCAACGCGGCGCTCACCGGGGCGTCCCCGTCCGCGGGCGGCGCCGCCCGGGACAAGTGAGGGCCGGCCACGATGTGCGGAATCGCCGGCTGGATCGATTTCGAACGGGACCTGACACCGGAACGGGCGGTCGCCCGGGCCATGACGGACACCATGGCCTGCCGGGGGCCGGACGACGCGGGACTGTGGGTGGACGGCCACGCGGCGCTCGGCCACCGCAGGCTGGCGGTCATCGACCCGGAGCACGGCCGGCAGCCGATGTGCGGCACGCTGCCCGACGGCACCCGCCACGTCATCACGTTCAGCGGTGAGATCTACAACTTCCGCGAACTGCGGGCCGAGCTGGAGTCCCACGGGCACCGCTTCCGTACGCGCTGCGACACGGAGGTGGTGCTGCACGGCTACACCCGGTGGGGCCGGGGTCTGGTGGACCGGCTCAACGGCATGTACGCCTTCGCCGTGTGGGACGAGGCGCGCCGGGAACTGCTGCTGGTCCGCGACCGGATGGGCGTCAAACCGCTCTACTACCACCCCACCGCGAACGGAGTGCTGTTCGGTTCCGAGCCGAAGGCCGTCCTCGCGCACCCGTCGCTCCGGCGCCGGGTGACGGCCGAGGGGCTGTGCGAGGTGCTGGACATGGTGAAGACCCCCGGCCGGACCGTCTTCTCGGGCATGCACGAGGTGCTGCCGGGCGAGACGGTCACCGTCGGGCGCACCGGCGTGACGCGCCGGCGGTACTGGACGCTCCGGGCCCGGGAGCACACCGACGACCTGGAGACCACCGTCGCCACGGTGCGCGACCTGCTGACGGACACCGTGACCCGGCAGCTGGTCTCCGACGTGCCGCTGTGCACCCTGCTCTCCGGCGGGCTGGACTCCTCCGCGGTCACGGCGCTGGCGGCGCGTGCGGGCGAAGGGCCGGTGCGTACCTTCTCGGTGGACTTCTCCGGCGCCGGCACCCGGTTCCAGCCGGATGCCGTACGCGGCAACACGGACGCCCCGTACGTCCAGGAGATGGTCCGGCACGTGGCGGCGGACCACACCGAGGTGGTGCTGGACAGTGCGGATCTCGCGGCGCCCGCGGTGCGCGCCGCCGTGCTGGGCGCCACCGACCTGCCCCCGGCCTACTGGGGCGACATGTGGCCGTCGCTGTACCTGTTCTTCCAGCAGGTGCGGCAGCACTGCACGGTGGCGCTGTCGGGCGAGGCGGCGGACGAACTCTTCGGCGGCTACCGGTGGTTCCACCGGTCGGCGGCCGTCGACGCCGGTACGTTCCCCTGGCTGACCTCCGGCTCGGCCCGGTACTTCGGCGGCCGGGGCCTGTTCGACCGCAAGCTGCTGGACAAGCTCGACCTGCCGGGCTACCAGCGCGACCGGTACGCGGAGGCCCGCAAGGAGGTGCCCGTACTGCCCGGTGAGGACGCGCGGGAGGCGGAGCTGCGCAGGGTGACCTACCTGAACCTCACCCGCTTCGTGCAGACGCTGCTGGACCGCAAGGACCGGATGAGCATGGCGACCGGTCTGGAGGTGCGGGTGCCGTTCTGCGACCACCGGCTCGTCGACTACGTCTTCAACGTGCCGTGGGCCATGAAGTCCTTCGACGGCCGGGAGAAGAGCCTGCTGCGGGCCGCGGTGCGCGACCTGCTGCCGGAGTCGGTGCTCACCCGGGTCAAGACGCCCTACCCGGCCACCCAGGACCCGGCCTACGAGCGGCTGCTGCGCGACGCGTTGGCCGAGCTGCTCGCCGACCCCGGCGCCCCGGTCCGCGAACTGCTGGACCTCGGACGGGCGCGGGACCTGCTGCGGCGGCCGGTGGGCGCGGTCAGCCGGCCCTATGACCGGGGCAGTCTGGAGCTGGTGCTGTGGATGAACACCTGGCTGGCCGAGTACGGCGTCAGCCTGGAGCTGTGACCGGCCCCGACGGGCCGCCGCCCGGTGCGCACGCCGATGTGTGCGTCGTCGGCGGCGGCCCGGCCGGGCTGACCCTGGCGCTGCTGATGCTGCGCTCGGGGGCGCGGGTGACGCTGGTCGAGCGCAGCCGCTCGCTGGACCGCGCCTATCGCGGGGAGATCCTCCAGCCCGGCGGACAGGCCCTCCTGGACGCGCTCGGTGTCCTGGAGGGCGCCCGGCGGCGCGGCTGCCACGAGCACGACGGTTTCCGGCTGGAGGAGCACGGCAAGGTCCTGATCAACGGGGACTACCGGCGGCTTCCCGGCCCGTACAACTGCCTGCTCAGCCTGCCGCAGCGGCACCTGCTGACCGACCTGCTGGAGCGCTGCCGGGCGCACCCGCGGTTCACCTGCCTGACCGGCACCAAGGTCAACGGGCTGGTGGAGGAGGGGGGCGTGGTGCGCGGTGTGGTGTGCGGCGGCGGGCCCGACGGGTTCGAGGTCCGCGCCGACTGCGTCGTCGGTGCGGACGGGCGGTACTCCACGGTGCGCAGGCTGGCCGGCATCCCGTACGACCGGATCGAGCTGTTCGACCAGGACGTGCTGTGGTGCAAGCTCACCGCGCCCGCCACGCGCACGGTGCGCATCTTCCGGGCCGGCGGCAATCCGGTGCTGGCCTACACGTCTTTCCCCGACTGCGTACAGCTCGGCTGGACGCTGCCGCACCGCGGCTACCGAGCGCTGGCCGAGCAGGGGTTCGCCCACGTCAAGGAGCGGATCCGGGCGGCCGTGCCCGAGTACGCGGACGAGGTGGACGGGCAACTGCGCAGCTTCAGGGACGTGTCCCTGCTCGACGTGTTCGCCGGCTCCGCCCGGCGGTGGGCGCGCGACGGACTGCTGCTGATCGGGGACAGCGCGCACACCCACAGCCCGATCGGGGCCCAGGGCATCAACCTCGCCGTCCAGGACGCGGTCGCCGCGCACCCGGTCCTCTGCGCGGGCCTGCGGCGACGGGACCTGAGCGAGCGCTTCCTGAGCGCCTTCACGGCACGGCGCCGCCCGGAGACCGAGCGGGCGACGCGCGTCCAGGTGATGCAGAGCCGGATGATGCTGTCGACCGGACGCGTCTCCGCGGTGGTGCGCCCGAAGGCGGCGATGCTGGTCTCCCGCACCCCGGCCTACCGCTCCGTCCTGCGCCGCATCGCCTACGGTGACCAGGCGCTGCGGGTCCGCACCGACCTGTTCCAGGAGGGCGAGCCTGCGACCGTCTGAGATCCGTACGACGAGACCCCCGGCCGGGCGTTCCGGCCGGGGGTCTTCATCATGTGGGCGGGGACTACGCGGGAACCGTGCTCACGAACATGTGCAGGTAGGAGTTGACCGGGCGGACCTCCTCCAGCTGGAGTCCCGCCTGCTCCACCAGCGCGCTCAGCCCCGCCTTGGTGTGCTTCTTGCCGCCTACGTTGAGCAGCAGCATCAGGTCCATGGCGGTGGTGAACCGGGTTTCGGGGCTGCCGTCCACCAGGTTCTCCACCACGACGACGCGCGCCCCGGCGGGGGCCGCCTTGGCGACGTTGCGCAGGGTCCGCACCGTGCTTTCGTCGTCCCACTCCAGGATGTTCTTCAGCAGGTACAGGTCGGCGCCCTCCGGCACCGAGCGCCGGCAGTCCCCCGCCACCAGCCGGGCGCGGCCGGCGAGTTCACCGCCCTCGCGCAGCCGCGGGTCGGCGTCGGCGACGACCTTCGGCAGGTCGAAGAGGGTGCCGCGGAGCTTCGGGTACTTCTCCAGCAGGGTCGCGAGAACCATGCCCTGGCCGCCGGCGATGTCCACCATGGCGCTGACGCCGTCCAGGTCGAGCACGTCGGCGATGGACCGGGCCGACAGCACGCTGGACTGGGTCATGGCCTTGTCGAACACCTGGGCCGACTCGCGGGCCTCGGCGGTGTGCAGCCAGTCGAAGAACCCGGTGCCGTACAGCCCGGTGAACTCCTCCCGCCCGGTGCGCACCGCGTCCGCCAGGTGCGGCCACAGCGCCCAGGTCCAGGGCTCGGTCGCCCACAGCGCGGAGTAGCGCAGGCCGCGCGGGGCGTCCTCGCGCAGCAGCCGGGAGGCGTCGGTGTGCGCGAAGCGGCCGTCCGGGAGTTCGGTGAAGACGTCGTACGAGGCCAGGGCGCGCAGCAGGCGCTCCAGCGCGCCCGCGTCGGCCCGCACCGCCTTCGCGAGGGTGCCGGCGTCCGTGGGTTCGTCCCCGAGGACGTCCGCGACGCCCAGGCTCGCCGCGGCGCGGACCGCGGCGGCGCAGGCGGCGCTCAGGGCGAGTTCGCGCAGCCGCATGACGGCGGGGGGAAGCGCCGTGGGAGAGGTGCTGGTCACGGTGGACCGCCTTTCTGTGTCTGTCGGTGGGGTCGGCGCGGCTTCCGGCATGCCGCTAGGCCGTGTCTTTCGGATCAGCCTGGGCCCTGGTGTCCGCGGTGACCGGTGTGAAGGGGGCCGGGTCGGCGCTCGCGAGTTTCTGCACCTCGCGTACGGCCTGCTGGAAGGTTTCGGTGCGCACCGCGCGGCCGTGCGACGCCGCGTCGTCCCATTCCGCGATCTCGACGTAGACCTGCGGGTCCTTCGCGGAGCGGAGCAGCCGGTGGGAGCGGAAACCGGGCTGCTGCCGCATGTGGGCGGTGATCTCCGCGAGCCGCTTCTCGAACTCGGCGGCGTCACCCTGGACGGTGAACCGGTTGATGAACGTGAACATGGTGGAGGTGCCCTTCGTGTGGTGGATGCCGCTCGGGGCGTGCTGGTGGGCGCCGCCCAGGGTCCGCTCGCGCAGTTCGCGGCGCTGGATCTTCCCGGTGGGCGAGCGCGGGATGTGCCGTACCACGTCCAGGTACTTGATGTGCTGGTAGTAGGGCAGCCGGTCGTTGACGAAGCGGGTGACGGCGGCACGGTCGGTGTCCTCGCCCGCCGGGACCACCAGCGCGTGCGCGACGGCCCCGCTGAACTCGTCCGGGTGGTCGAACACCGCGCAGTCCGCCACCCCGGGGCAGCGGGCCAGCACCTGCTCGATCTCCAGGGGCGACACCAGCCAGTTGTCGCACTTGAAGACGTCCTTGACCCGGTCGACGACGAACAGCCGCCCCGCGCCGTCCGTGTGGCCGATGTCGCCGGTGGAGAACCAGCCGTCCGGGTCCACGGCGTCCGCCCGCGGCCTGCCGAGGTACCCCTTCATCAACTGGGGCCCGCGGACCTGGATCTCACCGCGCTCGCCCACCGGGAGGACGGCCCGGGTCCGCAGGTCCACGATGCGGCACGCGGTGCCGGGCACGGGCCGGCCCGACGATCCGGCCACCGGCGCGTCCAGGTCGTCGAAGTGCGTGGACGGCGCGGTCTCGGCCAGTCCGTACCCCTGGACGACCGGGACGCCGAAGTGCTCGCCCAGGACGGCCGCGGTACGGGCGGGCAGGGCCGAGCCGCCGGAGAGCACGGCCCGCAGGGCGGGTACGGACAGCTCCGGCAGCCGGTCGTCCGCGGCCAGCCGGGCCAGCCGTACGGGCAGGCTGTAGAAGTGCGTCGCACCGTGGCGGGCGCCTTCGCGCAGGGCGAGCACACTGTCCTCGCCGGGCCGCAGCAGGTGGGTGGCCCCGACGGTCACCGCGATGTTCAGGTGCATCAGGTGGAACGACGGCAGGTTGTTGAGCAGCACCGACTCGGGGGTGAGCCGGTGGGCGTACGCCGTCTGGGCCGCGTTCACCGTCAGGTTGCGGTGGGTGAGCATGACGGTCTTCGGTGCCCCGGTGGTGCCGCTGGTGAACTGGAGGTTCGCCACGGCTTCGGGGTCACGGGCGGCGTACGGCGCCGAGGGGGGCGCGGCGTCGATCAGCTCGTCCAGTGCGGGCACGTCCGCCGTGGCCTCCTGGAAACCGGGCGCGCGGTGGGTGAGCACCACGGTCCGCAGCGCCGGCAGGTCCGCGCGTACGGCCTGGATCCGCCCGTACATCTCCGGCGGGACGATGACGGTCCGCGCGCCCGCGGAACGCAGCACGTGTGTCAGGCGTTCCTCGCGCAGCAGCGGGTTGAACATCGCGCTGACGTGCTGGGCCCGGGAGGCGCCGAAGTACGCCTCGGCGAACGACGTGTCCAGTACGGCGGCGATGCCCACCACGGCGCCGGGGCCGCCGGCCAGCTCGCGCAGGGCGCCCGCGCACCGCGTCGCCCGCTCCTCCAGGGCCGCGTAGGTCAGGTCCCCGGAGGGGCCGCTGAGCGCGAGCCGCCCGGGGGCGCGCCGCGCCGCCCGCGACAGCAGGTCGTCGATCCGGGGGCCGCCCGTCAACTGGGCGAGGACGTCGAGCGGCGGCCCCTCGGCGGTGCTGTCCTCAGGGCCGTCGGGGTGGCGCTCGGCCATGGGCACGGCTCCTCTCTCGCTTGCCGGTCGGGGTCGCACTACTCGGGCCGCAGGTCGTCCCGGCGTACCTCGCGGTGCCGCACGCGCAACCGGCCGTCCTCGCGCACGAGGACGTCGTCGCAGCTGGTACTCAGGTGCACCGCCGCCTGGCCGCCGCGGGGCGTGCTGACGATCAGCGCGTAGGTACGGGCGCGCACGGTGCCGTCGTCACAGGCGTCCGCTTCGAGCATGCCGAGCCAGTGGCGGCGCTGGACGCCCTGTTCGGCCAGCAGGTCGGCGGCCTTCCGGGCCCCGGCCGCGATGGCGGCCCGCCCGTGGGACGGCTCGGGGTGGGCGTTGGCGACGAAGACCCCGTCCTCGGTGAACGTGCCGGCCCACTCCTCGACCCGGGCCTCGTCCAGGTAGCGCATCTGGCGCCCGTAGAAGTGCTGGATCTCCTGGTAGAGCGCGGTGTCCACGGGGACCCGGGACGGCTGCTGCGGGGCAGACATACGACTCTCCTCTCCGGCGGCCTCGCTGGGGACGGCCGCACGGCGTGAGCGTGGCAGCCGGTCTTCGACCGCTCTTCGAGCCGTTGCCGGGCCGTGATCGCCCGGCCGTGCCGCACCGAAACGGCCCGAACCCGGGACGGCCGAGCCTCGAACGGCCCCTTGCACGCTGTGACGCACGGGGCGGGCGGGTGAGCCGTGCCGCCGGGTGGCGCCGCGACGCGCCCACCGCAGACCACAACCACCGGAGGACAAGGCCATGACTACCAGTGCCACGCCCAGGACCGCCCTGGTGACGGGCGGCACCAGCGGCATCGGGCTCGCCGTGGTGCGCACGCTCGCCGCCCGCGGACTACGGGTGTTCCTGTGCGCCCGCAGTCCCGAGAACGTCGACGCCGTGGTCAAGGAACTACAGGACGAGGGGCTGGAGGTGGCCGGGTGCGCGGGTGACGTGCGGTCGCGGGAGTCGGTGGAGGGCGTGGTGCGCGCCGCGGTGGACCGGTTCGGGCCGCTGGGCGTCCTGGTGAACAACGCGGGGCGCAGCGGCGGCGGGGTGACCGCGCGGATACCCGACGACCTCTGGTACGACGTGATCGACACCAACCTCAACAGCGCCTTCCTCGTCACCCGTGAGGCCCTGACCACCGGCGGGCTGGAGCGGGCGGGCACCGAAGGGCGGATCATCAGCATCGCCTCCACCGGCGGCAAGCAGGGCGTTCCGCTGGGCGCCCCCTACTCGGCCTCGAAGGCGGGCCTGATCGGCTTCACCAAGGCACTGGCCAAGGAGCTGGCGCCCACCGGGGTCACCGTCAACGCCGTGTGCCCAGGCTACGTGGAGACCCCGATGGCCGTCCGCGTACGGCAGGCGTACGCGGCCACCTGGGACACCACCGAGGAGGAGGTGCTGTCCCGCTTCAACGACAAGATCCCGCTGGGGCGCTACTCCACGCCCGAGGAGGTGGCGGCCCTGGTCGGCCACCTGGTGGGCGAGGAGGCCGGATCGATCACCGCACAGGCCCTCAACGTCTGCGGGGGACTGGGCATTTACTGATCCGCCGCCCCCACACAGTCCCGCCCCGCTGCTCCGAAAATCCGAGAGGAACCGACGACGCATGCCCGCACCCACATCCCACCGCGCCGTACACCGCACGGAGATCGACGCCCCGGCCGACCGGGTGTACGCCCTCATCCGGGACGCCGCCGAGTGGCCCCGGCACTTCACCCCGACCGTCCACGTCGAGCGCGCGGAACTCGGCGCCCGCAGCGAGCGGCTGCGGATCTGGGCCACCGCCAACGGGGAGGTCAAGCACTGGACATCGCGCCGGAATCTGGACCCCGACGCGCTGCGCGTCCGGTTCCGGCAGGAGGTGTGCTCCGCTCCGGTGGCCGCGATGAGCGGCGAGTGGGTCCTCCAGGAGCGACCGGGCGGCGGCTGCGAGCTGACGCTGCACCACACGTTCGCCGCGGTGGACGACCGGCCCGAGGACGTGGACTGGATCACCACCGCGACCGACCGCAACAGCCGTACCGAACTGGCGAACATCAAAGCGCTCGCCGAGCGCCCGGACACCGATGCCGACCTGCTGTTCTCGTTCGAGGACTCCGAGGCGGTGCACGCCCCCGCGCAGGCCGTGTACGACTTCCTCGCCCAGGCGGGGAAGTGGCCCGACCGGCTGCCGCACGTCTCCCGGCTCGACCTCACCGAGCCGTCGGACGGCGTGCAGGTGATGACCATGGTCACCCGCGCCAACGACGGTTCGGAGCACACCACGGAGTCGGTGCGGGTCTGCTTCCCCGAAGAGCTGCGGGTCGTCTACAAGCAGATCGGCACTCCCCCGTTGATGACCCTGCACACCGGCGAGTGGTCGATACGGGAGGCCGGGGACGGACTGCTCGTCACCTCCCGGCACACCATCAGGCTGAACGAGGCCGCCATCCCCGGCATCCTCGGTGCGGACGCCACACCGGCCGACGCGAGGGCCCGGGTGCGCACGGCGGTCGGCGGCAACAGCGCGGCCACACTGGCGCTCGCCAAGCGCTTCGCGGAGGCCCCGCATGCCGCCTGAGGCGGACGGCCCGGACGTGCTGATCGCCGGCGCCGGGCCCGTCGGCCTGACCCTGGCGCACGAGCTGGCCCGGCGGCGCGTACGCGTCCGGGTGATCGACCGGGCCGACGGCCCGGCGACCACCAGCCGGGCGCTGGCCGTGCATCCGCGCACCCTGGAGGCGTGCCACCAGATGGGCCTGGCGGACGCCCTGGTGGCGCGCGGCCGGCCGGTGACCCACTTCACCGTGCACCTGCGCGGCCGGGAACTCATCCGTTTCGACACCAACTACGACCGGCTGCCCACGGCCTACCCCTTCAGTCTGATGCTGGACCAGGTCCGCACGGAGGAGATCCTGCGGGAGCGCCTGGCCGCCCTGGGGGCCGGGATCGAGTGGGGGGTGGAGCTGGCCGACTGCATACCCGCCGGGGAGCGGGTCACCGCCGAACTGCACCGTGCCGGGCGTACCGAACGGATCACCGTGCCCTGGCTGGTCGGCGCGGACGGCTCCCGCAGCACCGTGCGCGAGCGGCTGGGGCTGCGGCTGGTCGGCGACGCGACACGGACCTGGCTCAACGCGGACGTGGTGCTGGACGCCGGGCTGTCCCCCGACAGCAACCACCTGGTGCACACCGGCTCCGGCACCGTTCTGCTGGTGCCGTTCCCGGACCCCGGCAAGTGGCGTGCGGTGGACACCGAGTACGCCGGCCAGGGAGCCGGCCCGGAGGCGGTGCGCCGACGGCTCGCCGACGCCCTGTCGCGCGGTCTGGGGCACCCGGTGGCGGTCTCGGACCCGACCTGGGTCTCCGTCTTCCGCGTACAGCAGCGCATGATCACCGCCATGCGGTCCGGCCGCTGCTTCGTGGCCGGCGACGCCGCGCACGTCCACAGCCCGGCCTCGGGGCAGGGCATGAACACCGGCATGCAGGACGCGTACAACCTGGCCTGGAAGCTGGCGGACGTGGTGCGCG
Organism: Streptomyces sp. NPDC018019; assembly: GCF_044327805.1. Classification (NCBI taxonomy): domain Bacteria; kingdom Bacillati; phylum Actinomycetota; class Actinomycetes; order Kitasatosporales; family Streptomycetaceae; genus Streptomyces; species Streptomyces sp. NPDC018019. The sequence continues at coordinate 92,818 of NZ_JBIRGD010000023.1, read as the reverse complement.
GACATGCGCGGGAGGCGCTGCTCGACAGCTACGCCGCCGAACGCCTCCCGGTGGGCGGCAGGTTGCTCTCCTCGACCCGTACGGCCACGGCCCTGGTGGCGTTGCGCAACGTCGTGGCGCCGGTGGCCATGCCCGTGGGGCTGTCCGTCCTCAAGGCGGCGCGACCGCTCAAACGACGCGTCGAGCACCGGATCATGTCCGGGATGTCCGGCCTCGCCCTGCACTACGCGGACAGCCCGCTGACGTACGGCACGGCCGGCCGGGCAGCGGGGGTACGCCCCGGACACCTGGTCGCGTGCACGGAACGGGACGCAGTCCGGCACCCCGGCCACCGGGCGCTGCGGAAGGCGCTCACCGATCCCCGGTGGCTGCTCCTGCTGTTCGCCGACGCGGGAGCCGCGGAGCTGACGCTGCGGTACGGGCGGGCCGTACAGGTACGCACCGTCGTCCCCCACGAAGGGGAAGACGGCCGCACCCTCGCCGACCCCGACGACGCGCTACGGCAGACCCTCGGCGTCCCTCCCGGCGGCTGGGCGCTGATCAGACCGGACGGCTACCTGGCCGCGAAGGGCCGGCGAGCCGGCGCCACCGCCCTGGCCGCCCGGCTGGACGCACTGCACCTGCTCCCGGAGAACACCGCGCCCGGCGCCACCGACTCCACCAGTTGGACCGCGCCGGACGACGCGCACCGGGGCGCGACAACCGAATGACCAAGGAGGACACGCGTATGACAGGGATCAACGGCGCCCCGGCGGCGAACGGCTCGGTGGCACTGGTCATCGGGGGCACCCGCGGCATCGGACTGGCCGTCGCCCGGAAGCTGGGCGCGGCGGGCTGCGAAGTACTGCTCAACTACGCGCACGACGAGGACGCCGCGCTGGCGGCCGAACGGCAACTGACCGAGGACGGCGGCAAGGTGCGGCTGATGCGCGCCGACGTCGGCCGGCCCGCCGGCGTGGTGCGGCTGCTGGAGGAGATCCGGCGCACCCACGGCCTGCTGGACGTCCTGGTGCACGCCGCCGGTGCCTTCCACCCGGCGCCGACCACGTCGCCGCACATCGGCAAGTACCTGGGCGACGGTGCCGTGGCGGTGGGGCCGCTGCTGTACGGGGCGGCGCGCCTGGGCACCCTGATGGCTCCGGGCACGGGCCGCGTCGTCGCGGTCTCCAGCACCGGCGCCCGGTCGGTCGTCCCCGGCTACGCGGGCCTGGGCATGGCCAAGGCGGCCCTGGAGACGCTGGTGCGGTATCTGGCGGTGGAACTCGCCGGGAAGGGCATCGCCGTCAACGCGGTGGCCGCCGGCAAGGTCGCCGGCCACGGGCCGGGAGCGGTCCCCGCCCATGTGCTGGAAGGGCTGCTGCGGCGGACGCCGACGGGCCGGCTGGCCACCGCAGAGGAAGTGGCCGACGTGGTGGCGCTGCTGTGCCGCCCCGAGGCCGGTGGCCTGCACGGACAGGTGCTCACCGTGGACGGCGGGGCCGGCCTGCGGTAGCGCGGGCGGAAGGGACCGACATGCGCATCATCGATCTGTCGACGACCGTGGACGCCGCCCAGTGGGAGGTGGATCCGGTCGAACACGAGATCCTGACCCCGGCCGAGGGCGGCCGGCACATGGCCGAGGGGATGCGGCGCCACCACGGCATCGACTTCGACCCGGCCGACCTCCCGGACGGCGAGCTGCTGTCCCTCGACACCCTGCGGCTGACCACCCACACCGGCACCCACGTCGACGCCCCGTCGCACTATGGGTCCCGCGCGCGCTACGGCACACCGCGGCACATCGACCAGATGCCACTGGACTGGTTTCTGCGGCCGGGCCTCAAGCTCGACCTCACCGGCGAGCCGGTGGGCGCCATCGGGGCCGGCCGGGTACGGCGGGCCCTCGACGAGGCGGGCCGCGAACCGCGGCCGTACGACATCGTGCTGCTGCACACCGGGGCGGACGAACGGGCCGGCAAGCCCGAGTACTTCACCGAATTCGCCGGTCTGGACGCCGCGGCGACCCACCTGCTGCTCGATTTCGGCGTCCGGGTCATCGGGACCGACGCCTTCAGCCTCGACGCGCCGTTCGGGCACATGATCCGGGAGTACGGGCGCACCGGTGACCGCGGTGTGCTGTGGCCCGCCCACTTCGTGGGGCGGGAGCGGGAGTACTGCCAGATCGAGCGGCTGAGCAACCTCGGCGCGCTGCCCGGACCGAGCGGCTTCCTGGTGTCCTGCTTCCCCTTCAAGATCGCGGGAGCGGGCGCCGGCTGGACGCGTGCGGTCGCCATCATCGAGGAGGAGTGAGCGCGGCGGAACCATCCGTACGGTGTGAGCGGGCGCCCCGGTAACGGCCGGAGGCCCCGTCCGCACAGCTTCTGCGGAAATCGCCGCGGCCGGGCGGCGACGGCGGTCGAATGGCGGGATGCGGCACCGGCGGAGTCGGCAGTTGCACCGCGCGGCCCGGCGGGCATCCCGGGCCGGAACCGGCCCACCGCCGGGTGGCGGTGCCCGTCGGCGCCCGGAGCTGGACTGGGCCCGCCTGGTCGAGCTGACTTCGGTACTGCTCGCCTCCGTCGTCACCGTACTGAGTCTCTGGTTCTCCGACCGCCAGGTGGGCCGCCAACTTCGGATCAGCCGGGAGGGGTTGAGCGCCACCAAGGAGGAGCAGCTCACCCAGCGGTACACCGCCGCCATGGGCCAGCTGGGCGAGGACGCGGTGGACGTGCGCCTGGGCGGCGTGTACGCCCTCCAGCGCCTGCTGGAGGACTCTTCCCGCGACCACCCCACCATCGCCGGTGTGCTGGCCGCCTACATCCGCACGCACGCCGGCACCCCGCCGAAGAACAACAAGCAGGTGCCCCCCGATGTCCTGGCCGCGCTCGACGTGCTCAGCGGCCGTGACTCCGCCCGCGACGGCTCCTTCGTTCCCGACCTCCGCTCCGTCCACCTTCCCGGCGTCGAACTGGGCCGCGACCTCGCGTCCCCCGTCGCCGCCGAACGCCGACCGGCCCAGCTGCGCAGAGCGGTCCTCCGCCGCTCCGACCTGACGGACGCACAGCTGGGCGGCGCGGACCTGCGCGGCGCGCGACTCGCGGGCGCCAAGCTGGCCGGCGCGGACCTGCGCGACGCGGACCTCCGTGAGGCGACGCCGGCGCTGGCGGATCTGCGCGGTGCGAACCTGTCCGACGCCAAGCTGCACCAGGCGGACCTGAGAGGCACGGACCTGCGCGGCGCGACCCTGACGGGCGCCGATCTGAGCGGCGCGGTGCTGTACCGGGCGAAACTGGCCGGCCTGTCGCTCAGCGACACGGACCTGGAAGGAGCCGATCTGAGCGGTGCCGATCTCACGGACGCGGCGGTGGCCCGGAGCCAGATCCTCACGGCCCGCATCGACGGGGAGACCAGGCTTCCCCCGCGCCTCGCCGACGATCCGGAGGTGCGGGCGCGGATCGCCCGGTACGAGGCGGAGGACGACGGTGTCTGACCAGTTCCCGGCCGTCGCCCCGTACCCGTCAGGGTACGCGGTGCCCCTCGGCCCGCAGGGCCTCCCGGGCCTCCGCCAGCGCCGCCCGGTCGTCCTCCGGGCCGCCCGCGCGTTTCGGTGACAGCGGCACCACCGCGCAGCCCCCACGGCGTACGGACGGGTGCCGCAGGGCCAGGCTCGACAGCGTACGGCCGGGTCCCGCCTCGATCACCACGAGTCCGCCGGGAGCCAGCAGCCCGTCCAGGGCCGGCCAGAAACGCACCTGGTCCACCGGGTGCGCCGCCCAGTACGCGGGGTCCGCGACCTGCTCCGCCGTCAGCGGCACCGCCGTGTAGCAGGAGTGGACCACGGTGTGCGGCGGGCGGCGGGCCACCGTGGCGAGCACCGCCTCGGCGCCCCTGGCGTGCGGGGCGATCGCCGGGCTGTGGAACGGGCTGAGCGCCGGGACCCGCTGGGCGGTGATCCCGCGGGACCGCAGAGTCTCCCCCACCGCGCGCAGCGCGTCCTCCGGTCCGCCGAGCACCGTCTGCCGCGGCGCGTTGACGGCGCCGACCACCACGCCGCCGCCCAGAAAGGGCTCCAGCGACGCGGCGGACTCCGCGACCGCCAGCATGCCGCCCGGAGGCGCCGCCGTCAGCCGCGTCACCCGGTCGAGCACCACCCGGGCGGCGTCGGGCACCGAGAACACACCGGCGAGCGTGGCAGCCGCCATCTCGCCGATGCTGTGGCCCAGCAGCGCCACCGGGCGGACGCCCCAGCTCGTCACCAGCCGGCCCAGCGCGTAATCGACGGCGAACAGCAGGGGCTGGGCCCGCAGCACGTGGTCCACCGGCAGGTCCGGCCGCTCGGCCAGCCAGTCGGCGTGCATACGGGCGCCCTCGGCCCCCATCGCGCCGAGGACCTCGTCGACCGCCTCGGCGAAGACCGGTTCCGTGGCGTACAGTCCCGCCGCCATCCGCCGGTACTGGGACCCCTGGCCGGGCAGCAGCAGCGCCACCGGCCGGGGCGTCCGTGCGACGGGCGCCCCGGGTTCCGCGGTGTCCGCCGTCATGTCAGCCGGGCGGCGGCCGCGGCGATCCGCTCGTCGGTCGCCGTGAACGCGATCCGTACGTGCTGCTCGCCTGCCTCGCCGTAGAAGGCGCCGGGTGCGACGAGGATGCCGAGGTCGGCCAGTTTCTGGACGGCGGGCCAGCACGGCTCGCCCCGGGTCGCCCACAGGAAGAGCCCACCCTCGGAGTGCTCGACGCGGAACCCGGCTCCCTCCAGGGCGGTACGCAGCGCCCGCCGCCGGTACGCGTACCGGTCCCGCTGCCGCTCCACGTGGGCGTCGTCCTCCAGGGCGGCCACCATGGCCGCCTGCACGGGCGCCGGCACGGCGTGCCCGGCGTGCTTGCGCACCTGGAGCAGGCGCCCGACCAGAGCCGGGTCGCCGGAGCAGAGGCCCGCTCGGTAGCCCGCGAGATTGGACCGCTTGGACAGCGAGTGCACCGCCAGCAGCCCCTCGTGGCTGTCGCCGCACACCGCCGGGTCGAGCAGCGACACCGGCCGCCGGTCCCACCCGTACTCGATGTAGCACTCGTCGTTGACGAGGACGGCGCCCCGGTCCCGTGCCCAGGCCACGATCTCGCGCAGCTCCGGTACGGACAGCACCCGGCCCTCCGGGTTGGACGGCGAGTTGAGCCAGACCACCTTCACCGGTTCGCGCCCGAGCTCCACCGGCGAGTCCACCGGCCGGCCCGCCGCGCCGGCGAGGCGCGCGCTGACGTCGAAGGTGGGAAAGGCCAGCCGGGGGAAGGCCACCGTGTCGCCCGGACCGGCGCCCAGCATCGCCGGGAGCCAGGCGATCAGCTCCTTGGTGCCGACCGCGGGCAGCACGGCCGCGGGGTCCACCGTCACTCCCAGGCGACGGCGCAGCCAGGCGGCGGCCGCTTCGCGCAGCGCGGGCGTCCCCTCCGTGGGCGGGTAGCCCGGCGCGTCCGCCGCCGCCGCGAGCGCCGTGCGCACCACCTCGGGCGTGGCGTCGACCGGTTCGCCCAGGGCCAGGTTGACCAGTCCGCCGGGATGGGCGGCGGCCCGCCGCTTGTACGGCAGCAGCACGTCCCACGGGAAGTCGGGCAGGTCCCTCATCATCGCCGTCCTCCGTTGCCGGCCGCGACGGTCCGGGCGTGCACCCCGGTGGACAGGTCGCCTTCGATGCCCCAGGTGACGATGCGCCGGGGATGGATGCGGATCATCTCGTCGGCACAGTGCGGCCGGCGCTCCCTGCCGCCGGTGGGCAGCGCCTGGGCCGTGCCATGGATGACGACGGCCCGGACCACTTCCGGATCGCGGCACGGCACGTCGTCCACGACGAAGGCGACCCGGTCGTTCTTCGCCACGTTGCGGAACTTGCGGCTGCGGCCCATGTCCCGGCCGGTGATCTCGATGGTGCCGCGCTCCTCGTCGATCTCGAACGAGACGGGGACGTTGTGCGGCTCTCCGTATGCGCCGACCGTCGCCAGCCGGCCGTAGCCCTGCGCGCGCAGGTAGCTGATTTCCTTCGGGGTGAACGGCATGGGGCGTCCTCGGTGTCCGTAGGGACCCGCCACGCTACGAAGCCCGGTTCGAGCACACTTCGAGCCACTCGCCCCGGATTCCGGCTGGACGGCGCCTTGAAGCCGCGCGGCCAGCATGCCTGGCGGAATCCACCGATGCGAGGAGCGTGTATGCGGTACGACGTGGTGGTCGCCGGCGCCGGGCCGACCGGCCTGATGCTCGCCTGCGAACTGCGCCTGGCCGGTGCCAGCACCCTGGTGCTGGAACGCCTGGACCAGCCGGTCGACTTCTCCAAGGCACTCGGCGTGCACGCGCGCACCGTCGAGCTGCTGGACATGCGCGGGCTGGGTGCGAAGTTCCAGGCCGACGCGCCCAAGCTGCGCGGCGGGAACTTCGCCAGCCTCGGGGTGCCCCTGGACTTCTCGTCGTTCGACACCCGGCACCCGTACGCGCTGTTCGTCCCCCAGGTGCGCACCGAGGAGCTGCTGACCGGACGGGCCCTGGAACTGGGCGCCGAGCTGCGCCGCGGGCACGCGCTGACGTCCCTCACCCAGGACGCCGACGGCGTGACCGTCTCCGTCACCGGTCCCGAGGGCCCGTACGAGGTCGAGTGCGCGTACCTGGTGGGGTGCGACGGCGGCGGCAGCACCGTACGCAAGCTGCTCGGCATCGACTTCCCCGGGCAGGACCCGCACATGTTCGCGGTGATCGCGGACGCGCGGTTCCGCGAGGAACTGCCGCACGGGGAGGGCATGGGCCCCATGCGGCCGTACGGCGTCATGCGGCACGACCTGCGCGCCTGGTTCGCCGCCTTCCCGCTGGAGCCGGACGTCTACCGGGCCACCGTCGCCTTCTTCGACCGGCCCTACGCCGACCGCCGGGCGCCGGTCACCGAGGAGGACGTGCGGGCCGCGCTCACCGAGGTGGCCGGCAGCGACTTCGGGATGCACGACGTGCGCTGGCTCTCCCGGCTCACCGACACCTCGCGGCAGGCCGAGCGGTACCGCGCGGGCCGGGTCCTGCTGGCCGGGGACGCCTGCCACATCCACCTGCCCGCCGGTGGCCAGGGCCTCAACCTGGGGTTCCAGGACGCGGTGAACCTGGGCTGGAAGCTGGGGGCGACGGTCGCGGGCACGGCGCCGCCGGAGCTGCTGGACAGCTACGAGGCCGAGCGCCGCCCGGTCGCCGCCGGCGTGCTGCGCAACACCCGCGCGCAGGCGGTGCTGATCGACCCGGACCCGCGCTTCGAAGGGCTGCGGGAGCTGATGATCGAGCTGCTGCACGTCCCGGAGACCAACCGCTACCTGGCCGGCCTCATCTCGGCGCTCGACGTGCGCTACCCGATGCCGGGCGAGGACCCGCTGCTGGGGCGTCGCGTCCCGGACCTGCCGCTGGTCACCGAGGACGGCACCCGCCGGCTGAGCACGTACTTCCACGCGGCGCGCGGCGTGCTGCTGACCCTCGGAGCCGGCCCGGCGCTCGTCGACGAGGCGGCGGCGTGGAAGGACCGGGTGGACCACGTCGCGGCCGAGGGCGTCGCGGAGCCGGGCTCCGCGGTCGACGGGCGGGCCGCGCTGCTGGTCCGGCCCGACGGTTACGTCTGCTGGACCACGGCCCCGGATTCGGGTGCGGACGGGCTCACCGACGCCCTGCGCACCTGGTTCGGGCCGCCCGCCGTGTGAAGCGGCTGATCGGTAGTTCCCTGCCCCGCCCCCCTTACAGGCCAAGGAGATCCATGACCACCGCACCGCTCGCACCCGTGGCCCAGGCCCGCTCGCTGCTGCGCCTGGCCACCGCGTACCACCAGGCGAAGGCCCTGCACAGCGCCGTGGAACTGGGCCTGTTCGACCTGCTGGCCGACGGCCCCGCGACCCTCGGGGACGTGAAGGACAAGCTGCGGATCGTCCATCCGCTGGCCAAGGAGTTCCTCGACGCGCTCGTGGCACTGGAGTTGCTGGAGGCCGACGGGGACCGCTACCGCAACTCCCCCGCCGCGCAGGCGTTCCTGGTGTCCGGCGCCTCCGAATACCTGGGCGGCACCGTCCTCCAGCACGCCCGCAAGCACTACCACGTGTGGGCCGGGCTGACGACGGCGCTCCAGGAGGGCGAGGCGGGGTCCGGCGCCGAGGCGCACGGGCCCGAGGCGTACCCCGAGCACTACGCGGACCCGGAGCGCGCCCGCCAGATCATGGCGCACTTCGACACCTTCAGTTCCTTCACCGCCGAGGAGCTGGCACACCGTATCGACTGGAGCGGGTACGGGTCCTTCGTCGACATCGGCGGCGCCCGGGGCAACCTGGCCACCCGGCTGGCCCTGGCCCATCCGCACCTGCGGGGCGCCGTGTTCGACCTCCCCGCCCTGGCGCCGCTGGCCGAGGAGCTGATCCGGGACCGCGGTCTGGAAGGCCGCGTCCGTTTCCACGGCGGCGACTTCCTGGCCGGGCCGCTGCCGCCCGCGGACGCCGTGGTCACCGGACACGTGCTGCCCGACTGGCCGGTGCCGCAGCGGCGCAAGCTCCTCGCTCGCATCCACGAGGCGCTGCCGCCCGGCGGCGCGCTGGTGGTCTACGACCTGATGACCGATCCGGCCACCACGACGGCGCAGGACGTGCTGCAACGGCTCAACCACGGTCTGATCCGCGGCGACAGCTCGTCCAGCAGTGTCGCGGAGTACCGCGCGGAGGTCGAGGAGGCCGGCTTCCGGGTCCGGCAGGCGGAGCGGATCGACAACCTGCTCGGCGACTGGCTGATAGTCGCCGTCAAGCCCTGACCCGCCGCGGCGGCGCTTGCTACGGTGATCACGCCCGCGGGGGTCTTCCCGCCGGGCGGCGAAAAGCAACGTCAGAGAGGGCGGAACGATGCGGCAGGCGACCACGAATCCGGCAGGAAAGGTCCGCATCACGACGCAGAGGAATCCGAACCCCCTCCATGAAGAAGCTGAATCTGGGCATCCTGGCCCACGTTGACGCCGGCAAGACCAGCCTCACCGAGCGGCTGCTGCACCGCACCGGAGTGATCGACGAGGTCGGCAGCGTGGATGCCGGCACCACACAGACCGACTCGCTGGAGCTGGAGCGGCGGCGGGGCATCACCATCCGGTCCGCCGTGGCCACCTTCGTCCTGGACGGCCTCAAGGTCAACCTCATCGACACTCCGGGGCACTCCGACTTCATCTCCGAGGTCGAGCGGGCGCTCGCGGTGCTGGACGGCGCCGTTCTGGTCGTCTCGGCCGTCGAGGGCGTGCAGCCGCAGACCCGCATCCTGATGCGGACCCTGCGCAGGCTGGAGATCCCCACCCTGGTCTTCGTCAACAAGATCGACCGGGGTGGCGCGCGCCCCGAAGGAGTGCTGCGCGAGATCCGCGACCGGCTCACGCCCGCCGCGGCGGTCCTCACCGCCGTGGCGGACGCCGGTACGCCGCGGGCCAGGGCGACCCCGCTCGGCCCGGACACCGACCCGGAGTTCGGCGTCCGGGTCGGTGAGCTGCTGGCCGACCACGACGACGACTTCCTCGCCGCGTACCTGGACGAGGAACACGTGCTGTCCGAGAAGGAGTACACCGAGGAACTGGCCGCGCAGACCGCGCGGGGCCTGGTGCACCCGGTGTTCTTCGGGTCCGCGCTGACCGGCGAGGGCCTGGACCAGCTGGTGCGCGGCATCCGGGAGTTGCTCCCGGCGGTGCACGACGCGGGGGACGCACCGCTGCGTGCCACGGTCTTCAAGGTCGACCGCGGCACACGCGGGGAGGCGGTCGCGTACCTGCGGCTGCGCTCCGGCACCCTGGGCACCCGCGACTCCGTGACGCTGCACCGCGTCGACCATACGGGCCGGGTCACCGAGCACGCCGGACGGGTCACCGCGCTGCGGGTCTTCGAGCACGGGTCGGCCACCGCCGAGATCCGGGCGACCGCCGGGGACATCGCGCAGGTCTGGGGGCTGAAGGACGTACGGGTCGGTGACCGGGCCGGCCACCTCGACGGTCCGCCGCCGCGGAACTTCTTCGCCCCGCCCAGCCTGGAGACCGTGGTCAGGCCGGAACACCCGGCGGACGCCGGACGGCTGCACGCCGCTCTGCGCATGCTGGACGAGCAGGACCCCTCGATCGACCTGCGGCAGGACGAGGAGAACGCGGCCGGCGCGGTGGTCCGCCTCTACGGGGAGGTGCAGAAGGAGATCCTCGGCAGCACGCTCGCGGAGTCCTTCGGCGTACGGGTCCGCTTCGACCCGACCCGTACGGTCTGCATCGAGAAGCCCGTCGGCACGGGCGAGGCGCTGATCGAGCTGGACACGCGGACGCACAACTACTTCTGGGCGACCGTGGGGCTGCGCGTCGGGCCGGCCGAGCCGGGCGCGGGCATCGTGTTCCGCCTGGCGGTGGAACTGGGGTCGCTCCCCCTGGCCTTCCACAAGGCCATCGAGGAGACGGTGCACGCCACCCTGCGGCACGGCCTGTACGGCTGGCAGGTCACCGACTGCGCCGTCACCCTGACGCGTACCGGATTCGCCAGTCCGGTCAGCGCGGCCGACGACTTCCGCAAGGCCACGCCGCTGGTCCTGATGGACGCGCTCCGGCAGGCCGGGACCCAGGTGTACGAGCCGGTCAGCGCCTTCGAGCTGGAGGTGCCCGCCACCCGGCTCAGCCCGGTGCTGGCGAAACTCGCGGAGCTGGGCGCCAACCCCGGCGTGCCCACGGCCGAGGGGGACGTCTTCCGTCTGGAGGGCACCATGCCGACCAGCGTGGTGCACGACTTCAACCAGCGGGTGCCCGGACTGACCCAGGGAGAAGGGGTGTTCCTGGCCGAGCACCGGGACTACCGGCCCGCCGGCGGCCGGCCGCCCGTACGGCCGAGGCCCGAAGGGCCCAATCCGCTCAACCGGGACGAGTACATCCTGCACGTGCTCAAGCGCGTCTGATCCGGGGGCCGGGCCGGGCCCCGGGGACGGGCCGGGCCCCGGGGCGGGAATCGCCGCGGGGCCCGGTCCGCGAGATTCAGGTGCCGGCCTGTACCTGGAGGCGGGCCTCCGGCCGCGGGTACGGGCCGCTGTTCCGGGTGATCCCGAGGATCAGCATGGATTTCGCCTTGTTCACGGCGTCGATCCGGGAAACGGCGCCCAGCTTTTCGAAAACATTGCTCAGATGACGTTTCACCGTCGCCTCGGTGATGGTGAGACGGGCGGCGATCTGACCGTTGCTCAGCCCCCGGGCCACGTTCTCCATGATTTGCAGCTCACGGGCGGAGAGGCGGGCCGTCGAGGTATGCGGGAGCGCCGCCATGCTTTCCTTTGGTACGGACATGAATATCTGCCCCGGATGGCTGGTGACGCTACGAATCGCGGCGAGCACCTCGGCCCGCCGTAAATTCTTGGTCAGGAATCCGCTCACCCGCAGCTGGAGCGCCTGCTGAACAAGCGCGGGATGATGGAAAGAGGTCAGTACGATGCACTGCGTACGCGGCGACACCCGGTGCATCGCCTCGACACCGGAGACGACCCCGTACGGCTCCGCCCCGTCCAGCAGGACGACGTCCGGGCGCAGCTCACCGGCCATGCGCACGGCGGCCTCCCCGTTGGCCAGGCCGCCGACCACCTTGATGTCGGGCTGGGCGGCCAGCACATCGCACAGCGTTTCCCTCAGCAGGGTCTGATCATCGACGACAAGGACGGTGATGACTTTGTTATCCATTCGCCCCTCCAGCACACAGAAACATTTCTGCATTCTTCGGTCGGACCCGCAGGAAAGCCCGGCTAAAGCCGCCCTGACAGGACAAGCGGAGAGGGAACGATCGAGGAGATGGCGAGCCGCACGGTCAATGCGAGCACCGGCACCGAAAAGGCGGGACCAAAAAGCTTCCCCCGTGTCACCAAAAACACCCCCACGCACCCTTCGGCGAGCAAAAGATTTTGCATATGCCATTTCCAACAGTACATGCTGAAGTGCACACAGAGGCAAGGATTCCGAGGTAAAAAGATCTTCCGCGCCGCATAAAGTAATGGCAAATACCGCGCATTTCGGCGGAACTCGGGGGAGACCGTGGTATAAGTTGGTTGCCTTCCCCGGCGCATCTGCTGTATGAGCCCGCGCGGTCCCATACGGCGGGGGCCGGCACCCGTCACCTCTCGGCGCCGGTCCGGCTACGAGGTGGACGCGGAACTCTCCCCGCCGCCTCACGGCCGCGTCCCGCGCCTGGCCCAGAAGCCCGGTGCCGGCCACCGCGCACAACGGTCCGACCGCGCCGAACGCCACGGGAGCGGGGGCCCCGTACGCGGCAACCGCGCCACCTCCGCTTCCCCCCTTGCAGGGATCGACGGGCTCCCGGCCCACGCCCGGCGCCGGTCCATGGAAGATGGCTGCATGGCGACTGTCGTGGCGTTCCATGCCCACCCCGACGACGAAGTGCTCATGACAGGAGGCACCCTGGCGTGCGCCGCTGCCGAAGGCCATCGCGTCGTGGTCGTCACCGCGACTGACGGCAATACGGGAGAGGCGACCGGCACGGAGCCCGTACGGATGCGCGAACTGCGGGCCAGCTGCGCCGCACTGGGCGTCCACCGGGTCCTCCACCTCGGGTACGCGGACAGCGGCAGGGACGACCCGATGCTCCCCGACCCTCCCGGCCGCGTCCGGTTCGCCAGGGCGGACACGGAAACGGCAGCAGAGCAACTCGCGGAGATCCTGCGGGCCGAGCGGGCGGACGTCCTGCTGAGTTATGACGCCACCGGCGGCTACGGCCACCCCGACCACGTGCAGGTCCACAAGGTCGGCCGTAGCGCCGCCACGCGCGCCTCCGTCGCCCTCCTGCTGGAGGCGACGCTGCCGAGAGAGCCCATCGTCCGGGCGCTGCGCCTGGCATGCCGCCTCGGCCTGCCCCTGCGCCGGACCGCCGAGGCGTTCCGCGGCGCCTACACCCCGCGCGCCGCCATCACCCACCGCGTCGACACCCGGCGCGCCGCCCGTCGCAGGCGGGCAGCGCTAGCCGCACACCGGTCACAACTCCACGGCACGGGCCAGCTGGCTCCGGTGATGCGCTTCGCCCTGCGTCTGCCGGTACCCGTCTTCGGTCTGCTGCTGGGGCGCGAGTGGTACGTGGAACCCGGTGCGACACCTGCGTACGGTCTCCGCTCCTCGATCTTCGCCGAACCATCCCGTCGAACCCGGATCCCTCCCTCGTGAACCGGGTCTACCCCACCCCCGCACGCAGAAAAGGTTCGGCGAAGGCGCGGCGGGGGATCCCCTGTGGGGACCTCCGGGAGGGGACATGCCACAGCAGCTCTCACGAGACGATCTGAAGGAACTCCTGGCCATCGCGCTCAAGGAGTACGAGTGGCTCCGCCGCGAAATAGACCAGCGCGTCGTCGCCCGCAGCCAGCTCATCAGCTTCATAGGCGCGATGGCCGTCCTGGCGTCGGCCGTGGGCACGATCCTGCTCAAGGACGAGAAACAGGGGCTGTCGGGCATCTTCATCGGGGGCATCGGCGCGTTCTTCGTACTCGCCGTCGTCTACTGGCGGACCAGCAACAAGTCCATCATCCGGCTGGGGGCCTACCTTGAGGGGCTGGAAAGCAAGATCAACACACTGACCGTGGAGTTGTACGGAGAAGTCACGGTCGAATGGGAAACCCAGCGCGAGAGCGTACGCCAGCAGTCCCCGAGCTGGCTCATCAGACTCGGCAGCTCCGTCCTCGCCCTCTACCGCAGAGAGCCGATGGCCCGCCCTACGCCGTTCAACCGGGTCGGGCGGCCCTAGAAGTCGTTCGGAGACGTTGGTGACACGCGTCCTCACGATGCGAGCGGGGCGAGGCGTTTGACCTCGCGCAGGGTGGGTGTGGTCTCGATGCTCTGAAGGCCCGGCAGTGGGCCGAGGTTGTGGTCGATGTAGTCGTACAGGTCGGCCGGCGTGCGGAAGATGCCGCTGGCGACGAGGTTGGCGGAGCCGGTGACGGCGGCGGCGAAGGCGATCTCGGGGTGGCTGGCGAGGGTTTCCCCGACGGTACGCAAATGGGCGGGGGCGACCTTCAGCCACAGCTGAGTGCTCATGTGATGGCCGAGCAGCCGCGGGTCGAAGTCGACGAAGAAGCCGAGGGCGCCCTGACCGCGCAAACGGTCGAGGCGGCGCTGGACGCTGGAGGGCGAACGGCCGGCGGCCTTGCTCAGAACGGGCAGGGTGGCACGGCCGTCGAGGGCGAGTTCGGTGAACAGGGCACGGTCGGTGGCGTCGAGGCGGAGCGGGGAGGGGCCTGGGGTGCCGGGGGCACTGGGGGTGCCGGGGGTGCCAGAGCTTCCGGAAGTACGGGGAGCGTCGAATGTGCTGGATGCACCAGACCTTCCGTCCGGGGAGGCCGCCGCAGGGTCGGGTGTCCGGAACCGGGTGGCGTGCCAGGTACTGGTGTCACCGATGAAGATCCGCATCATGCAGTGGGCGCTGATGGACACGACGTGCGGGGCGCGGGGCAATTTACGCAGCAACAGCGCGCTGCCTTCCTCCGCGGTACGCGCATCGAAGGCGCAGTAGAGCTCGGTGCCGCCGGAGGCAAGGGTGACCCAGCTGGTGTCGGGGCGGCGGGCGAGGGCGTGCGCGAGGGTACCGGCCGCCTCGGGGGCGCAGTGCAGGCGCACCAGCCAGCGGACCTGGCCCAGGCGTACGGGGTTGGGTCGGGCGACGATCCGCAGGCCGAGGGTGCGCAGACGACGGTAGCGGCGGGCGGCGGTGTGCTCGGAGACGTCCAGTGCCTGGGCGAGCCGGCTGAAAGGAGCCCGGCCGTCGAGCTGGAGGGCGCGCAGCAGACGCTGGTCGAGATCGTCCGGGCTGCCGGAATCCACCGTGATCCCCCGCTCGGTCGACGGTTCTTTGCACGTTCCAGCGTACGGCTTGGAGCTAAGGCGCAGGCGGCGGAAGGTAGCCAAGCCGGTGTCGGCAGCGGGAGGCAACTGAGCCCGGTGGCGACAGCGGGCGATAGCCAATCACCGTGCCGACAGCGGGGGTTGCCCCGCCCGGCGCCCGAACCCGTCCACTCCACCCTCCTGCATCCGCTCATGCATCGGCTCGAACGTCGGCTCGAACGTCGGCTCGTGCATCCGCTCGTGCAGGGAAAGGAGCAGTGCGCTCATGCACCGTCCGCACGTTCCCGTCATCGACCTCACCCTGTGGTCCGGCCAGGACCGCACCGCCCGGAACCGGCTCGCGGCCGACGTCGACCGCTCCTTGCAGGCCACCGGATTCCTCCTCGTCTCCGGCCACGGCATCGACCGGCAACTGCCGGCCCGGCTGCGCGCGGCAGCCCGAACGTTCTTCGCCCTCCCCACGGAGGCGAAGGCCCGCTATGCCCAACCGGGCGACGGGGGCGGTTGGTACGGCCGCGAGCAGGTCACCACGGCAGCGTCCGAGGGCACGGTGACCCCGCCCGACCTGAAGGAGTCATGGGCGGCCGCCCTGGAGTCCCGTACCGGCCGTACGGATCTGCTGCCCGCCCACTGGCCCGCGGAAGTACCGCTCCTGCGTACGTACGTGAGGGAGTTCGCCGACCGCATGCGCGCGGTGTCCGACACGCTGCTGGAGATCATGGCCACCGCGCTGGGGCAGCCCGCGGACTTCTTCACCCGGCACACCCGCCACCCGCACGGGAACGTCCTCATCAACTGGTACCCGGCCGCAGACGTCATCGGGCCTGCCGCGCCAGGTCAGTTCCGCATCGGCCCGCACACCGACTTCGGGCTCCTGACCCTCCTGGACCGGCAGGCCGGCAAGGGCGGACTCCAGATCCACGACGATACGACCGGCTGGCACGACGCTCCCTGGGCGCCGGGCGCCCTCACCCTCAACATCGGCGACCTGATGCAGCGCTGGAGCGGCGACCGCTGGCGCTCCGGACGCCACCGCGTCCTGCCGCCACCCACCGAAGCCCCGAACGAGGAACTGACCTCCCTGGTGTACTTCCACGCCTGCGCTCCCGACACCCCCATCACCTCGCTGCCCGCGCCCCTCGGCCGCAGGCAGCACGAAACGGTACGCGCCGGCACCTGGATCCGCGACAAACTCCAGGCCATCGGCCCGCAGTAGACAGCGACGCCCTCGCCCTCCACACCTGACTCCCCACATTCGGCTCCACACCCACCGAAGCAGCAACAACCACAGAACCAAACAGAACCCGCCCCGGACTCCACCATGCGATGGGTTCAGCAGACGCGAACACCCCAACCAGCGCCCCTGAACTCACCACGTCCCGGGACTCACCGTGTCCTTGATCTCACCGCGTCCGCGATCTCACCGCACCTCCCAACACGGCCCGCACCCAAGCAACTTCCCACCCATCGGTGTAGAGCGGGCCGCTCCGCCCACGCAGAGCGCTACTCTGCCACTAGAACGCTCCGATCGACTTCTTGAAGCTGTTTCCTGGCTGACAGGGCGCCGCCTTGCGAGGCAGGCGCTGCCTCGCAAGGCGGCTCACATGAAGCCGTCCGCCCTTCCTGTGATCGGCCAGGAACCGCGACAAGCCTCCCAGCCCACTTCGACCATCGAGGAGCCCGCATGGCCAACGAGGTGGCCATACCCCAACTGCCCTGCCGCTCGATCGACGATGTCATCACGTTCTACGAGGCGTTGGGTTTCTCCACGACATACCGGCAGACCCGCCCGAACCCCTACATCGCCATGCGCCGCGAAGACCTGGAGATGCACTTCTTCGCCATCGAAGGCTTCGATCCCACCGACTCCTACGGCGCTTGCGCGGTCTACGTCCCCGACACCGGCGCCCTGCACCGCTCCTTCGCGGACGGCCTGCGCGCGGCGTACGGCAAGGTGCCCGTCTCAGGAATCCCGCGGATCACCGCACCCCGCAAGCGCAAGAACGACGGTCGCCGTACGGGATTCACCATGGTCGATCCGGGCGGCAACTGGATCCGTATCTTCACCGCCAAGGAGACGCCCGAGCCGACCGCTGCGCCGCCGCCCGCGAACAAACTGGCCACAGCGCTGGAAAACGCCGTCGTCCTCGGCGATTCCAAGGGCGACACCGCCCAGGCCGTAAAGATCCTGGACGCGAACCTGGCCCGGGTACAAGAGAGCGCGCACCCCACGGACCTTGTCGAGGCCCTCGTGTACCGCGCGGAACTCGCCCTGCGCCAGGAGGACTCCGAGCAGGCCCGGACTCTGCTCACGCGCGTGCGCGCGATCGCCCTCCAGGACAGCGACCGCGAACGTCTCGCCGACTGCCTGGCCTTGGCCGAGGATATGGCGAAGGACCTCCCCGACGACGTACGGAACTGACCTTCTGCAACATTCGGGCACCGCGCTTTCCCGTGTCCCGACGCGCCGGTATCACTCCTCGATCGCGCCGATCGCGTCGATGCCGGCGTGCCGCAGGGTCCGCGCCACGGCGCGACGCGCGCCTCGGAGGGTGAGCGAGGCACCATCGGGCCGCCGTGAGAGGGCGCGCAGGAGCGCGTACGCACAGGCCAAGTCGATATGGGTCAGCTCATGCATCTCCAGCACCCATGCGTCGGCCTCGCGCAGACGCGGGTCGGCGAACCGAGCGTCGAGCGCGCGGAGCGCGTCGGCGTGCAGCTCACCGCGGAAGGTGAGCACGACTCGACGGCCGTCGACACTGGCGACGGTCACTGATTCCGGGGGTGTTGGGGTCGGGTGGGCCCCGGTTGTCATGACGACCTCCAGATGCATGTGCCCACCTGAGCGGTGCCGTGGCTCACCGGCCGTACGCACAGCGCGGCCTAGCCTCCCGCCACGGCCCTGGTTGGCTCGTTGCCGTAAGCGCTACTTTCTCGAAGACATCACCTTCTCGCCGGGTCGCGACTTCACCCCACCACCTGCCGCACTCTGCACCCGCTGCGCGCCCTCCGAGCAGTTCGGGCAATCAGGATTGCGGCAGGAGCTGAGCTTCCACCGAGGAACGACGACCCCCATGGTCTTGTACCGCGTGGGCACCGCGGACAAGGACCGATGACAGACATGACAGATGCCTCCGGCCTGCGGCGCCGTCGCATACTCATCCCTGTTCATATAAAAACAATAGCTCTTTTTGCCGCCACTTGGCATAATATTTACCAAAACCATACGGACAGGATCGCGGCCACCACGAGAACGACCACGATGACCATCAGGCTGACCGGTGACGGAATCTCCGAGACGCTGCCCCTGAACAGCTTGTGAGACACCTGAAGGAACGGCTCCCTTCCAACGAAGGCGAGGATGAACACCTTCCCCTGCTGAGGTAACAGAAGCAGCCCAGCAGCCCCCCCCCCCCCCGCGACCAGGGCCTTCATCCTGCTACCGCGGCGCTGGGCGGTGGAACAGCCCCTGGGTTGACCGATGGCAGGCCCCATGCCAGCGGCCCCGGACAGAGGGGGACGTGCCGAGGAGGTAACAACACATCTGCCCCGAGGGACCGAGCTGAGTTCCACCACCCGCACCGCTTATCGCCGTCCTGTGCATTGCCGGCGCAGCTCTGACCGCAGCCGCCAGCCTCACCCCGACTCGGCAACACCATCTTCCACCACGGCCCGCTAGCCCCGGCCGGTCAGACCACAGGTGGCACGGACACCGGAATTCGTCCGCGAACCGCGGGCACACTGGGCTCCATGAACCGCCGTGGGAGCAAGGCCTACTATCACCTCGCCGACGCCCTCGGCTCCGTCGTCGGCCTCACCGACGAGACCGGGACGAAGGTCAAGCTACGGCGACAGCCCCGCGGCGTCGCCCGAGCCACCAACACCGAACAGGCACCCCAGCCCTACCGGTTCGTCGGCGGCCACCCGAACCCCACCGGCTTCTACCACCTCGGCGCCCGCTACTACACCCTCGACCTTGGCCGCTTCACCCAGCCCGCCCCCTCCCGTCAGGAGACTAATCTCCGGCTACTGTCGGCTACGGCACCAGTGGCGCATCCGGCGAGGGCGCCGGGACCGGTCCAGGTAGTGGCCACTGCACCGCTCCCGCACCCTCCGGCGGCACCCGCGATGCCTCCGCCGCTGATCGGCACCCCGAACTCCTCCACTAGGTGAGGATGACGCAAGCATGCTGGAAATACTCATAGTGGCTGGCATCGTCGGCGCCGTACTGGGAGTGCTCGGCGTGGTTCTCATACAACGAAAAAGACGTTAAGGGGCAGCAGTCTCATCTCGAAGAGCCCGCGTAGGGAGTGAAGCCCGGCGCCGCCCGGCTCACCGCCATGCAATATTCACCGCCCCGGCGACTACTGCCAGCCTTCCCTCCGCCCGCGACGAAGACGCGTCCCGACCTGGATCGCTTGAAAACCGATCACCACAAAGCCCCACTTCCGGCCATCCGCCGGAAGCAGGGCTTTTCGCGGCGAAGCAATGGCTGCAGCGCTTTCTTCGCAATCCGACTGGATTCCTTGAGCGACCGCCCGACTGCCTGAACGGAAGCGCGGCGGTGTGACCCGGGAAGCGGCTGGAGCCAGGGCGCGGGGAGCCCTGGGAGGGGCGATGTTGGGCTTGTCGTTCCGTCTGGGGTGAGCGCCGGGAACTGCCTGACACCGTTGCGCGGGCAGGACGAGGTCGGTGAAGCGACGCAGCCGGATGATTTGTTCGGCAAGGGCGACGGTTGTGGACCTCTCGACCAGCAGGGCCCCGAGCGCTTCCTCGCCCGGAGTGGCGCGCACCAGGTCTCAGCCCCCGGATTCACCTGTACGTGAGCACCGGCCCCCGCCCCCACGTCGCGCCAGCTTACGAGGAGCGCAACGCAGCGGCGCAGCCGCGCAAGGAGAAGAGCTGGCCCTCACCTAGATACCCAGTTCCCTTCACGCGATGCTGTTCGAATTTTGTCAACAAAAGGCGTCACAAGTTGAAGTGCAGTGGTCAGCAAGATGTCAGGGAGGCGAGGATTCGCACATTCCGTTGATGAACAGACTTTCCGCTGCAGGACGCGGACAACGTCCGTAAGCTGACGTCCCACCGCCAGCGACAAGAACTGGTGCCGGACGTCACCCCCATCAGTCTGCGAGGAGTTGGCAATCTTGAGCGCTTGCTGCCATGTGCCCTGGGAACACTGCCGTGTGGTGGCCCCGGCCGGCGAGTTCGACGTGGCGACAGCACCCGCCTTGCGGGAGCAGCTCGAACAAAGCGATGCTGCGTCTCAGATCTTCCTCATCGCCGACCTGAGCCATGTGACCTTCATGGACAGCAGCGCCCTCACCGAGCTGGAAACCGCCCAGGCCCGCAACGAGGCCGACGGGGGCTGGCTGCGCCTGGTCTATCGCCAACGGGCCATCGGCCAGCTGCTTCGCCTGACGGGGCTGGCTTCGCGTTTCCCCCGCTACGCCACCGTCGAAGACGCTTGGAACAACCGCCCGCTGTCACATACGCACCTTGAGGCCCAACTCACGGCACCGTCAAAGCCTGCCCCGTAACCGCCCTCGCCGACGGGCTTGGTAGAGGCCCGAACACCTAAACCGTTACGCCCAGCTTGCCGTCCACCAGTACGGGCAACTGTCACTACTCTCCCGGTCGGCGATACTCACAGCGGTAACGGACGCCTGTTGTCCCGCCCTCAACAGCACACAGCCGAGGCAAACAGCTGGAGCAAACACGCCTGAAACGTTGTTCCAGTTGGTGGGTTCGCGGTAACTGATGAGCGCTGCGACTATGCCGGCGAAGGCGAGGAAGCGCGCGGCCTTGCGCTCGTAACGGCGGTGCAGACGGCGGCAATCGGCCAACCACGACACGGTTGTCTCGGCCACCCAACGGCGGCGGCCCAGCAGCTGTGAAGACTCGGTGCCCTTGGGTCGGCGATGAGCAGGCGGTTCTTCGACCCCCTCTTGCCGCGGTCGGTCAGGTTCTGTCCGGACAGCAGCGCCTTTTGCCGCCCTCAGGCTGACGGAATCGATCGCGCACCGCGACCAGTCCAGCTCCCCGCAAGCACCAAGCTCGTCGAGGAGGCCCCGGTGGAGCCTGGCCCAGACACGGTCTCGGCTCCAGTGGGCGAAGCGCCGGTAGGCAGTGGGCCGTGCAGGGCCGCAGACCGGCGGCAATTGCCGCCAGGCGCAGCCCAAGGTGGCCATGGTGTTAATCGCAACCAACGCCTCCCGGCCCATCGCCAGCCGGCGCCGGGTGGGTGTCCGGCGTTACCCAGCCCCGGTTATCACGAGGCAGAGCTGGGTAACACGACTTTCCCCCTTGCTGGTCAAAGACGGGCTCTATTCGAGCAAGAGGAGAAGCAGGCTGATCACCCCCACTCCTACCAGTATCGCCGCACTCAACACGGGGTTGACGTAGGGAATATAAGTCGTGATCCCGCCTAGGAGGTCGTTTCATCTGTTGTTTCATTCTGATATGCGGCTTTGATGCGCTGGTGACGGATTGCGCCAGGAGATGGTGTGCCGCGTCTGCCACGACTGGCTCGTACGGACGCTGCGCGCGGCCGGTCACAAGCTCTACGTCGTCCACCAGGCCGACGAGAACCCCACCCTGGTCGCCCTCGTCGCCGCCGGCCTCGGTGTTGCCCTCATCCCCCGGCTGGGACGAGGGCCGCTGCCGGAGGGGGTGGCGGAGGTCCCACTCGATCCGATGCCGGTACGGCGACTGTACGCACTGTGGCGGACGGGGGCGGCCCGGCGACCGGCGATCACGGAGACGGTACGGACGCTGCAGGAACACTGGCCGGCGGTGTCCCAGACGCCCAGGCGATAGGCCGCGGCGGGCTCCCGGGCTCCTCGGCCTCTCCTCCGAGCTTCTCGCCTCCGGCCTACCCGGGCTCGCCGGAAGGAACGACCGACACGGCCGTCGCCGGTAACACCTGATGCACAGTCGGGGAAATGCGGCATCGGTACGACCGAGATAGCCGGAGGTGATCGAACCTGCCCCCCACCTTGACCGGTTCCGGAGGACAAGCCGGAAGGCTGGGACCTGCTGAAGCAGGTTTCCAACCTGCCTCCCGAGTGGCGATGAACCGAATCTTCGGCAGTTCTAGAACGGCCTTTCCCAAGGCGTCCGGAATTCGTCTGCCGTTCGAGATCGGGTCTCTATGGGCGGAGCCTGTTGAAAAACCGCCGCGCCCGGTTCGGGTGCGGCGGAGGCCCACCGGCTGCGAGGTCGGACCGCGGACCGCGAGGAAGCCGGGCGTGGCGCGGTGGCGCCGCGCCCGGCCGTACGGGGGGCCTACTTCTGGGTGATCAACAGCATGGCCAAGTAGCGCGCGCCGTCGCCCCAGTTGTTCAGGTGGGCGTTGCCGAGGGTGGTCGGAGTCGGGTCGGGGACCCTGTTGGCCTCGAACATGAAGTGGGAGCCCTGCCCCCAGTCGTTCTCCTCTTCGACCGCCTGGTCGTTCAACGTGGCCGAACCGCCCAGGCCCTCGCGCACCGTCTCCTCGATGTCGCGGAAGCGGGCAGCTTCGGACGTCACGCCGATCGCCGTGACCAGAGCGGATTGGATGTCGTTCGCCACACCCCCCTGGCGGGCGTAACGGGCAAGGATTGCCAGGCGGCCCGTGAGCCCGGGCTGATTGATCTCAAGGTGCCGTGCCCCGGCATCGCTGTTTCCCAGACCGGGGATGCCGTTCTCATGGCCGCCGTAGTGGCCGGAGTAGGGAAGAGTGGTGCCATGGCGGTTGAGCTGCTGTGCGAGGCTGAACCCGGGGTCCCTGAACTGGACCACGTTCCCCGCGGCGCCGGTGGAGAAGCCGCGCAGGTAGAGATTGCGGACGGACAGGTAGAGCGTGACGCTCTGGTTCTGCGGAAGGCTGACGTTCACGGCGACGATATCGTCGGAGTCCCTCGTCTCCCAGACCGTTCTGTCGCCGGTACCGCGTATCACGACACCCGCAGCGTTGCGCAGTGACCTCATGAACGCCGTGTAGGAATCACGCAGTTGCCTGGGGCTGGTCGAGGTGAGGTCCCACGAGACGTTGAGGGTGCGGACCTGAAGGACGGTGGCCCGGGCAGTATCCGGCAGGGAGACGGCGGCCTGGGCGACGGCCGGCCGGGGCTCGGCAGCCTGGACGGCGGGCGCCGCCGCGGAGAGCAGGGGCAGGCACAGGAGTGCCGCGACGAGGGGCTTGCGCATGGCGGGTGTTCCTCTCAGATGGCTGCGGTGGGGTTCGGTGGGTTGCGGTGGAGCTCGGTGCGGGCGGGAGGAACGGCGGACCGGTGGAGCCGTGGAGCCGTGGACGCGTAGAGCCGTGGAGCGTGCTCAGTTGATCGTGAAGACGACCGTGGCGTTGTTGCCGCCGCCGCCCGACCGGGCGCAGGAGTGCCCCGGAGGCGCCTCACAGCTGTAGGAGTTGCTGCCCGCGAAGGGGTTGTTCCAGCGCAGAATGACCTTGCTGCCGCCCGACATGAGGTACTCGACCCAGCCCTCCGTCCCGGTGGCGAAGCCCTCCGACTCGCTCTTCCACGACGCCCTCTCGCCGGGCTTGATGAGCGAGGGCGGCAGGTTGTTGCCGCTCCAGATCCCGTGCGACAGACCCGCACCGGACCGGACCAGCAGCGTTCCCGTCTCGTTCACGACCTTGACCTGGGTACTGCGCACGGGGGTGACGTCGACGGCTCTCCCGCGCACCTGGTTCGCCGCCAGTGAGGCGGGGCCGCCCGTCAGGCTGAAGGTCACGGTGGCGTTGTTCCCCCCGCCGCCCGACCAGGTGCACTGGTAGCCGCCGGGGGCCTGGCAGCTGTAGGAGTTGCTGCCCGCGTAGGGGTTGTTCCAGCGGATCGTCACGTCCTGGTCCCACGTTCCGGTGATCCGGTACGTCGTGTAGCCCTCGGTGCCGGTGGCGAACCCGCAGGACTCGCTCTTCCAGGTCGCGGTGACGGACCGGGCGACGTAGTCCTGCGGCAGCCCGTTGTCGGACCAGCATCCGTGGGGCAGACCGGACGAGATACGGGTCAGGTGCTGGGAGGTGTTGTTGGTGAAGGCGACACCCACACTGCGGGCGGCTTTGGCGGCGGCACCGGCGGGCTTGGCGGCTGCGTCGGCGGACTTGGCAGTGGCATCGGCGGGCTTGGCAGCAGCCGGTGCGGCCTGCGCGGCGGGGGCGAGGCCCGCCGCGCCGCCGGCGAGTGCGGCCAGGGCGGCGGCCGTGGTGGCCCAGCGGGCCACGGAGCGGGAGCGCCCAGGGGAAGCTATCGACATGACAACACGGTCCTTCTGTGTCGAGGGGCGCGGAGCGGCTCGGTGAACCGCCGCGGTGGATCAGGAGACGACCGGCCGTCCGGCGAGGGTCCGGCCCGGGGCATACGGGGCTCAGTCCACGTACCAGAGGTAATAGGGGCTGCTACTGCTGGAGCCGTCGGCTACCTCGCACTCGTAGCGGCTGTAGAGGCCGAGTCCGATGCTGAGCGACCCCGCCGCGACGCACTGCGAATATCCGGGGTAGGTGCCGCCGAAGACCCGGTAGCCGTTCGACTGGGCGTTCGCGGTGCCCGCGGCGCCTGCGGAGAGCGCCATGACGGCGGCTGCCGTGCACAGACCGGCGGCCAGCTTCCGGGGACGGGTTCCGAGCTTGCGGAAACTCATGGGGCTTCCCTTTCTGCACGCACCGCGACGGGCAGGGGGCCGCCGGAGGTGCCGAGGTGGACGAGAACGGCGCCGAAGGGCGCTGGTCGGGCGCAAGTCGCCGCCGCACCAGCAGCCACCGCATCAGCAGCCGCCGGTCCTGCGGACCGCTTGTACTGCTGCGACCTGTGCTACTGGACGAGCGGGCTCCAGCTTCCCGGGGCCCGCTAACGGCGATCTAACGGTCCACCCGTTAGGCGGCGGTTAGGGCTTTCTCCGAACTAGAGCCGCCCCGTCCGCCGTGTGCGGCGCCCTCGCCGCGATTACGCCTCTTCCCTGCGCAAGCTCCTCGCCGGATGGCGGAAGCTCGGGGCCGGCTCTTGGTCACCGAGGAGACACGCATCAATTCACGGGACCCGCACACCCACCGTGCTCCTGAGCCCGACCGATCGGAAGGCACAACGGAGTCCTATCCGACACCCCGGGCTCTCCCCTGGCCGGCGCCGGAGCGGCAAGGTCAAGCCGCCACCGCGACCGCCCCCTCCGCCTCGCGGGTGGTCTTGGTCCAGCCCGTCTGTCCGCGCACCATGCGAAACAGAGCCCGCCAGGCACACAGGAACGACATGTAGTTCATGACGACGAAGGAGTGGCCCAGCAGTAGCGCCCGTGCCACGCCCACATCCCTGTCCCGGCGCAGGTATGCCCAGGAGGTGACAAGCGCGGGCGCGAAAGTGAGCAAGTACCAGGCAGTGAGGTTGGCCGGCCACTTCAGGCGGGTGGCGTTGACCGCGTCCGCACGCCGGCCGTGCAGCACCAGCACGTTGGGGCTGCGGACGAACCAGATCAGGCAGTACTGAAAGAGCAGCGACCAGGGCAGATCCAGCACCCATGGGACCAGGAGGTAGGCGAACATCTCCAGGGCGGCCAGGTGCCGCATCCGGGGTGCCCGCCAGATCTCTCTCATTCGCCGGATCGCTGTCATGTGGCCCTGGTACCAGCGGGTGCGCTGCCGGATGAGCCGCCGCAGGTCGCTCACGCCTTGCTGGTCGACGGAGGCGTGGGCGGTGGTGCGCAGCCGCCAGCCGCGCACGGCCAGGCTGATGGCCAGGTCCAGGTCCTCGGTCAGCGACTGCGACCAGGGACGTTCGCCCAGTGCGTCGAGCGCGGAGAGGCGGGTGAACTGACCGTTGCCGCCGAGGCTGACGGTGGAGGTCAGGTTGCGGCCGAACTGGGTGACGGCGGCCATCGCCCAGAACTGGTAGTCCTGGAACCAGGTGAGGAAGTTGCCGCGGCGGTTGCGGATGCGTACCCCGAGCTGTACGCCGCCCACCCGGAGGTCGTCGAAGAGCGGCAGGACGTGGCGCAGCGCCCCGTCCGAGAGACGGCCGTCGGCGTCCATGACACAGACGATCGCCCCGGCGGGGTCCTGGCCGCGGGCCGCGACCCGCTCGCGGACCAGCCGGATGCCGTGGTTCAGCGCCTCGCCCTTGCCCTGGCGGGCGTCGGGGGGCTCCCGGCGCAGCACGGCCACCTCTCCTTCGCTCCCGTCCGCCCGTGCTCGCGCTCCCGCACGTTCGGCGGCCTCTCCGGTGCCGTCGTCCGAGCCGTCGTCGATGACCACGACGGTGGTGCGGGGCCCGAGCAGCCCGGTCACCGTGGTGCTGATCACCGACTCCTCGTCGAGGCAGGGGACGAGGACGTAGAGGTGGTGGCGATCGCGGCGGCCGAGGTGCGGGCGGCCGTACGCAGCGTCTCCCTGGACGCGTAAGGCGGCTCTCTGACGGCGCAGTTCGAGGAGCCCGGCCCCCATGGCGAGGGCGAGATAGCTCGCGGACAGGCCGATGACGGTGCAGCCGATGGTGTCGACGGCCTTGAGGAGGACGCGCTTCAACGGTGGCTCTCCAGTTTCGAACGGTCCGCCGAGGACGCTCCCGCAGGGGCGGCAGGAGCCCGGTGCGGACGGCGGGGCGCGGGCAGGCGCGGCTCTCCATTCCCGGGGGCCGGTGCCGCCTGTTCCTTTCCGGTCAGCCGGCGCTGTATCTCCCGCCCCAGGACGAACCCGGCGGGCAGCGCCGCCGCGCCGATCGCCGCGAGCAGGGCGCCGCGCCCGGGCCCCGCTCCCGCCCCGGCCCGGGCCGCCGCCATGCTGCCCACCAGCGGCCAGGTGAATCCCATGTACATGGCGGGGCCGTACCTCCGGGCAGGGATGGGCACGATGCTGTGCGGGGAACGAGGGCCCGACCACTGTCACCCAGAAATCCACTGCTGGCCAGACCCCGAGGCGGCGTGAACGAGGCGGCCGGAGGCTGTTTCGCGCCGACCCGGCACCAAGCGGATTCCCTTACTCTCCAAGCGCACCTGGCCATTTCCGCTTTCCCGCCGCGAATGCTGCACCGATTCGGCCATTCACTCCCGATCCCGGCCGTTGCGCACTGCCCGGCCTGGAGTTAGCTTCAGCGGCGGGCTGAAATCGACGACGTGAGCGACCGGAACGCCTTTCAACTTCCGCGCTTAGACATGATCATTTGTTCTGCTGAGCAACAGGCGGTGATCCAGTGCGCCATTCTTCATTTCGCGCTGCCGTCGGGACGACGGTCAAACTTACCCCGCGACGGACGGAGACCATAGCGCGTTGAGCGACCGACAGCGCATCGCCATAATTGTGGGAACCCGCCCCGAGGCCATCAAACTCGCCCCCGTCGCGCAGGCGTTGAAGCGACAGCGCTGGGCGCAGCCGGTCGTCGTCACCACCGGCCAGCACGGCACGGTGGTCCGCGACACCCTCGCCTGTTTCGGGCTGCGAGCGCAGACGGAGCTGACCCTGCCACCCGGTACGCACTCCGTCACCGAGCTGACGGCCGGCCTGCTGAGCGGGCTGGGCAAAGGGCTGAGCGCGCCCGCGGCCCACGCGGTCATGGTCCAGGGCGACACCTCGTCCGCCCTGGCCGGGGCGATGGCCGGGTTCTTCTCCTCGATTCCCGTGGTGCACGTGGAGGCGGGACTGCGCTCCGGGGATCTGCGCAGCCCGTTCCCCGAGGAGGCGCACCGCCGCATGATCGCCGAGGTGAGCGATCTCCACTTGGCGCCCACCCACGCCGCCCACCGCAATCTCCTGGCCCAGGGATTGGCGGCCGAACGGATCGTGGTGACCGGCAACACCGTGATCGACGCGGTGGTGTCGGCGAGCCGCCGCCCGGCCGTGGAGCATGATTCGGCGTCACCGTTCCATCGCATCGAACGGGATCCCGCTCCGCTGGTTCTGGTGACCGCGCACCGCAGGGAGAACTGGGGCGCGCCGATCCGGCGCATCGGGCGGGCGGTGGCGACTCTCAGCCATCAATACCCGGACGTCAGTTTTGTGGTGGCGGCGCACATGAATCCAATGGTCCGTACCGCGATCGAGGATTCCTTGCGTGATCGCCCCAATGTGTATCTGCCGGGCCCTGTTCCGTACGACGCTTTCGCCCGGATACTGGCTCGTTCCATCCTGGCCATCACGGATTCGGGTGGAATCCAGGAAGAGGCGGCGGCTTTCGGACTGCCGGTTCTGGTGACCCGTGACAACACCGAACGGACCGAGGGGATCAATTCCGGCCTCGCCCGGCTGGTCGGCACCCAGGAGTCGGAGATCGTCACCGCCGCGGAAAAGGAATTCGCCCGCGAGGGCGCCCTGTCGGGTGACGTGAACCGGCCCTTTCCGCAACGCAATCCGTACGGCGACGGGCAGGCGGCCCGGCGCTGTGCGGCCGCCTGCGGCTGGCTCCTCGGCCTGGCGTCCAGGCCGCCCGACATCCCGATGGACCTCCCGAAGGAGTAGTGATGGCGACACCGACTGCCGTGGCCGATGGCACGATCACGACGGTGGCGGGTACCGGCGTGTCCGGTTACGACCAGGACGGCATCCCCGCAACCGAGGCCGCGCTCAACGGCTCCAGGGTCGCCACCGACGGGGCCGGCACGCTCTGCATCGCCGACACGAACAACCATCGGATACGCCAAGTCACCACCGACGGCATCATCCGTACGATCGCCGGCACCGGCACGTCCGGGTTCAGCGGTGACGGCGGGCAGGCCGGCGCGGCACAGATCGCTCAGCCGGTGTCGGTGGCGGTGGGCGGCGACGGAAGCGTGTACTTCGCGACGTGGGGTTCGAGTCGCGTACGCAGGGTGGCGCCCGACGGGGTCATCACCACCTTCGCGGGCGGCGGTAAGGAGACCGGGGACGGCGGCCGGGCCGTCGATGCCGACCTGCGCAACGTCTTCGCGATCGCGCTCGACGGGGCCGGGAACCTGTATCTCACCGAACGGTTCGGCCACAGGGTGCGCAAGGTCGACGCCGACGGCGTCATCCGTACGGTCGCGGGCACCGGCCGAGCCGGTTACGACAAGGACGGTGTCCCCGCCACCACCGCCACACTCGACGGCCCCAAGGGGCTGGCGGTGGACGGGGCGGGAAACCTCTACATCGCCGACACGGGCAACCACCGGGTCCGCATGGTCGCGCCGAACGGCACCATCACCACCGTCGCAGGCACCGGTGACCCCGGGTACATCGCGGACGGCGGGCCCGCGGCCAAGACCCGGCTCAACGCCCCCGAAGGGCTGGCGGTGGACGGCGACGGCAATCTCTACATCGCCGACAGCGCCAATCACCGGGTGCGCCGGGTGGACCGGGACGGTGTCATCACCACGCTCGCCGGCACCGGCACCGGCGGTTACCACGCCGACGGCGGTCCGGCCGACGCCGCGCATCTCTACTTCCCCAACACCGTGGCACTGGACGGAGTCGGCAACCTCTACATCGGCGACGGCGGCAACAACCGCGTGCGGAAGGTCGCCGGGGCGACCCGCTTCGACCCGGCCAGGTTTCCGATCGCCGACCTGTACGGCGCGGCGCTCGCCCCGCACACCGTGCAGCGCGGCCAGGAATTCGACCTCGGAGCCCGGATCAGGAACCGCGGCCCGAACACCGTCGGCGGGGAGAACATCACCGTCGTTCTCACGCTGGCCGACGGCCTGGCCGGCGGCCCGGGCACCAGTGGGCGGCGGCTGACCCGCACCTTCCCCGGCGTGAAGATCATCCCCTACGCCCAGGCTCTGCCCAATGGTTGGGACCACCTCGACGCGCTGTTCCGCGTCAGCGCGCCCGAGACCACTCCCGCAGGCACCTATGAGTGCACCCTGGAGATCCAGTACAGCGGCGAGCTCAGCCTCAAGGACAACACCTTCACCCTCCCTGTGACGGTTGTCGTCCCCCAGGACGTCAGTGACGAGACCGCGCTGGAGATCCGCCAGGAGACCGTGCCCGAGACGCCCCCCGGGCAGCAGACCAAGTTCAACGTCCGGTTCAACTCGCCCACCGGGCAGCCGGTCAATCCCGGTGACATCACCCAGCGCTTCACCGCGCCCACCGGCTTCGTCTTCACCGGCCAGCCGTCGTTCGGTTACTACGCCACCATCCACGGTGTGATCACCGGAAACCTGGACTACCGGATCGAGGGCGCCGGACGGATCCTGATCATCACGGCCAACCCGCACGTCAACACCACCACCAGTGATACGGGGCCGCTCGTCTACACCATCGGTGTCAAAGCCCTCCCCGGCGCCCGGCCCGGCGTATCGGCCGACGGCAGCGCCAGTGTCGGCAAACACGTCCCCATCCAGATCGCCGCCAAGGTCACCGGATCGGCGCAGGACGAGACGGCGCTGCGGCTCACCCAGGAGAGCGTCCCCCAGGCGGCACCGGGCGCGACGGCCACGTTCAACGTGGAGATCCGGTCCCTGAACAACGTGCCGGTCAACCCGGGCACGGTCGTCCAGACGTTCACCGCGCCCACCGGCTTCGCCTTCACCGGAGGCGCCTCCTACGGCTACTACTACGTCAAGCCGGCCGTCACCGGGAACCTGACCACCCGGCTCGAAGACAACGGCAGGACCCTCGTCATCGAGTCCAATCCGCATGTCAACACCGGCAGTACGGACCCGACGGCGCTGCTCTACACGCTCTCGGTGCGCGCGCTGTCCGACGCCAGGGCCGGTACGTACGACGACGGCAAGGCCGTCATCGGCCGCCTGGCGCCCGTACCGCTGGCCGGTCACATCCTCTGACTCCGACAGGAGCGGCAAACCATGACAACCGCAACCAGCACAGGAACCGGTCCGCAGCCCGCGGGCCTGCTCGAAGGCGCCATCGCCACGGTCGCCGGCAACGGCGCGGCCGGCTTCATCTCGGACGGCGGACCGGGCGCGCTGACCCGCCTCTACCACCCCACCAGCGTGGCCGTGGGCAAGGACGGCACGCTCTACATCGCCGACCGGTACAACCACCGGATCCGCAAGGTCACGCCCAACGGCATCATCACCACCGTCGCGGGTGACGGCATCGCCGGATACATCTCGGACGGCGGCCCCGCCGTCGCCACCCGGCTCCACTACCCGGCGGACGTCGCCGTGGACGACGCGGGCAATCTCTACATCGCCGACACCAACAACCACCGCGTCCGCAAGGTCACACCGGGCGGCATCATCACCACCGTCGCGGGCAACGGAGAGGCCGGATACGTCTCCGACGGCGGACCCGCCATCGCCACGAAGCTGCACTACCCCCACGCGCTGACGGTGGACCGCGGCGGAAACCTGTACATCGCGGACCACCACAACCACCGCGTCCGCAAGGTCACCCCCAACGGCAACATCACCACCGTCGCGGGCAACGGCACCGCCGGATACGTCTCCGACGGCGGGCCCGCGATCTCAACCCGGCTCTACCACCCCATGGGGCTGGCCGTGGACGCCGAAGGAAACCTGTACATCGCCGACCGGTACAACCACCGGATCCGCAAGGTCACGCCCAACGGCATCATCACCACGGTCGCGGGCAACGGCACCGCCGGGTACGTCTCCGACGGCGGACCCGCCATCGGCACCCGCCTCCACTACCCCTGGGGGGTGACGCTGGACGAAGCCGGCAACCTGTACATCGGCGACGGACACAACCACCGGGTCCGCAAGGTCACTTCGGACGGGATCATCACCACGGTGGCGGGCAACGGAACCGCCGGATACGTGGACGACGGCGGGCCCGCCGCGGGCACCCGCCTCTACTACCCCTCGGGGCTGGCGCTCGACCGGGCCGGCAACCTCTACGTCGCCGACCTCCACAACCACCGGGTCCGCGGCGTCACGGCCGTCGCCCAGATGACCCCGCCGCCCCCGCCCACCGCCGACCTGTACGGCGAGGTCGTCAGCCCGTACCGGGTGCAGCGCGGCCAGGAGTTCGACCTCGGCGCGCGGATCCGCAACCGCGGGCCCAACCCGGCCGACGGCCAGTCGGTGACCGTGGTACTGAGTCTGGCCGACGGCCTGGCCGGCGGCCCCGGCGCCGAGGGCCGGCGGCTGACCCGTACGTTCTCCGGGCAGCAGCTGCTCCCCCACCAGGGCGTCCTGGACGGGGTGTTCCGGGTCAGCGCGCCCGAGAGCACTCCCGCGGGCACGTACACCTGCACTCTGGAGATCCAGTACGGCGGCGAGCTCAACCTCAAGGACAACGCCTACACGCTCCCCGTCACGGTCGTCGTGCCCGCCCCCGTGGCGGACGAGACGGCACTGACGATCTACCAGGACACCGTGCCCGAGGCGGCTCCGGGCCAGCGCACCGCGTTCAACCTCCGCTATCTGTCACCAGCGGGGCAGCCGGTCAACCCCGGTACGATCACGCAGCGTTTCGCCGCCCCGTCCGGCTTCCTCTTCACAGGCCAGCCCACGTACGCGTACTACGAGACCATCCACGGCGTCATCTCCGGGAATCTGTCCCACCGGGTCGAGGACGGCGGCCGCACGCTCCTCATCACGGCCAACCCGCATGTCAACACCACGACCAGCGACGCCGGATCGGTGATCTACACCATCCCGGTACAGGTCCGCGCCGACGCCCTGCCGGGGCGGTACGACAACGGCTCGGCCAGCATCGGGCGGCACACGCCGGTGCAGCTCTCCGGCACGGTCACGGGGAGCGCCCAGAACGAGACCGCGCTACGGGTGGTGCAGGAGTCGATCCCCGCAGCCGCCCCGGGCCAGAACACCACCTTCAACCTGGAGATCCGCTCACTGGGCAACCAGCCGGTCAACCCCGGCACCATCGAGCAACACTTCACCGCCCCCACCGGCTTCGCCTTCACCGGAGGCGCCTCCTACGGCTACTACTTCGTCCAGCCGTACGTCACCGGCAACCTCGAAGGCCGGCTGGAGGACGACGGGCGGACGCTGGTGGTGACCTCCAACCCGCATCTGAACACCGGGGCCACGGACAAGACCGCACTGATCTACACCCTGGGCATCCGGGCCCTGCCGGACGCCCGACCGGGCACACAGTCCGACGACGGCCAAGCCGCCATCGGCCGCCTCACGCCCATACCGCTGACGGCCCGGGTGCTCTGACCTGCCGCATACGGACACCAGGCGTCCGCGCCGGGTGATTCGGACGACTGCCGCTCCGGCCCGGTTCCGCACCGGGCCGGAGCGGCGGCATGCCCACCGGCCCATGCCCGGCGGACGTTCGCGGTCCGGGCCCCCGCCGGATGGGCCGGTACCCCCACTGTGACCTGTCGGGATTCTGCACACACGGCGCCGCCGCTACAGACGGCGCCAGCGGGCCGAAGCGAACGAGAAGCCGCCGAAGAGGACCAGTCCGGCCGCGACGACCACCAGGAGCCACGGGCCCGCCGGAGTCTGCGTGAAACTGCGCAGCGTCGCGTCCAGGCCCTTGGCCCGATGCGGATCGAAGGTGACCGCGGCGATCAGGACGAAGCTTCCCGCCGCGGCGAACACCAGGCCACGCGCCACACCGCCGCCCACGCCCATGCCGGTGACGGCCTGCCGCGTGCGGTGGCTCATCGCGCCGTTGTCCAGCTTCCGCAAGAAGCGCCGCATGCCCGCCCTTACGGCGAGCACCACGCCGACACCGATCAGGACGGCGCCGGCCAGGGCCACGAGCACCCGGCCGTACGGCAGCTTGAGGGCCGCTGCCGTCCAGTCCTGCGACTGCGCGTTGCCGCTGCCGCCTCCACCGCTCCCGGCGGCGTAGGCCGCGGTCGCCCAGCAGACCACGGCGTAGAAGACCGCACGGCCGCCGTTCAGCAACCGCTCCGGGACCTTCCGCGCGGATCCCCTGGCCAGCACGGCACCGGCACCCCGCCAGATCGCCATGCACCCGAAACCGGCGGCCAGGGCCCACAGCAGCACAACCCCGAAGGGCTGGGCCGCAACCTGGCCCAGGGCTCCCTGCCGGTCCGCCGACTCGCCTCCTTCTCCGAGGGCGACCTGGACGGCGAGCACGCCGACGAGTACGTACACGACGCCCCGTGCGACGAAACCCGCCCGGCCCGCGAGGATCAGCGACTCCTTGTCGGCGGTGCGCCGGCCCGAAGCGCCCGCGGCGCTGCCGTGCCCACGTGCGTGTGACGACGTCACAGTGCCCTCCCCGGAGAGTGGCGCGCGGTGCGCGTCCTTGAGTCACCCGTGTGCCCCTGAAGCTGCTCTCGAAGCACGC
Source organism: Streptomyces sp. NPDC018019 (assembly GCF_044327805.1). Classification (NCBI taxonomy): domain Bacteria; kingdom Bacillati; phylum Actinomycetota; class Actinomycetes; order Kitasatosporales; family Streptomycetaceae; genus Streptomyces; species Streptomyces sp. NPDC018019. The sequence continues at coordinate 58,810 of NZ_JBIRGD010000023.1, read as the reverse complement.
CGCCCCGAACGCGTCCGCGCGGTCCCGCGACCGATGGGAGAGAACCGTTTACGGGCATCTTGTGCAGGGCGGCCGGCCAGTGCTCCGGGTCCGCAGCGATGTGGGAGATCTGCCTTCGCAAGGGCCCCAGCGCTTCGGCGAGAGCGGAAGGTTCTCACAGCTGGTCGCGGGGGTGAAGCCAACAGACTCCGTCCATGAACTGCCAGGTGGGACCGGCCCTTTGTGAGGGAACGCCGCACCGACGGGAGCAGGCTTGGAAACGGCGGGACCACTGGCGGAATTGTTTCCTCGATGCCGGGCGCCTGTGCTTCTCTGGCGGTGGCCGGCTCCGGGCTCGGCCGCCGCCAGAGACGCACGCACGTGAGTGCCACGTTCTGCCCTGCTCGCGCGCCATCGCCTACGGCACGAGAAGAGGGATTCGTAGATGCCTCCGTCCGCGCCTTCGCTCTTCGCCGTCCGGCTCACCGACCGGATCCTGTCGGCCGCGGCCTTGCTGACCACCCCGCTGGCACCGGACGACTACCTCGGTCTGATCGATCCACTGCTGTCGGCGCGCCATCCGGCGGGCCGGATCGTCGCCGTGCGGCCGGCGGGGCCCGGCGCCGCCACACTGGTGATCAGGCCGGGGCGCGGGTGGGCCGGGCACCGGGCCGGGCAGTACCTGCCCGTCGGTGTCGAACTGGACGGCGTGCGGCACTGGCGCACCTATTCACTGACCTCCCCACCCGGCGGGCCCGGTACGCCGCTGACCATCACGGTCAAAGCGGACCCGCGGGGCCGGGTCTCCCCGCGCCTGGTCCACCACATCCCGCCCGGCACCGTACTGCGACTCGGCCCGGCCCAGGGTGACTTCGTACTCCCCGATCCGCCGCCACGCCGGATGCTGATGGTGTCGGCGGGCAGCGGCATCACGCCGCTCATGGGGATGCTGCGTACGCTGGTGGGGCGCCACTCCCGACAGCCCGGCCGCCCGGACGTCGTACTCCTGCACAGCGCTCCCACCCCGCAGGAGTGCCTGTTCCGCGCCGAACTGCGGGACATGGCGGCCCGGCTGCCGTGGTTCCGTTTCCGCGAACGGCACACCCGAACCCGCGCTCCCCACGCCGGGGCTGCGGAAGAGGCCCCACCGGCACGCCGGCTGACCGCCACCGACATCACCGGGCTCTGCCCGGACTGGCAGGCCCGCGAGACCTGGGCCTGTGGTCCGCCCGGCCTGCTGGCCGCGATCGAGGAGCACTGGGCGTCAGCCGGTCTCACCGCACGGCTGCACACCGAGCGCTTCCGCCTCGCCCCCTTCCACCCGCCGGGACCCGGCGCCCCCGGAGGCCGCGTCCGGTTCGCCAGGAGCGGCATCGAGGCGGAGTCCGACCCGGCTGTCCCCTTGCTGGTGACCGGCGAACAGGCGGGCGTGCCCATGCCATACGGCTGTCGGCGCGGCGTCTGCTTCGGCTGCCTTCTGCCGCTTCTGCACGGCCGGGTGCGCGACCTGCGGACCGGCGAGGTGCACGGCGAGCCGGGGACGCCGGTCCAGAGCTGTGTGAACACCGCGGCAAGTCCGCTCGTCCTCGACATCTAGACATGTGAAGGAGCCACCATGGCGACCACCGTCCCCGACCTGACTCCCGAGCGGATCGAAGCATTCGGAGCGGAGCTGGACCGGATCCGCGCCGACGTCGTCGCCGGCCGCGGCGCCGCCGATGCCCGCTACATCCACACCGTGATCACCGTGCAGCGCGGGCTGGAGGCAGGGGGCCGGGCCGCTCTCGCCGTCTCCCTGCTGCCGCCCGCCTGGCTCGCGGGCACCGGGATGCTGACCACTGCCAAGGTCCTGGAGAACATGGAGCTGGGCCACAACATCCTGCACGGGCAGTGGGACTGGATGGGCGACCCGGCCGTCCACTCCACGACCTGGGAGTGGGACTTCCCCTCCCCCGCCGAAGCCTGGAAGCACACCCACAACCACCTGCACCACACCTACACCAACGTGGTCGGACGCGACCGCGACCTCGGCTACACGATCCTGCGCATGAGCGCCGGCCAGCGCTGGCACCCGGTCCACCTCCTCCAGCCGCTCTACGCCGCCCTCCTCGCGCCGGTCTTCGAGTGGGGCATCGCGCTGTACGACCTGGAGGCGGACGCCGCCGTCGCAGGCCGCAAGAGTGCCCGGCGCCTCGTCACCGACGCCGCGGGGCTGGCCCGCAAGGTCCTGCGCCAGTTCGCCAAGGACTACGTGTTCTTCCCGCTGCTCGCGGGCCCGTCCGCGGTGCCGTGCCTGCTCGCCAACCTCACCGCCAACACCCTGCGCAACATCTGGGCGCACACCGTCATCTTCTGCGGCCACTTCCCCGGCGACGTGGAGACCTTCACGGAGGAGGAGATCGAGGGCGAGAGCCGGGGCGAGTGGTACCTCCGGCAGATCCAGGGCTCGGCGAACCTCCAGGGCAGTTCCCTCTTCCACATCCTCAGCGGCAACCTCAGCCACCAGATCGAGCACCACCTCTTCCCCGACCTGCCCAGCAACCGTTACGCCGAGATCGCCCACCGGGTGCGCAGGACCTGCGCGGCGTACGGAATCCCGTACGTCACCGGCCCGCTGCACCGGCAGTACGCCTCCACCTGGGGCCGCATCCTGCGTTATGCGCTCCCCGCGCGCGCCGAGCAGGGGCATCGGTCAAGCAGGCCCGTTGTGAGCAAGCCGGTACGTCCAACCAGGCCGATCACTCGCCGGGCACGGTAGGCTGGGTGTCACCGAGAGCATTTCGCACACTGGCTCAGAGCTGGAGTCGTTCTCGGAGAACGACGACCCCCAGGCAGACGACGTCGCCCGTCGTGGTGCCTCTCAGGTGGGACCGAGCCATGACCGTGCTCGACGAATCAACGACTGCTTCCACCAGCCCCCGGGCAGCCAGGCTCCGCCTGACACCGACGAACCGTCGCAGTGGCCCGCTGGACGGCGCCTGGTGGCCCCGCTCCCGCGACCTGGTACGCGAACTGCCAGCTCTCACCGTCGCCTTGGACCCCCTGTGGGGCCGCATCACCAGCGTCACGGTGAACCCGGCCTACTGGCCGGTGACCCCGCGCAAGGTGCCCGTCAACGGCCACGTGGTGCGGGTGGGAGCGTTCGGGGCCGAACAGGACCCGCACGAGCTGTTCCTCGCCTCGTACACCGTGGGCCGCTGGGACCTGCTGATCGTGCCGCCCGAAACCGCCCCGGACCGTGCGGCGGCCCTCATGCTCGCTGCCGCCGATCCGCACAACACCCTTACGGCAAGCGGCCTGTTGAAGACCTTCGGTGCGCCGACCGTTGCGTGTAGCCGCCGGACGGTGGGTACCCGCAACGTGCCGCCCGGCGCAGCCGAATGGGAGAGCGAGGGCGGAGCCGTCCGCACGGCCCCGGCCCCGGCCCCGACCAGGTAGGTCCGCCCAGCCGCGCATGCCGCGGGTCACCTTGGTGGCTGCGGCGTCCCAGCAACGTTCTGTTCGGCACCGGCCTCGCGACCGCACCGCACCGCACCGGAGGTTTCCTCTCCGGCCGCCCCTACGGACCACCGCGTCCCCGACGCCGCCTCCGTGCGGCCCGGAAGGAGATACTCATGACCCACCGCCCACTGACCGACCACCCCGAGCGCACCACTGCCCGTCCGCAACCCGCCGGGGCCACCCAGGGGCCCACGGCGGCACCCGGTCACGTCGATGTCCGCATCGAGGCGGCGACCCCCGAAGCGGCCCGCCTGGTCGCCCAGACGCTGCGCGACCACTACGCCGGCGCCGAGCAGCGCAGCTACCCCGACGCGCCCGACGGCGGCACCAGACTCCACCTCACGGTCGACACCACCCGCACCCCCGGCGCCACGGAGCCGCCACGGCCGTGGCCGGTCGCAGGCCGGCCCCACCACGACGAACTCGCGAACGCCGTCCCGCGGCCGTCCGCACCCACCACCCCGGACGAACCGTCCGGAGAGAGGCTGACGCCATGACCACCACCAGCGTGCCCCCGACCGCCCCTCAACGGTCCCTTCCCGCCCGGCTAGCCGTTCTCCCCCAGGGCACCGGCTTGCACCGCATCGACGGCGCGTGGTGGCCGCGCACCCGGCAACTCGCCACCGAACTGCCGCCCCTGCTCGATGCGCTGGCCCCCCGCTGGGGCCGTATCACCCGGGTCACCGTCGACAACTCGATGTGGGACACCGGCCCCCACCGCCTGGTGCTCGGCCGACGGGTGATCCACATCAGCCGGTCCATCGGCATGGGACACCGCCACAGCGTCTGCCTGCTCGCCCTGGGCACCGGCCGGTGCGACCTGCTCGTCGTGGCGCCCGACACCCCGGCGGACCAGGCCGGCCGCATCATGGCCAACGCCTCCCGCACAGGCAGCAGTACCGGAACGCAGACCAGCCCAGCAGGCTACGGCCCGCACCGTCTCCCCGCCTGACGGCCACTCGCGGCAGCCCACAGCGTGCCGCCTCCCGCCGTTTTGGGAACCCCCTACCTTGCAGGCCCAGGACCCCGGCCGGACCGAACCCCTCCAAACAGGCCGAGGAGCCACGCATGACCACGACCACCGCGCCCCAGGCACCACCTGAACGGCCCGGGAGCCGACGCGCTTATGACGGAACCTCCCCTTTCCTGGAGGGACGGCGCGGCCCCCGTACCGGCGCCCAGCGCCTCCAGATGGTCCTGACGGGGGTCATCGTGGCGTTTCCCCTGCTGGCCGTGGTCCTGGCCGGCTGGGTGCTGTGGGGACGCCTGTTCGGTCCGGCCGACCTCCTCATCGCCCTCGTCTTCTACGTCGTCACCGGCCTGGGCGTCACCGCAGGGTTCCACCGGGGCCTGACGCACCGCAGTTTCACCGCCATCCGGCCACTGCGCCTCGTCCTGGCGGTGGCCGGCTCGATGAGCTTCCAGGGCGATGTGATCGGCTGGGTCGCCACCCACCGGCGCCACCACGCCTTCACCGACCGCCCCGGCGACCCCCACTCGCCGTTCCGCTACGGCACCACCCTGCGCGGTCAGCTCCGCGGCCTGGCACACGCCCACGTCGGATGGCTGTTCCACCGCGAAACCAGCGCCACCGTCCCCGCCGGACGCTACGCCCCCGACCTGCTCGCCGACCGCGGGCTGCGCGCCGTCTCCCGTGCCTTCCCCGCATGGTGCGCCCTCAGCCTCGCGCTGCCGTTCGCCATCGGCTGGGGCGTCGGCGGCACGCTGCACGGCGCTCTCACGGCACTGCTGTGGGCCGGCCTCGTACGCGTTGCCCTGCTCCAGCACGTGACGTGGAGCGTGAACTCGCTGTGCCACATGGTCGGCACCCGCCCGTTCCGTACCCGCCGCCACGACCGCGCCACCAACCTGTGGCCGCTGGCCCTGCTCTCCTTCGGCGAAAGCTGGCACAACCTCCACCACGCCGACCCCACCTGCGCCCGCCACGGCGTCGACCGCGGCCAGCTCGACCCGACCGCCGCCGCCATCCGCCTCTTCGAACGCCTCGGCTGGGCCACCGACGTCCGCTGGCCCACCCCCGCCCGCCTGGACCACTGCCGCCGATGAACCGGCCGGGACCGCGCAGAGCGGGGCAGGGCTGCCGTCAGGACCTCGGGGTGGCATGCAGACCCCTGCTGATGACGTGGTGCATGCCTCCGGCCAGGAGCGCGTAGAGCATCTGTTTCTGGGACAGGTCAGGGAAACTGTCCAGGAAGCTCCTGACCACTTCGAGTGCCTCGAATTCGATGGTCCGCTCATGTGCGGGGCGGTACCGGGCGAAGGGTTGCGCGATCTCACGCACGGCGGTGTCGGGCAGCGGGTGCGCGCAGTCGATGTGGTCCTGCTCGAACCACGTGGTCATGCTCGATCCACTGCGTCAGGACCGCTGCGGGCTTGGCGAGTTCCCTGGCCAGCGCCTCCGTCTCCTGCCGTCGCAGGACGTCGGCAACCGTTTGTTTGCGCCGAGCCGTGCGCAGCGCCGCTACGGCGGCCTGGTCACCGGGCAGGAGTTCCAGCGTGAGGGCGGCTTCGAATGGGCCACTCCGAGGCAGAGCATCCAAGTCACCTAGCGTGCGCACCGGGGCCCGCCGGAAAGACTGTTCAGTCGCGCTCCACCATCGGCGCGAAAGAGGAAGTCCCTGGGGAGCGGTTGGGGAGGATCGACTGCATGACGCGGCACGGCCCTGGAAGACGCCACCCACCCCAACCCGCCGCACCGTCTGTGACCTGCAAAGACGCAGGCCACAGACGGTGCGATCGGCGTCACGCGGGCCTGAGTCGGGCGATCCCCCGCGTCGCCCGACTCAGGCAGCTCGACCGGAGTCCTGGCCGCGTCGGGGCGGACATCCGGAGACCTGCTGAGTATATTGGCTCCCAGCCAGTCAACGCAGGAGTTAACAGCATGTCCCCCCGCAGCCCCTCGGTCAATGAAGAGTTGCGGCGGCGTTCCCGGGAGCGCTTGTTGCAGGCGACCGTCGAGCTGGTGGACGAGCGCGGGTACGAGGCGACGACGCTCGGGGACATCGCCTCCCGTGCCGGTTCTGCGCGTGGGCTGATCTCGTACTACTTCCCGGGCAAGCGGCAGCTGCTGCAGTCCGCCGTGCACCGGCTGATGCACCGCTCGCTGCAAGCGGCTCTGGAGCGCGAACCCGCCCCGGTGGGCGCGGACGCGGGCCGGGAGCTGTTGGCGCGGGCGATCGACGCGATTCTCGGGCTGGCGCAGGAACGTCCGTTGCTGATGCGTACGCACATGGCCGGGATTCTGACGGCGGAAGGTTTCATCCAGTGCCCCGAGCAGCAGCGGCTGGCGTTCTTGCTGCGTGACACCGTCGAGCGGTACGGCTCGAAGGACGCGGACACGGATTACCGGCTGCTGCGGGCGTTGCTGATGGGGGCGGTGGTGGCGGTGCTGCTTCCAGGGGCGCCGATGCCGGCCGCACGACTGCGGGCCGAGCTGTTCCAGCGGTACGGGCTCGACTGGGAGCTGGGAGTGCCACCTAGCGAAGGGCCGGAACCGCCGCTCGAAGGTCCGCCCCCGCTCCTGGGGCCACCGCCGGATGTCACCACACCGCTGCACGAACAGCTGTCGAAGGACTCGCTTCCGCCGAGCGAGCACCAGGCGAAGAGCCCGCCCCCGCTGAGCGAACAGCCGCCCGTGTTGGGGCGGGAAGGTGCGGCGGCGGAAGGGTGAACGGGCGGAGAGGGTGGGGGGAGCGGGGAGGTTCGGGAGGAGCGGGGCGCGGGGAATCGGTGCTGGGTGGGGTGGGCGGGGGAGGCGGGGCGGTTCTGGCGCGCCGCCCTTGGGTAACCCCCGGCTGGGGGGGGATGATTCCGTTCGATTCGCCCTGGTGGATGCGCGGTGGGCGGCCCGGACGTACGGAGGCACGCCCCGGACGTACGGAGGCACGACGCGCGGGCCACGGCGCACGGCGGCGCCCCATGGCGGACGCACTCCGTGGCGGGCGCGGCCCATGGCAGACGCACCCCATGGCAGACGCACTCCACGGCTGACGCACCCCATGACGTACGGCTCGCCGGCCTGGCTCGGGCGGGTGGTGGGATTCGCTCCGGCGGGTGAAGGGTGTTGCCCGTACGGGATTCACTCCTCGTGACGCCACCGCGACGCCCCCTGTGCCCCTGCCGAGCAACCCCGGCCGCACACCTCCCGCGTACCCCACACCAGTGCGATTCTGGAAGTACTCCGCGGGAAGGGGCCTTCCGTGCTTCGTGTCGCAGTGATCGGGTCGGGACCCAGTGGCGTCTACACCGCTCAGGCGCTGGTCGGGCAGGAGGCCGTGCCGGACGTCGAGGTGTATGTGCTCGACCGGCTGCCGTGCCCGTACGGACTGGTCCGCTACGGGGTCGCGCCCGACCACGAGAAGATCAAATCGCTCCAGCACAACCTCCGTACAGTGCTGGAGCACCCGCGTGTGCACTTCCTGGGCAACGTCGACGTGGGAGCCGACGGCCTGGGGCCGCGGGAGCTGCGGCGCGTGTTCCACGCGGTGGTGTACTGCGTGGGGGCCGCCACCGACCGGCACCTGGGCATCCCGGGCGAGGACCTGCCCGGCAGCCACTCCGCCACCGGCTTCGTCTCCTGGTACAGCGCGCACCCGGACGCGGCGGACGGCCGCTTCCCGCTGGCCGCGCGGTCCGCGGTGGTGATCGGCGTGGGCAACGTCGCGGTGGACGTGGCGCGGATTCTCGCCCGCGGGGCGGACGAGCTGGCGAGCACGGACGTGCCGCAGGCCGCGCTCGGCGCGCTCGCGGAGAGCCGGATCGAGGACGTGTGGATGGTGGGGCGGCGGGGGCCGTCGCAGGCCAAGTTCACCACCAAGGAGCTGCGTGAACTGGGCACGCTGCCGGGTGCGGATGTGGTCGTACGGCCCGGTGAGCTGGCACTGGACCCGGCGTACGGCGATTCCACGGGGCTGCCCGCGGTGAACCGGCGCAATCTGGAGGTGCTGCGCAACTGGGCCGGGAAGACGAGGGAGGCAGGGGAGGCAGGAGGGAAAGAAGGGGCGGAGGTGGCAGAAGGGATGGGAGGGGGTGGAGGGGCAGAAGATGCGCCGGGGGTGGCTCGTGAGGCGCGGCGCCGGATTCATCTGCGGTTCTTCCTCCGGCCCGTCGAAGTCCTCGGTGATCCGGAGTCGGGCGTGCGCGCGGTGCGGTTCGAGCGGACGGTGCCGGACGGGCTGGGCGGCGTCACGGGCACCGGGCGGTACGAGGAGATCCCCGCGCAGCTGGTGCTGCGCTCGGTCGGCTACAAGGGGACGCCGCAACCGGGCCTGCCGTTCGACGCGACGACCGGGACGGTGCCGCACGCGGAGGGCCGGGTACTGCGGGACGGCGTGCCCTCCCCCGGCGAGTACGTGGCGGGTTGGATCAAACGCGGGCCGACCGGCGTGATCGGTACCAACCGGCCGTGTGCCAAGCAGACCGCTGCCGCGTTGCTGGCGGACGCGGAGGTACTGGCGCGCGAGCCCCTGCCGGACGACCCGCTGGCCGTGCTGCGACAGGCGGGGCAGCACCCCGTCCCCTGGCCGGGCTGGCTGCGTATCGAGGCCGCGGAGGCCGCACTCGGCCGCGAACTGGGACGGACGACCGTGAAGATCGCCGACTGGCCGGGGCTGCTGGTGGCCGCCGCGGACGGGAACGGGGATATGGAGAGGGACGGGAACGGGGACCGGGACTGAGGCGGAGACGGGAGCGCTGAGCGGGTGCCGGGCGAGTATGAGCGCGGGTACGTATTCGACTGCGGGTATGGCCTCGGGTACAGGTACTGCTCCGGGTCCGGGGACAGGTACTGCTTCGGGTACCGGCCCCGGTACAGGCACAGGCCCGCGTACGGCAACGGGCGCAGGTACAGATCCAGGTACACGTACGAGTTCCCGTCAGGTCTGGACGGACGCCTCGTCCCCCTCCTTCCCCGCCTCTTCGAGACCTCGCGCCCCCGCGCCCCTTCAGGCGCCCAGCCGCCTGTCCTGGAGTTCCGCCGCCTCCAGCACCCGTTCGAGCAGGCCGGGGAAGAGGGTGTCCAGGTCCGCCCGGCGCAGCACGTTCATCTTGGCCGTACCGCGGTAGATCTGGCTGATGACGCCGTGCTCGCGCAGCACCCGGAAGTGGTGCGTACAGGTGGACTTGCTGACCGGCAGGTCGATGACGGCGCAGGACAGTTCGCCCTCGGCCGCGGCGAGACGGCGGACGATGCGCAGCCGCATCGGGTCGGCCAGCGCGTGCAGGACGTCTTCGAGGCGGATCGCCGCGACGTCCGGGTGGTCCAGGGCACGGGCGCCCGGCCGGTCGGCGGATGTCGTCGTGGTGGTCGGCATGGCGGCTCCTGGAAGTCGGCTCCGGGCGGTCGGTTTTCAGCCGGGGAGCTTTATTGTACGAGGAACGTCGTATTTTGACATCTTCGCAGGACGGAGGCGTGGGACGGGTCGCGGCCGGGCGCATACCCGGAACCGGCGGGCTGACGCCTGTTCAGCTGCCGCCGGGTGGCCGACATGCACGCGGCACGGCGGGGCACCCGTGGCGAAGGGGTGAAGTGCCGGAGGCCGACGGGCCTCGGGAGCCGTACGGGGGAATGAGTGGGCAACCAGTGAGACACGACTGATCACGATCGCCGAACCGCGACGCAGTCGCCGGTTCCCGTCGGAGGCTCGATGACGAACAGGACCCGCCCGTGACCGGCGCGTGGTGGCCCCTTCCGCGCCGGGAACGGGCCCTGCCGGAACCGAAACGGCATCCCTCGCGCGCGCCGGGACGCCCGCCGCACCACCCGGCGGGCCCCGATCGGGCGGCCGGCGCACCGGTGGACCACAGGGCGCGCAAGCTCGCACCGGCCCTGACGGCGCGTACCGGGCGGGCCCTCCTCGCGCAGTGGCACCGTGTCGCCGGTCCGACCTGGGCCGCACTGTGCCGTCGACGTCTGGCCGCGGTACCGCTGACCACGGCGTCCGCGATCCTCGTGATCACCTGCCACGCCCTCGCCCTGACGGACGCCGGCTCCCGGCTGGTCTGGGCGCTCGGCGGGGTGCGGGCCGACGTCCCGCTCTGGCTGGTGCCGCTGCGGCTGCCGCTCTCGCTCTTCGCACCCGCGCCGGGACTGCCGTGGTGGGGCGCCCTCGCCCAGGTGATCGTGATCTTCGGGGTGGCCGAGTGTGTCCTCGGCACCCTGCGTACGGCGGCCGTCTCACTGGCGGTCACGGCCGCGGCGACGCTGTTCGCCCGCTTCCTGCTCACCCTCGGCCCCGGCCACCCGCTGGCGGTCCCCCCGGACGAGGCGATGCTGGCCGACACCGGGCCGTCCGCGGCCGTGGTGGGGCTGCTGATCTGCGTCGGATGGGCCTGCCGGGCCCCCGTCCTGATCTTCGGTACGGTGCTGACCTTCTCCCTGGAATGCGTACTGACCTCCACCCTCTCCAGCCGCGCCCACCTGGGCGGCATCGCCGCCGCCCTGGTGTGCGCCGCGGTGGTCTGCCGGACTCCGGCCCGCGCGGCCCCGTCGTCGGCCGAGCCCGCCCCCACCGGCAGCGACGCCTGACGGCCCGGCCGCCGTACGGACCGGTCCGCCCGGCAGGCCAGACGCTAGACTCGAACACGTGAGCGAACTGCCCCCTGACCTGCCGCGCCTCCGTACCTTGGAGACGTGGCTGCGCCTACAGCTCTCCGCGGTCCGGGCCCGCATCCAGTTCCTCGAACAGCAGGAGCGGAACCGGCCCGTACCGGTCCGGCCGCCGCGGCCCGACTGGCTGCTGGAGACCGAACGGCTCGGCGGGCGCAACGGGCGTCCCGTCCGCGTCCACGCCGGCGGGTGCAGCCAGGCCCGCGGCCGGGCCATCAGCCGCGAGCAGGCGGTCGACGCCCTCGGCCGGGGCGTGGAGGCGTGTTACGGCTGCCGCCCGGACACCGAGCTGGGGATTCTGGGCTGACGGCCGGACACCGGTGTCCTCCCGGTGGCTCGGTCACGGATACGGGCGTGCGCGCAAGGTGGCGATCAGCGGCACGGCGGGCTGGATGAGCAGGCCCGCCCGGTGGGGCACTTTCTCCGGGGTGACGTCCAGGTGGAAGCGCTGCGCCAGAGTGGCCAACAGCAGGGCCGCCTCCACCTGGGCGAACCGGGCGCCGATGCAACCACGAGGACCGCCGCCGAACGGGAACCAGGCGTGATCGGGGATGGCGTCCGGGGCGTGCGGGTCCCAGCGTTCGGGGCGGAACGCCGTGGGGTCGGGGAACCAGCGCGGGTCCCGGTGGGCCGTCCACTGGCTGCACCACACCGCCGTACCGGCGGGGATGAGGCGGCCGCCCAGGACGGCACCCTCCCTGGCCACGGCGGGGACGAGCCAGGCGGGCGGGTAGACCCGCAGGGCCTCCTTGACGATCTGCCGGGTCCAGGGCAGCCGTTCGTGATCCTCGACGGTGGGCGGCCGGCCGCCCAGGACGCGGTCGAGTTCGTCGTCCAGGCGGGCGCGCGCTTCGGGCGACCGGGACAGCAGGTGCCAGATCCACGTCAACGCGGTGGAGGTCGTCTCGTGGCCGGCCGCCCACAGCGTCACCGCCTCGTCGCGGACCTCCTTGGCGGACAGCGGGCGCCCCTCCTCGTCCCTCGCTTCGAGCAGCCGGGACAGCAGGTCGCCGCCCCGGTCGACCCGGCCGTTCGTACCGTCGCCGTCGCCCGCGCGCGCCCCGGTCGCCCGTGCGGCGATCAGCCGGTGCACCTCGGCGTCGATGGTGGCGATGGCGTCGAGCAGGCGCCGGCGGTAGGGAGTGCGCACCCGGTCGGGGAGGAAGAGGCCGAGGCTGCGGATCTCGGTGGCGATCGCCTGTTCGGCCACGGCCATCGCCGCGCCGAGGGCACGGGTCCGGTCTCCGAGGTCGTTGCCGAACAGGGTACGGAGCACGACGCGCTGGGTGATGAGCGTCATCTCCCGCTGTACGTCGACACGTTCGCCGTCGCGCCAGCGGCCGGCCGCCCCGAGGGCGCTGTCGACCATGGTCCGAGCGTAGCGGCGGACCTGGCGCGGACGGACGGCCGGCTGGACCAGGCCGCGCTTGCGGCGCCAGTCGGCGCCCGTACTGCGGATGACACTGTCACCGACGATCTGCCGGAAGGCCCAGCCGGCTTCCAGGAGGTCGTAGGAGTGGTCCCGGGAGCCGAGGAATTCGGCGATGTGCTGCGGGTGGGAGAGGAACAGGCTGCGCCGGGGGCCGAAGGACCACGTCACGGCGTCGCCGAACTCGTCCCGCAGGCGGGCCAGGAAGGCCAGCGGGTCCTTGCCGAAGGCGGGCAGGTTCCCGAGCCAGGGCAGACCGCGCGGGCCGGGGACGGGACGGAGCGGGACGGTTTGCACGGGCACGGCTACTCCAGGCGCGGTGAGGTGCGGTGACCCGGTGGCTCCCCGACGGCGGAGCCGGGCGGGAGCCTGCCTGCCGGCGACCACTGCCCGGGACGTGGTGCCGCGCGGCGGACGGGCCATTACCCGACCCTTTCCCCTGGGCGCGCCGCCGACACGCACGAGCCCGCACCTCACCCCTACCGGATGACGGCGCCCGCTCGGCCGACGGGGCCCCACCGGGGACGACGGCTTCCGAGCATGACTGCTTCCGTTACGACAGCCCCCACCGCGGGAAACTCACCCATTCGACGACATGCGCGAACAGTAATCGAATGACTACTCTTTGTGTATGAACCTTGGGGGACGTCGGAGGCGCCGGTCCGTGGCGCGGGCCGGTCTCCTGATGCTGATCGCGGTGCTGTTCGCCCTGTGCGGTGCGGCGCCCGCCGCCGTGGAAGCGGCCTCGGGGCAGTCCGAGGTCGCCGCTGCCGCTCCGGCCAAGACCGCCGCCGACGACAGCGTTGCCCAGGCCGGGCCCCGGTCGCCCCGCGCGGGCCGCCCGGACCGCTCCCCCACGGCGCAGCCCCTGGCCCCCTCGCTCCCGTGCCGCCCCGGCCGTACCGCCCGCCTGCTCACCCGCTGGGCCGATCTGCGGCCGGGCGTACGGAACGACGCCAACGCCCGCGCGCACCACACCGTCCTGCGCTGCTGACCGGGCCGCGTTCCCGCCGCGCTCCGGAGGTACCGGCCCGGACGGACCGGCCGGGCAGCCGTCCCCCGACGGCGCACCGGAGAGGCGCGAACGCTCCCGCACACCGCAGTTGCGACCAGCAGGAGAGGTGCGTCATGCCCATCGATCCCCAACGCGCGCTGGAAGGCTACCTGCGCGCCCTGAGTTACGCGCCGGACGACCCCGGGCCGGGCCCGGAGCGCGTCCGCCCCGCGGCCACCGCCGCGACCGGTCCTGGACACGGCCCCGCCGCGACCCCGGACCACGGCTCTTCGTCCGGTCCCGGGCGGCAAGCATCTGAAGCCGCCCAGGACAAGACCCCCGTGCCCGCCCCTGCCCGGGAGCGGGTGTCTGCCGCCGCGAGCGGAGCGGGACTGCTGCTCCGGCTGTTCTCCCTGCGCCGCGGCCCGGCGACCGCCGAGCGGACGCGCCGGGCCTGAGCCGCGCACGAACGGCCCGGCGCCCGGCCCACCGGCCTCCCACCGCCGTACGCTCCCGCACCGGTGCCCTCCCCGTGGGGGCACCGGTGCACCCTTCCGGGTGGCGGCGGCCCGCCCCGCCCCGTGGGCACCGGGAATCCGGCCGTGCCGGTGCCAGGCTGTCAGTGCCGGGCGGCGGTCGTGCGCCGGCCCGGCGCGCGCGTGCGGCGCGGTACGTGTCGGCGTCCCCGTGCCGGGTTGCGGCGCGGGCCGGGCGGAGGTTGCTGGTGGTCCAGGTCGAGCAGGGCACGCGTACGGAGGCGGCCGCGGCGCCCCGCAACACGGTGGGCCGTGCGGTGCGCCGCTGGCTGACCACCACCGACCACAAGGTGATCGGCAATCTCTACCTCGTCACCGCGTTCGGCTTCTTCCTGTTCGCGGGCGCACTGGCGATGCTGATGCGCGCCGAACTGGCCCGGCCCGGTCTGCAGATCGTCAGCAACGAGCAGTACAACCAGCTGTTCACCATCCACGGCACGATCATGATGCTGCTGTTCGCGACGCCCATGTTCGCCGGGTTCTCGAACGCGGTCATGCCGGTGCAGATCGGCGCCCCCGACGTGGCGTTCCCCCGGCTCAACGCCCTGACGTACTGGCTGTTCCTGTTCGGAGGCCTGATGGTGGTCTCGGGCTTCCTCACGCCGCAGGGTGCCGCGTCGTTCGGCTGGTTCGCCTACGCGCCGCTCAACAGCGCCCTGCGCACGCCGGGCGCCGGCGGCGACCTGTGGACCATGGGGCTCGTCGTGGCGGGCCTGAGCACCACGCTGGGCGCGGTCAACTTCATCGCCACCATCATGTGCCTGCGGGCCCCGGGCATGACCATGTTCCGGATGCCGATCTTCACCTGGAACGTGCTGTTCACCTCGATCCTGGCGCTGCTGGCGTTCCCGGTGCTGACCGCCGCGCTCCTCGCCCTGGAGGCGGACCGGAAGTTCGGCGCGCACGTCTACGACCCGGCCAACGGCGGGGCGGTCCTGTGGCAGCACCTGTTCTGGTTCTTCGGGCACCCGGAGGTCTACATCGTCGCCCTGCCGTTCTTCGGGGTGATCACGGAGATCGTCCCGGTGTTCAGCCGCAAGCCGGTGTTCGGGTACATCGGCATGGTGGGCGCGACCATCGCCATCACCATGCTCTCGGCGACCGTGTGGGCGCACCACATGTTCGCCACGGGCGCGGTACTGCTGCCGTTCTTCTCCCTGCTCTCCTTCCTGATCGCGGCGCCGACGGGGGTGAAGTTCTTCAACTGGATCGGCACCATGTGGCGGGGCAGCCTGTCGTTCGAGACGCCGATGCTGTGGGCCGGCGGATTCCTGGTCACCTTTCTGCTCGGCGGGCTGAGCGGGGTGCTGATCGCCTCGCCGCCGCTGGACTTCCACGTCACCGACTCGTACTTCATCGTCGCGCACCTGCATTACGTGCTCTTCGGCACGGTGGTCTTCGCCATGTTCGGCGGTTTCTACTTCTGGTGGCCGAAGCTGACGGGCCGTCTGCTCGACGAACGGCTGGGGAAAATCCATTTCTGGACGCTCTTCACCGGTTTCCAGCTGACCTTCCTGGTGCAGCACTGGCTGGGCTCCGAGGGAATGCCCCGGCGCTACGCGGACTATCTGGCGGCCGACGGATTCACCGTACTGAACTCGCTCTCCTCCATCGGTGCGTTCCTGCTCGGGCTCTCCACGCTGCCTTTCCTGTACAACGTGTGGCGTACGGCGCGCCATGCGCCGAAGGTGACGGTGGATGATCCATGGGGTTACGGCAGGTCGCTGGAGTGGGCCACGTCCTGCCCGCCGCCCCGGCACAATTTCCACGCGGTGCCCCGCGTACGGTCCGACTCTCCCGCTTTCGACCTGCACCACCCCGAGGTGCTGCGGCTGCCCGCCCCGCAGCGCGGTGCGGCCGAACCGACCCCCGACCCGCACAGAGAGCGGCACATGTGAAGACCGAGGCATTCCTGTTCGCCGGAGTGGCGGCATTCTTCTTCGTGGCGGGCCTCGGCTACGCCTTCTGGTCCGCGGAACCGGCCGGTACGGCGGCGCTGGCCGTGTCCTTCCTGATGTCCTCGCTCGTGAGCGGTTTCTGCACGCTCAACCATCACAAACGGGGAGAGCGGCCGGAGGACCACAAGGACGCGGAAATCCGCGAACGGTCCGGCGGCCTCGGGTTCTTCCCGCCCCGCAGCGGTTATCCCCCGCTGACCGGCCTGGCGGTGGCGCTGACCGCGCTGGGCGTCGTCTTCGGCCTGTGGCTGTTCGTCATCGGGGCCGGGCTGCTGGTGGCGGGTGTCATCGGCATAGTGCTGGAATTCTCCGGGCATCCGTGACGGATTCCGTACGGCGTCCGCAAGCGTTCCCGCGTGCGTTTCCGTACAGCACTCGTATGCATTCCCGTGCGGCATCACGTGGGTACTCCCGTACGGAATCACGTGGGTACTCCCGTACGGAATCACGTGGGTACTCCCGTACAGCATCACGTACGGTCGCCGTCCCGGTCCTGCGGTCCGCGGTCCGGCCCCGCCGTACGCTCGGCGATACGCTCCCGCTGCTCCGGGGTGACCGGCAGCTCGACCCGGTCGCGGTGGTACCAGTTGCTCAGCGCCAGTCGCGCCCGCTGCCGCCGGGCGAGGCGCGCCGGGTCCGCGGGCGGCGGCAGCGGCTCGGGGACGTCGCGGACGAGCAGCCGGTACCGGTGGTCGGCGGAGAGACCGCGCCGTCCCTCGTCGAGGCCGCCGCTCACGTCCTGCGCCACCGCGCCCGTCTCCTCCCCCGCCAGCAGCGCGTCGCGGTCCTCGCTCTGCAGGGCGAGGCAGATCCGCTTGGTGAGCAGGAACGCGAGCACCGGGCCCACCACCAGGGTGATGCGGAAGAACCAGGTCAGGGCGTTCACCGAGACGCCGAAGACGAAGGCGGTCACATCGTTGCCGCCGGCCGCGAGGAGCACCGCGTAGAAGACGATTCCGGCGACGCCCAGTCCGGTCCGCGTGGGCCGGTTCCGCGGCCGGTCGCACAGGTGGTGTTCCGTGCCGTCCCGGGTCACCCACTTCTCGCAGAACGGATAGAGATAGAGGACGAGGAAGAACAGCCCGGGCAGAATCACCGCCGGAATCAGCACGCTCCACAGGACGGTGTGGCCCCAGATGTCGGTTTCCCACGGCGGCATGAGGCGCAGCGCGCCTTCCAGGAATCCGACGTACCAGTCGGGCTGGGCGTCGGTGGCGACCTGGTCGGCCCGGTACGGTCCGTAGTCCCACACGGGGTTGATCTGGGCCAGTGCGCCGAGGAACGTCAGCACGCCGGCGGTCATGAAGAACAGTCCGGCGGATTTCGCGGTGAAGTGCGGATACATCGGCCGGCCGACGACGTTGCGGTTCGTTCGGCCGCGCTGGTTCCACTGCGTGTGCTTGAGGTGGACGACCAGGATCAGGTGTGCCGTGATCAGCGCGACCATGATTCCCGGGACGAGCAGGATGTGCAGCCCGTACAGGCGGTTGATGAGGTCCGTGCCCGGGAATTCGCCGCCCCACAGGAAGAAGCTCAGGTACGTCCCGACGAGCGGGATCGACAGCACGATGGTGTTCGCGGTGCGCAGGCCGGTCCCGGACAGCGAATCGTCGGGCAGCGAATAGCCGGCGAATCCCTCCAGGGTCGCCAGCACGAAGAGCGTCACGCCGATGACCCAGTTGAATTCCCGGGGCTTGCGGAACGCGCCGGTGAAGAAGATGCGGAGCAGGTGCACGCAGATCGCGGCGATGAAGACCAGGGCCGCCCAGTGGTGGATCTGCCGGATCAGCAGCCCGCCGCGGACGTCGAAGCTGATGTGCAGGGTGGAGGCGTACGCGTGGGACATGGGCAGGCCGGACAGCGGGGTGTGCCGTCCGTGGTAGACGGTCTGCGCGGTCACCGGATCGAAGAAGAGGGTCAGATACGTCCCGGTGAGGACCAGTACGAGGAAGGAGTAGAGCGCGAGTTCGCCGAGCAGGAACGACCAGTGGTCGGGGAACGCCTTGCGCAGCAGGGCCCTGGCCCCTTCGGCCACCGGCAGCCGCCGGTCCAGCGCCTCGAAACCGGTGCGGGCGAGGTACCCGGCGCGGGCCCGCGCCCTCCGCCGGCGGAACACCATCGGCGGTCCTCAGCCGTTGCCGAACGAGCCGCTCTTCCCCTCGTTCCACGGCGGCGGGTCGTCCGGGTTCCCCGGGCGGGTTCCGTACTCGCCCAGGTCCTCGACCCCGGTCGGTGTCTCCTGATGACGGTCCCGGGACACGCCGTCGGTCTCGCGCGCCGACGTTCCGTTCCGGGCCGCGGTGCCCCGGGGCCGCGCGTGGGCGCGCGGCGGGCGGTCCTTGTTGCGCGCGCGGCGCCGGTACCCGTACACCACGGCACCGATCAGCAGGAGCACGATGACGATGCCCGCGATGAGCGGGCCGATCCCGATGATCAGATGCGAGGCGGCGGTCGGCGGTTCGACCGGCAGGGGCGCAGCGAGGAACATGGAGGCTGACTACCCGATGCGCCCGGTTTGTCATCACCGGGGCGGCCAATCGGGTGGGCCGCCGAAAGCCGGCGCCGCACTGCCGTCCCCGCCCGTCGTCCGTCGGGGCGCGGTCGGCGGGCGCGGGCGGCAGCGGATACGAGCGGCGGCGGGCACGGGCGGCGGCCGGACCGCCCCGTCCGCCCGTGCCCGCCGCCCTGCGGACTTACTGCTCCCCGGCGTGCGCCTTGCGGATGGCGGCGAGGTCGATCTTCTTCATGCGGAGCATCGCCTCGGTGGCGCGCTTCGCCTTCTGCGGGTCGGAGTCGCCGACCAGGTCGAGGAGTTCGGCGGGGAAGACCTGCCAGGACACGCCGTACCTGTCCTTCAGCCAGCCGCAGGGGCCCTCTTCACCGCCGTCACTGAGCTTTCCCCAGTAGTAGTCGACTTCCTCCTGATCCGCGCAGCGGACCTGGAACGACACGGCCTCGTTGAACGTGAACTCCGGGCCGCCGTTGAGCCCCATGAACTTCTGGCCGTTGAGGACGAACTCGACGGCCATCACCTCACCGGGCGTCCCCGGACCGGCCTCGGTGTAGCGGGCGATCTTGCCCAGCTGGGAGTTCTTGAAGATGGAGAGGTAGTGGTGTGCCGCCTCCTCGGCCTGCCCGTCGAACCACAGGCAGGTCGTGAAACCGTCGATGGTCATGTGCGCCTCCCGTCGTGTGGGCCCGTGTATACCCGTACGGCGGGAGCCGCGCCATAACCGGACCGGTGTTCGAACCGGGGTTCACGGTGTTTTACGGAGGTACGCCCGCGCCGCGTACACCATCGTGCCTACGGTCCGGTATGGCCGCACCCCCGCACCGCCTGCGCGGCGCCCTCGGCCGGTGGCGGGTGCTTCAGTCGGTGGAGAGGGCTTCGAGGAGGTCTCCGGCCTTGGCGTCGGGCAGCGAGCGGGCGACGTCCGCCAGCGCGACCATGCCGACCAGGCGGTGCCCGTCGATCACCGGCAGGCGCCGGACCTTGTGCTGCGTCATGGTCGCGAGGATCTCCTCGGTGCCGTCGTCGGCGCCGATGGTGACCGCCTCGCCCTGCGCCAGCTCGCCGGCCTTGGTCTGCGCGGGGTCCTTGCCCCGGCCCAGCACCTTCACCACGATGTCGCGGTCCGTCAGGACGCCCTTGAGCTTGTCGTCCGTACCGCAGATGGGCACCGCCCCGACACCGAGGTCGGTGAGCTTGCGGGCCGCGTCGAGGACGCTGTCCTCGGCGCCGACGCACTCGGCTCCGGGGGACATGATGTCGCGTGCAGTGGGCATGGTTCCGCCTTTCTCCGTGTGACGTACTGGTCGGGCGACCGCGGCCGGAAGCCGTCGGCGGACGCCGAGGGACACCACGAGGGCCCCGGCACCGGCCGCCGGCACACGGGTTCCCGACTGTCCTGATCACTAACGTCGGATGTGCGGGATTGCGCCGGATGCCCGGGCGCCCGCCGCGCGCTCCGGATGTGGGCGCGGCGGACCGTTGCTCTACTGGGAGGTCCGGCCGCTGCGGTCCGCGCGGCCGTCGCCGAACCGGGCGGAACCGGGAGGACCAGTCGTGGCCGAGACGCCGGTGGGACACGGGACGGGGCGGCCCGAGCGGGTCGATGCCCTGGTAATCGGTTCCGGTTTCGGTGGCTCGGTGACGGCCTTCCGGCTGGCGGAAGCGGGCCTGTCCGTCGTCGTCCTGGAGCGCGGCCGGGCGTACGCGCCGGGGAGCTTCCCCCGGACCCCGGCAGAGCTGGGACGGGCCCTCTGGGACCCGAGCGAGGGGCTGTACGGGCTGTTCGACGTCTGGCGGTTCCGGGGCTGCGACTCCCTCGTCTCCAGCGGGCTGGGCGGCGGCTCGCTGATCTACGCCAATGTGCTGCTCCGCAAGGACCCGCGTTGGTTCGTGCAGCGGGAGGAACTGCCGGGCGGCGGACACGAGTCCTGGCCGCTGACCCGCGCGGACCTCGATCCGCACTACGCCGCGGTGGAGGCGGTGCTGCGCCCGGTCCCGTACCCGGCCGAGACCGGGCCCTACGCCCGCACGCCGAAGACGCGGGCACTGCGGAAGGCGGCCGAACAGGCGGGGCTGCCCTGGTCCCCGGCGCCGCTCGCGGTCAGCTTCGCCCCGCACCCCGGGGCGCCGCCCGGCCCCGGACAGCCGCTCGCGGACGCGCCGTACGGCAACCTGCACGGCGTGCCGCGCAGCACCTGCCGGCTCACCGGCGAATGCGACCTCGGCTGCAACAGCGGCGCGAAGAACACCCTCGACCACACCTATCTGTCCGCCGCGCGCCGGCACGGCGCCGATCTGCGGACCGGGCACCAGGCGGTGACGGTGGAGCCGCTGGGCAGTGGTTACCGCGTCGGTTACGTCGTGCACGACACGGACGGCGGGAGCCCGGCGCGCACCGCCGACCTGCCGCGGCACCACATCGACTGCGACCGCCTGGTGCTGGCGGCCGGGACCTACGGAACCGTCCACCTGCTGCTGACCAACCGCGCGCGACTGCCCGGTCTGGGACCGGCGCTGGGCACCCGGTTCTGCGGCAACGGCGATCTGCTGACGTTCCTGTACGGCCGCGGGGGCACCCCGGTGCCGCGCCCCGACGAGGGGCCGGTGATCACCGGAGTGGTCGGGGTGCCGGAGGGGGACACCGGGCGCGGGCACATCGTGCAGGACGGCGGCTACCCGGGCTTCCTGAACTGGCTCGCGGAGGGCGTACGGCTCGCCGGGGGCGCCGGACGGCTGGCCGCCCTCGCCGCCGGCCTCGCCGTGGAGCGGGTCCTCGGATCACCGGACAGCAACTTCTCCGGTGAGATCGCCGCCCTGCTCGGGCCCGGCAAGGGCTTCCCCGGCGTGCTGCCGCTGCTGGGCGTGGGCCGGGACGTGCCCGACGGGGTGATGGGACTGCGCGACGGCCGGCTGGACGTCCGGTGGACCACCGCCACCAGCCGGGCGTACTACGAGGGCGTCCGCGCCACGATGCGGCGGCTCGCCGACGGGATGGGGACGGGCTACCTGGACAACCCGATCTGGTGGTGGCGGCGGGTCGTCACCGTCCACCCGGTGGGCGGCGCGCCCATCGGCGACCGCCCGGAGGACGCCGTCTGCGACCCGTACGGCGAGGTGTTCGGACACCCGCGCCTGTACGTGGCGGACGCGGCGGCGCTGCCCGGGCCGGTCGGCGTCAATCCGTCGCTGACGATCGCGGCACTGGCGGACCGGATGTGCACCCGGCTGCTGGAGGACCGGCCGTCCCGGCGGGCGCACCGGCCGTCCCGGCGGGCGCACCGGCCGGCTCCGGTGCCCGCCACGGCCCTGACGTTCGCCGAGGTCATGCGCGGTGCGCTGACCGACGGGCCGGCGCTGACCCTGCGACTGACCATCACCGTCGACGACGTGGACGCGTTCATCGACTCGCCGGACCACCGGGCCGCCGCGCGCGGCGCGGTGGACTGCGAACCGCTGGGCGGCCGACTGCCCGTACGGCAGGGCTGGTTCAACCTCTTCGTGCCGAGCGGGCTGCCGGGGCGCCGGCGGATGCTCTACCACCTCCACCTGGACGGCCCCCGGGGCCACCTGCTGACCCTCACCGGCCGCAAGGAGGTGGGGGACGACCCGGGCTTCGACCTGTGGGCGGACACCACCACCCTGGCGGTCGAGATCCACCGGGGCCGGCACGAACCGGGCGACGAGCCCCGGTCGGCACCCCTCTGCTCCGGTGTGGTGCGGGTGGGACGCCTGGACTTCGTCCGGCAGCTGGCCACCATGCGCACGACGGGGGCCGCGCCGCTCGCCGGGCTGGTCCGCTTCGGGCGGTTCTTCGCCGGGGAGTTGTGGGATGCGTACGGGCCGGGGTGACAGGGGCCGCCCCGGGACCGGCCGGCCGGGGGCCGCGGCGGTCGGCGGTCGGCGGGCAGGACGGAAGCCCGAGCATTGACTGAGCGTTGAGGTAGGGCTTATCTCACCGCTAAAGCAACCGCTAGGGTGAGCCGCATGACCGACCACGTAGACCGCGTCCTGGCGGAGTGGGCCGAGCAGGCCCCCGGCCTCGACGCGTCGCCCATGGCCGTCGTCGGCCGGATCAAGCGGCTCGCGCAGATCATCGAGACGGAGCTGCGCGCCGTCCACAAGAGCCACGACCTCGACGCCGCGGCCTTCGACGTCCTCGCCACCCTGCGCCGCAGCCCTCCGCCGCACCGGCTGACCCCCGCCGCGCTCATGCACGCCTCGATGGTCACCTCGGGCGCCATCTCCCAGCGCCTGGACCGCCTCGAAGAACGCGGTCTGATCACCCGCACCCGCCGCGCCCACGACGCCCGCAGCTTCGACGTCACGCTCACCGCAGCGGGTCTGGAGCTCGTCGACAAGGCCCTGCTCGACAACGTCGCCGCCCAGGACCGCCTGCTCGCCGGTCTCACCCGTGCCCAGCGCGACCGCATGGCGAAGGATCTGCGCGGCCTGCTGGAGTCGTTGGGGGATGTCGACCGGTTGCGGTGAGGGGCGAAGGACCGGGGCCCGGCGCGGCGCGGGGCTCATCGTGCGGCGGCAGGTGGCCGATCTTGTGGTCGGCCACGTTCAGGGCTTCGGCCACCAGCCGTTTGAGGTGGCCGTGCCGGAGGCGGTAGACGACGCGGCGGCCGTCCTTGCGGGTGGTCACCAGGCCGGCCAGGCGGAGTTTGGCCAGGTGCTGGCTGACCGAGGGGCGGGCGGCGCCGGTGGCGGCGGTCAGGGTGGCGACGTCCGCCTCGCCTTCGGTGAGGTGCTGGAGCAGGGCCAGCCGGGTGCGGTCGGCGAGCAGCGCCAGGACGGCCGCGGCGGTCCGCAACCGCTCGTCGTCGCCCTGTTGTTGCGCGGGTTGTTGCGCGGGATGTGCAGTTGCGGTGTGCACGCGTGCGCTCATGCGCACATGGTAGGTGCCGCCTGTCCTCCGGCGCCCGGGACGGCACGGGCCGTCAGTCGGCGGCGGCCCGCGCGGGCCAGCGGTGGTGGAGGTCGTCGATGACGTAAACGTGGGCGTGCCGCCACCCGTTGCCCGCCCGGTGTGCGCCGGACAGGTGCGGGTGCCCGTGGGCCAGGGCGGTGTGGGTGTGGGTGAGGCGGCCCGGGTCCGGGGCGGGCCACAGGCGCCAGGCGGCCAGCGCGGCCCCGAGGGCCACCGCGCCGAGGGCCAGGGCAGCGGCGGACAGGCCTGCTCCGGCGCCGAGCCGGCCGGCGAGCAGGTACGTCAGCAGCCAGCAGCCGTGCGAGAGGGAGAACTGGGCGGCGAAGGCGGCGTTCAAGTCGCCGGGGGCGGCCGAGCGGCGCACCAGGCGGCCGGTGGGGGTCGTGATCAGGGACCCCGTGGCGCCGAAGGCGGCCCAGGTGATCAGCAGCGCCGGCCAGGCCCAGCCGCCGGGCGCGGCCCGGGTGGCGGCGGCCAGGGCGAGGAGCAGGCCCGCGGTGGCGCAGGCGGCGGGCAGCATCAGCGTGCGCTCGCCGGCGCGGCGCAGGAGACGGGGCAGCAGCAGCGCGGTGAGGATGGAGCCGGCACCGTAGGTGCCCAGGGCCAGCGGCAGGTCCGAGAGAGAGCGGCCCAGGTGGTCCCGTACGTAGACGATCGTGTTGACCATCACCGTCGCGCCGCCCGCGGCCACCGCAAGCGTCAGCGCCAGCAGGGCGCGCAGGCGCGGGGTGGCGAGAAACAGCCGGGTCCCCCGGGTGGCCCGGGCGGCGAAGCCGGGTTCGCCGTCCGCCGGTTTCCGGGAGGCCGTGGGGAGGGCGGCCGACAGGACCAGTGCGGCGGAGGCGAGGAATCCGGCCGCGGTGCCCGTGAACAGCCAGGTGTAGGTCACCCACGACAGCAGGGCGGCGGCCAGCGCCGGGGAGAAGAGCATCTCCAGGTCGTACGCCAGGCGCGAGAGCGACAGCGCCCGGGTGTAGTCCGCCTCGGCGGGCAGCACCTCGGGGACCAGGGCCTGGAAGGCCGGGGTGAAGGTGGCCGAGGCGGCCTGGAGCGCGAGGATCAGGGCGTAGACCTGCCAGGTCTCGGTGACGAACGGCAGGCCGCACGCCACCGACGCGCGGAGCAGGTCGGCGCCCACCAGCACCGGGCGGGGCGGCAGCCGGTGCGCGAGCGCGCTGACGACCGGTGCGAGCCCCACGTACGCCACCATCTTGATCGCGAGCGCCGTCCCCAGCACCGATCCGGCGTCCGGGCCGGCGATGTCGTGGGCGAGCAGGCTCAGGGCCACCGTGGCCAGCCCGGTCCCGACCAGCGCGATCACCTGCGCGGAGAACAGACGGCGGTAGGTGCGGTGACGGAGCACGGTCAGCATGCGTCCTCCCCGGCACGCGGAGCATCCGAAGTGCGCGAAGCAACCGAGGCACGCGGGCACCCGAGGCGTCGAGCCGCGACCGGGCAGCAGGAAGCGCCTGGAGCGTCGAGGAGCGAGCGTGCGGTCGCCCCGACGACAGTCAACACGTGCGCATGAAAGCACTTGTTGACGGATTATCGTCCGGGCGCGGGCGCTCGGCCCGCGTGCGCGTCCAGGAACGCGGTCAGGTGCGGGAAGACGTCGCGGGCACTGTCCTGGCCCATGAAGACGTCCTGATGGCCGTAGCCGGGGAAGAGCCGCAGCCGGGTCATCCCGGGCGCGCGGGCGGCCAGTTCGCGCTGGCAGGCGGGGTTGGAGTCGGCCATGACCCGGTTGCGGTCGCCGCTGGTCAGCAGGAGGGGGGTGGTCAGACCGGCCGCCGCCTCCAGGTAGTCGTCGGGCAGAGCGCGGTACGCCGGGTCGCCGGGCCGGTACTTGACGGCCCGGCCGGCCCGGACGATCGCCCGGACGTGCCGGTAGTAGTGCACGCCGGTGGCGCCGAACAGGTCCGGGATGCGCTCGTGGGTCACCGGCGACATGTGCGCGTGCTCGTACAGCGCGGGCCGCCCGGTGCCCCACATGGCGCTCACCATGTGGCAGGGGCCGACGCGGCATTCGGGGTGGAAGAGCGACACCAGCCGGGCGATCATGCGGCCGCGGGTGAACGGGGCGTCCTGCGGCCAGGCCGGGTTGAGGTAGGGCAGGCCCAGCACGTACTCGGTCAGGCCGGGGACGGCGTACAGCTTGCAGCGGGACCACCGGGGCACCCGCAGGACGAGGGCGGAGCTGTTGATGACCGCGCTGGTGACGCCGGTGACCAGGCCGGCGGTCAGGCTCATGGCGAAGGCCACGCCGCCCAGGCAGTGCGCGATCACATGCAGCCGGGCCGCCGGGCCGACGTGCGCGCGGATCTCGGCGAACGCGGCGGGGAAGTCGTGCAGGGCGACGTCGTCGAGCGTGAAGCGGTGGCACGCCATGTCGTACGGGAAGCGGTTGCTCATCCGGTTGTCGAGGGCCCAGACGTCGGGATACCCGTGGTCGAGCAGGTAGCTGGTGAGGTCCTCGTGCTCGGGCATGACGAACATGTCGCTCGACGTCGTCAGGCCGTGCACGAGCAGCACCACGTCGCCCGGCGCGGAGCCCGGGGCACGTGCCCGGCGGTAGCGGGTCAGGGTCAGGCCCAGCCCGTCGCCCGCCGTGAACGGATGCACGGTGACCTCGGCGTCCCGGACGCCTTCGCTGGTGAACAGGGGAATGCGGCGCTGCATACGGCACCCGCCTCCTCAGCCCCGCCGTCGCGAGAGATTGCCCGAAAAGTCGGTATATACCAAAATATTCCATTAGGGCGCCCTCCGCTGTTCACCCGTCCGCCCACCGACCGAAACCGGCTTGCCCTGATGCCCGACAGTTCCCCACCTCCTCCGCCTCCCGGACCTCCCGGGCCTCCCGACGGGAACCGCGCGCTCATCGGCCGTGCGGAGGTCGTGCGGCTCCTCGGCGCCGAGGCGGAACGGGCGGCCGGGGGCGAGTTCCGCCTCGTCGAGCTGACCGGCGACCCGGGGGCCGGCAAGACCCGGCTGCTCGGCGAGACCGCCGGGGCCGCGCTCCGGCACGGGCTGACCGTCCTGCGCGGCCGGGGCACCGAGTTCGAGAACGACGTACCGCTCTCGCTGGCCGTGGACGCCCTCGACGACCAGGTGGACAGCCGGGCCGAGCAGGTGCGCGCGGCCCTCGACCCGGAGAGCGCGCGGCTGCTCGCCGGCGTCTTCCCGTCCCTGTCGGCGGACCGACCGGCAGCGGATCCCGCGGCGGCCGGCGGCACCGGCCTCAACCGCTACCGCCTGCACCGGGCCGTACGCCTCCTGCTGGAGGCCCTCGCCGAGCCCGGCGGCCTCGCGGTCCTGCTGGACGACGTGCACTGGGCCGACGAGGGCTCGGTGGAACTGCTGTCCCACCTCGCCCGGCACGCGCCGCGCGGCCCGATCCTGCTCGCCGTCACCTACCGCACCCGCCAGGCGGGCCCCCGGCTCACCGCCGCCCTCGCCGACGCCGCGCCGGGCCTGCGCACCCGTATCCAGGTCGCGCCGCTCACCCTGGAGGAGGCCGGGGAGTTCCTCGGCCCGTCCGTCGGTGCCCGGCGCCGCCGCGCGCTGTACGAGGCCAGCGGCGGCAACCCGCTCTACCTGGAGGCGCTGGCCCGTTCCGCACCGGCCGAGGCGACGCCCGCCGGGAGCGCCGCCCCGGCCGATGCCGACGACGGCCTGCTGCCGGGCGCGGTACGCGAGGCCCTGGCCGCCGAACTGGCCGCGCTGCCCGACGGCGCACGGCTGGCCGCGCAGGCCGCCGCCACGCTCGGTGACGAGTTCGAGCCGGGCATGGTGGCGGTGGCCGCCCCGATGACCGAGGCCGAGGCCCTCGCGGCCCTCGACGAGCTGGTGGTGCGGGACGTGGTGCGCGTCGCGCCGGCGCCGGGACGGTTCCGCTTCCGCCACCCGGTCGTCCGGCACCTCGCGTACGCCTCCTCCGGCGCGGGCTGGCGGGTCGCGGC
Source organism: Streptomyces sp. NPDC018019 (assembly GCF_044327805.1). NCBI lineage: Bacteria > Bacillati > Actinomycetota > Actinomycetes > Kitasatosporales > Streptomycetaceae > Streptomyces > Streptomyces sp. NPDC018019. Next base: position 31,382 of record NZ_JBIRGD010000023.1, on the reverse strand, counting down.
GCACGCGCGGGTGGCCGCCGCCCTGGACGAGCGCGACGCGCCCACCGTGACCCGCGCCCGGCACATCGCCCGCTCGGCGCGCTTCGGTGATCTGCTGGCCGTCGGTGTGCTCGTGGAGGCGGCCCGGGCGACCGCGTACCAGTCCCCCGCGACCGCCGCCCAGTGGCTACGGACCGCCCTGGACCTGCTGCCCGAGAAACCCGGCGGTACGGCGACCGGGCCCGCGCCCGACCGGCTCGCCCTCCTCGTCGAGCTGGCCCGCCTCCAGGGCGTCGGCGGACGGCTCGTCCAGGGCCGCGACACGGCGCTGGAGGTGCTGCGGCTGCTGCCGCCGGACGCCTGGGCGCAGCGGGCCCGCGCCGCCCGCTTCTGCGCCATCCTGGAGCGGCTGCTGAACCGGCAGGCGGAGGGCCGGGCGCTGCTGCGCGCCGAGCTGAGCCGGGTGCCGCCGGAGCACGCGGCGGACGCGGTCCCGCTGCACCTCCAGCTGATCGGCGACAGTCTGATCCGGGCCGACTTCCCGGCCGCCGCCGAGCAGCTGGACCGGCTCACCGCCGTGCTGTCCCGGGCCGGCGGCACCGCCGAGCAGGTCGGCGCGGCGCCCGACGACTGGGTGCCGCTGGTGGCGCTCCGCCTCGGCCACGCCTACGGCTCCGGCGACCTGGCCGCCGCACGCGACCTCGCCGGCCGGGCCGAGCGGCTGACGGAAGAGGCCACCGACGCGGAACTGGCCCCGTGGCTGGAGTCACTGTCCTTCCTGTGCTGGATCGACGCGATGATGGGCCGGCTGCCGCAGGCCGCCCGCATGGTCGAGCGGAGCCTGGCCATCGCCAACGCCACCGGGCAGAGCTATCTGTCGCCCTGGATCCTGGCCGCGCAGGCGTTCACGTACGGGCGGACGGGACGGCTCGCGGAGGCGGTGGACCGGGCCGAGGACGCGGTGGACGCCGCGCGGCTGCTCGGCTCCGACGAGTGCGTGGCCCTGGCGCTGGCCGTCAAGTCGCTCATGGTCCGCTGGACCGGCGACCACACGGCCGCGCTGGCGCTGGCCGACGAGGCGATCCGGCACGCGGACGGCCGCCGGGAGTGGTGGGCGCGGCTGGGCGTGCTCGGGCGCGGTCTGGCCCTGGTGGGGCTGGACGAGGTGGACGCGGGCGGGAGCGAGGTGCTGGCCGCGTGCGACGAGTTCGTCTCCCCCCTGCTGGAGCGGAGCTGCCTGCTGGTGGGCTGCGAGGCGATGGCCGACGCGGAAGCCGAGCGGGGCCGGCCCGAGGCGGCGGCGCGCTGGGCGGACCGGGCCGAAGCGGTGCCGGGCGGCGGTGCGGGGTCGGGGCACGGGGCGCTGGCGCGGGCCCACGCGGAGCAGGAGGAAGACCCGGCCTCGGCGGCGCGTGGCGCGGGCCGGGCCGCGGAGCTGTTCGAGACGGCGGGCGAGCGGCTGTTCGCCGCGCGGGCGTGGCTGCGGGCCGGTACCGCGCACGCCCGCAGCGGGCAGAAGGCCGCGGCCCGTACGGAGCTGGCGCGGGCGGCGGAAGTGTTCGGCGCGTGCGGGGCGCTGGGGCTGCACGCCCGGACCGTACGCGAGCAGCGACGGCTGGGCGTACGGACCGGGCGTACGGCGGCGCGGGCGGAGGGACGGCTGTCGCGGCGGGAGGCGGAGGTGGCCGAGCTGGTCCGGCAGGGCTTCAGCAACCAGCGGATCGCGGAGCGGCTGTTCCTGAGTCCACGAACGGTCGAGACGCATGTGGCGCACGTGTTCGCGAAGCTCGGGGTGTCGTCGCGGGCGGCGGTGGCGGGCAAGCTGGCGGGAGTCCGGGGGCCGGAGTCCTGACCGGAGCCGACGGCCGTGTCCTGCGCGAGGGGCACTCCTTCTGCCCCGGGCCGGGGCCGGTCACAGCAGGTACCGCGACCGGAGGTCCGCCACGTACTTGGTGATCAGGTCCTGCGACAGACGGGGGATGTCCTTCTCCTCGTTGAAGGCGGCGGCCCGTACTGCCGCGCGGAACCGGTGCGCCGGCAGGGCGGAACCGGGCAGGGGCTCCTACGGGATTGCGAAGGCGTGCAGCAGGGGAAGCAGCGAATGCTGCCGTTGGCGGTCGGGCAGGCCGCGCAGGACCGTCTCGAAGCGGTGGAGCCACTCGTCGTAGTCCTGGATGCGCGCCAGGGGGTGGCCTGCCGCCACCAGTCAGTCGACGAAGGCGTCGAGTGAGATTCCGTCCTCGTGCGGGTTCACGACGTTGAAGGTCCGGTACCCCTCCCGTGCGTGGTCGCCCAGTGAGGCAATGGCCTGCGCTGTGAAGTCCACGGGCAGCGTGTCGTAGGGGCGCGGCACCGCGGAACTGCGGATCGGTCGCGTAGAGGTGAGCGGTGCGTTGAGCGGTACGTGCGCTGAACTCGTCAGCGGGGAGCTGCGGGCCGGCCATGAGGCGACTCCTTCGCGGACTGAAGGCCCGTTCATCTGGGGTGTCTTCACTTGCCGAGCAGGGGCCGAAGAGAACCGCGGACTCACTGCCCTTCCGCCGCTCGTGGCGCCTCGGGGCCTTCCGCCGCTCGTGGCGCCTCGGCCTCGTGGTCGCGGGTGAGCTGGACGATCGCGGCCGCCGCGGCGCGGGCGCCGCCCTCGTCCCGGGCCTCGATCGCGTCGACGAGCCGCCGGTGCAGGCGGGCATGCTCCTCGGCGCCGGCGGTGTCCCAGGGCAGGCCGCCCAGGGAGGCGGAGAGAGCCGTGCCGAGGTAGTCGTACACCTCGATCAGGAGGTCGTTTCCGCCGGCCCGGACGACGGCCCGGTGGAACAGCGCGTCGACATCACCGGCTGCTGCCATGTCCGCGCCGGCGCAGGCCGCGTCGGCATCGGCCACCAGCTCTTTCAGCCAGCGCAGTTGGTCCTCGCTGCGGCGCAGGGCGGCGGCCCCTGAGGCGTACTCCTCAAGGACGGTACGCAGTTCGAGAACGTTGTTGCGCTGCGCGGAACTCGCCCGCCGCACCATGACGGACTGGAGCTCGCTCGACGCGCGGACGTAGGTGCCGTCCCCGACCCGGGCTTCCAGCAGGCCGAGGTGCACGAGCGCGCCGAGCGCCTCCCGCAGGGTGCTGCGTCCGACCCCGAGCTCCTCGATGAGGGTTTGCTCCGGCGGGATGCGCGTGCCCACCGGCCATCCCCCCGCTTCGATGTGCGAGCGGAGGCTGTCCACGAGCTGTGCGGACAGGCTTGCCGACCTGCGCGGTGCATTGATGCGTTTCATGGAGGCAGCCTACAGATAAAGGTCAGACGTTTGAACATCAGATGAGGAGGCGCGGACGGTTCCGGCCCCCGCCGAGTGCGTACGCCCTTCCGCCCGGACTCAGTGGTGCGGAGCCCGGTATCCGTACCGGTTCAGTAGTCGGGCACGTGTTTTCCCCGATGTGGCGGGGGGCCGCCGGGGCGCACGGTGAAGAAGTCACCTTCCCACCGAGCGGAAAAGAGTCCCCGAAATGCCCGAGCTCATCGAACCCCCCGCCGAAGCGGCCACCGTCACCGAGCCGACCGTGCTGACCGCGCCGGCTCCCCCGGCCGCCCCCGCGCCGGCCGAGGCCCCGCAGGTGCCGCAGACCCCGCCGGTGTCGCAGCCGGTGCCGCAGGCACCGGTGATCCCGCAGACCCCGGCCGCCCCCGCTCCCCCACCGCTGGAACCGTTCCTGGACCCGCTGCGGGTCCCGCCGGTCCTGCGGCCGGAGCCCGACCCGGAGACCGGGCGCGCCGAGCTGACCGTACGGACCCGCGCGGTCCGCGTCCCGTTGCACTCGCAACTCCCGCCGTCCCTGATGTGGGCCTACGAGGGGCAGGTCCCCGGGCCGACCATCGAGGTGCGGCGCGGCACCCGGCTGCGGGTGTCCTGGGCCAACGGGCTGAGCGGCCCGTACCCGCTGATCAAGGTGGAGACACGGGTGCCGGCGAACATCATGCGCCCCGGCTTCGACCACCAGGCGGACACCTTCGACCGCAAGGTGGCCGCGCTGCCGCCCTGGACGGTGGTGCACCTGCACGGTGCGCGGACCGGCGGCGGCAACGACGGCTGGACCGACAACGCGGTGCCGCCGGGCGAGACCCAGCTCTCCGAATACCTCAACGACCAGGCGTCCTGCACCCTCTGGTACCACGACCACGCCATGAACATCACCGCGCTGAACGTGATGACGGGCCTGGCCGGCATGTACTGGATACGGGACGACGAGGAGGCGGCGCTCGGCCTGCCGGACGGCGCCCACGAAATCCCGCTCGTGCTGTGCGACCGCAACGTGGACACCGACTGGGAGGGCCGCCCGACCGGCGTGCTCATGCACAAGGTCCTGCGGGACGACCAGGACGTGCCCCGGCCCTTCTTCGGGCCGTACAACGTCGTCAACGGCGTCGTCCAGCCGCACCTGGAGGTGGCCGCCCGCTGGTACCGCTTCCGGATGGTCAACGGCTCCAACGCACGCTTCTTCACGCTGCGTCTGTGCCACGAGGACGGGACACCGGTGGACCGGGAACTGGTCGACCGGGCGTTCCACCAGATCGGCACGGACAGCGGGCTGCTGCCCGAGCCGGAGCCGCTGCCGGAGCAGGGCCTGACCCTGGCGCCCGGCGAACGCGCCGACGTGCTGGCCGACTTCTCCGTCCTCAAGGGCATGCGCGTGCACTGGGCCGACACCGCCACCAACCCGCCCGGCCCGGCGCCCGCACCCGAGGTGCTCCAGTTCCGGGTCGCGGACGAGGCGGCGGACGACCCGTTCACGCTTCCGGCGCGGCTGAGCCCGTCCTACGTACGGCTGAGCCACGCCACCGCCCCGGACCACGAGCACCGGTGGATCGTGCTGACCCCGCCGGCCGCGACCGGGATGCCGATGATGTGGGAGATGGAGACCGTCGAGGACGCCTCCTCGGTGGAGATCCCCAGTGACGGCATCGTGCAGGTGCAGCGGCCGGGGCGGCCCCTGCTGACGCTGCGCCGGGTCGCCGAGACGTTCAACGACACCACGACGATCATGGCGCGCGAAGGCGGCTGGGAGCAGTGGAACGTCCTGAACCTGGGCGGGCCCGTGCACCCCTTCCACATCCACCTGATCCGCTTCCAGGAGACCCGGCGGCAGAACTACGACGCCCGCGGTTTCCAGCGCCTGTACCACGGCGACGGCACGATCCGCGGATACGGCACCGTCACGCCCGTCACCTTCACCGGGGAACTGCCCGTCACCGGCGCCGACCTCGGCTGGAAGGACACCGTACGGGTCGGCGACACCAGGCCCGCGCCCGCCGGGTCCGGCCAGCTGGTCTCCGTGCTGGGGCAGTTCGACGGCGGATCGGGCCGCTACATGTACCACTGCCACATCCTCGAACACGAGGACGAGGCGATGATGCGGCCGTTCACGGTCATGCCCGGACCGGTGATGGACATGCACCCCGGCATGCACGGCGGCGGCCACGGCTCCGGTCACGGAGGCCACACGTCATGACGCCCTTCGTCCAGTCCCCGCCGAACCGTTCCACCCCTGAGGAGCGAACCACCATGACCACCCCGACCCCTGCCCCGGAAACCCCGCGCATCCGCCACCGCGACGGGCGCCGGGTCCGCCCCACCGGCGGCCAGACCCGCGTCCTGGCGGCGGAGAGCCCGGCCCAGCTGGCCGAACGGCTGCCGCTGACCTACCACGCGGCGCACACCGCGATGACCGCCCGGCACGACATCGTGCGCATCCTCGACGGCCGGGACGACCGGCTGCTCGCCATCGTCGGGCCGTGCTCCGTGCACGACCGCACGGCCGCCCTGGACTACGCGTCCCGGCTGCGGGACGCGGCGGCGGCCCTGGCGGACGACCTGCTCGTCGTGATGCGGGTCTACGTCGAGAAGCCGCGCTCCTGCCTCGGCTGGCCCGGCCTGGTCGGCGACCCCGGCCTGGACGGCGGCGCCGACCTCGGCCGCGGCCTGGCCGAGGCCCGGTCCCTGATGCTCGACATCGCCGAGTCCGGACTGCCGGTGGGCTGCGAATGGGTCAACCCGGTGACCTCGGCGTACCTGTCCGACGTCGTCGCCTGGGGCTCCGTCGGGGCCCGTACGGCGGCGAGCCAGGTGCACCGGGACCTGGTCAGCGGCCTGCCGATGCCGGTCGGCATCAAGAACGGCATGGACGGCTCGGTCCAGGTCGCGGTCGACGCCGTACGGGCCGCCGCCGCGCCGCACACCTTCCTCGGCGCGTCCGGCGCCGGACCGGTGGCGCTGCTGCGCACCAGCGGCAACCCGGACTGCCACGTCGTCCTGCGCGGCGGCGCGGACGGCCCCAACTACGGCGCGGCGCACGTCCGCCGGGCCGCCGGGCTGCTGGCCGCCGCCGGACTGCCGGCCCGTGTGCTGGTGGACGCCAGCCACGGCAACAGCGGCAAGCAGCACGAGCGGCAGCACGCGGTCGCCGAGGACCTGGCGGTCCGCATCGCCGACGGCGAGACCGCCGTGCGCGGGGTGCTCCTGGAGAGCTTCCTCGTACCCGGCCGCCAGGACCCCGGCAGCCGGCCGCTGGTCTTCGGACAGAGCGTCACCGACGCGTGCATCGGCTGGAGCGGCACCGCCCAGCTGCTGCGGGAGCTGGCCGGCGCGGCACGCGCCCGCCGCCACGGCTCCTGCCCCCGGCCCCGCCGGGAGACGGCGGACGACGGTTTCGCCGTCCCCGGCGCCGTACCACTGATGGAAAGGACCTGACCGTGTTCACCCCGCTGCGCTACCCCAGTACCGACCGCCACCTGCCGGACGGCGGTGCGGGCACCGGCGTCCGGTCCCCGGACCGGCCGGCCCCGCGGCCCTTCGACCTCGGGGACGTCGCCCGGTTCGCCAGCCCGCTGACCCGGATGCTGCTCGCCAGCGACGGTCTGACCACCACCCTGCTGGAGTCCGCGCTCGCCACTCCCCTGCGGCTGCGCGTCCTGCACCAGGGCACCGCGCCCGCCGCCGAGCAGGACGCGCTGACCCGCCGCTGCCTGAGCCTGGGCCGGGACGAACAGGTCCTGGTACGGCGCTCCGCGCTGGCCGACGCCGCGCTGACGCCCGTCTCGCTCAACACCGTCGTCGGACTCGTCCCGGACGACCCGGCACTGACCGCGTGCCTCACCAGCCCCCGTACGCCCATCGGTTACGGGCTGCGGGCCAACGGCGCCATGCGCACCCGGCGGCTGGTGGAGGTGGGGGTGGCCGGGTGGGAGCAGGACGGCCGCATCCGGCCGGCCGTGTTCAAGTCGTATGTGGTGCTCGACGGTGAGCGGCCCTGGCTGTTCATCCGGGAGCTGTTCAACCCGCGGCTGGTGCCCGCCGAAGCGGCGGACGAGGCCGTGGCGGACGACGGACACGCCGTCCCGCAGCCGGGCGGGGAACCGGCCGCGGTGCGGCCCCAGCCGGTCGTCGTCCCGGCACCGCCGCCGCAGCAGCGGCTGCTGGGCCGCCCGCGTCCGCTGACCGAGGAGATCCAGGGTGCCGGGCCCACCGCGGCGGATCCGCACCCGGCGCTGGCCCCGACGGCGGACGGCACCGCGTTCCTGCTGCACCTCGGGCGCCACGCGACCGGAGCGCTGACGACGGTGGCCGCCGGGCTGGTCCACTACGCGGCCGGTGTGCCCGTCACCGTCGTCACCGGCGGGCACCCCCCGCCGGGCGTGCTGCCGCGGGAGGCCCGGTGGGTCGCCGAGGAGTACCGGACGGCGGTCCGCTCCCCCGCTTGGCTGGACGACCTCCCGCAGCTGATGACCTTCCTCGACGCCTGCCCGCCCACCGTCGCGGGCCAGGTCCACTGGACGGCCGACGGCGACCGGGTGCCGCCTCCCGGCACCGTGGCCGGGCTGCGTCCGCGGCCCGGCCACCACCCCCGTGAGATCGCCGCGCGCTGTGCGGCGCTCAACCCCGGGCGGGTGCCCGGACGGCTCGTGCTGGCCGTACGGCTGGCCCCGGACCGGATCGTGGCCGAACTGCCCGCGCTGATCGAGGCGGTGGCCTGCACCGGTACGCCGGTGACGTGGGTCTGCGCGCCCCGGCACGGCGTGGCCACGGCGGCGGCCGAGATCGGCGCGTTCTTCGACACCCACGCTTCGGTCGGCAGCCGGCCGGGTGGCCTGCTGCTCGACGAGCCCGGCCGTACCCCGGCCGAGGTGCTGCGGATCGTGCACGCCGCCGCGAACGCCTGGCAGCCCGCGCCCTGACCACCCTCCCCTCTCCAACTCCCGTACGCAGGAAGAACCGCCCACCCCCCGAACGCACGAAGAACTCTCCAGCTCTCGTAACACGAAGAAAGCGAGCCTCTCATGTCCCGCCACCACCACCCCGATGCCGCCCTGATCGACGAGCAGGGCCCCCTCACCCGCGGCGAGCTGCGCGCCGCAATCACCGGCCGGACCGCCGAGCTGGCCGCCGCGGGCCTGCGCCCCGGCGACCGGGCCGTGCTGTGCCGCCCCAACGGCCGTGCGTGGGTGATCGATTACCTCGCACTCGCGGAGCTGGGCGCCGTGAGCGTCCCGCTGAACGCCGCCTCCGCACCGGACGAGATCCATCACGCGGCCCGCGACAGCGGCTCCGTCCTCGTCCTCACCGCGGACGGGCCCAGCCCGCCGCCTCCCGCACCGCGCTCCCCCGCCACCGACTTCACCGGCATCGCGACGCTCGCCTACACCTCCGGCACCACGGGCCGCCCCAAAGGCGCGCTCCAGACCCGGCACGCGGTCCGGCTCGGCGGCGGGAACATCGCCCGGCGGCTCGCGCTCGGACCCGGCGACACGGTACTCAGCCCGCTGCCGCTGGCGCACACGTACGGCACCAACGTCCTGAACGCCGCACTGTCCGCAGGGGCCGCCCTGGTGCTGCTCACCCGCTTCACCGAAGACGCGGTCACCGAGGCGCTGCGCCGGCACCGCCCCACCGTGCTGGCGGGAGTGCCCACGATGTACCGCAGGCTGCTGGCCCGCACGGAGCTGCCGCTGGAGTCGGTGCGCTGTTCGCTCTCCGCGGGCCAGCCCGCCGGCGCACAGCTCGCCCGCGACTGGCAGGAGCGGTCCGGGGCCGTCTTCGCCGAGGGCTGGGGCATGACCGAACTGGCCGGTCTGGCCGCGCTCACCCCCGCCGACGACCCCGGCCACCCGGGCACGTCCGGCCCGCCCGTGCCGGACGCCGCGGTCCGTACCGGCGAGGACGGCGAGCTCCTGGTCCGCGCGCCCTTCGTCACCCCCGGCTACCTCGGCGCCCCGGAGGCCACCGCGATGGTCCTGACCCCGGACGGCGAACTGCGCACCGGGGACGTCGGCGAGGTGACGGCCGACGGCGGGGTCACCGTGCTGGACCGCCTCAAGGACGTGATCCTGTGCGGGGGTTACACGGTCTACCCGGCCGAGGTGGAGCGGGTGATCGCCGGCCATCCGTCCGTGGCCGCGGTCGCCGTCACCGCCATGCCGGACGCGGTGCGCGGCGAGTCGCCGCGCGCCTGGATCGCCACCGTCCCCGACGCGGCGGCCGACGAGGCCGCGATCCTCGCCCACTGCCGGGCGCACCTGGCCCCGTACAAGATCCCGCGCCGTACGACGTTCCTGCCCGAACTGCCCACCACCGCGGGCGGCAAGGTCGCCCGCGGCCGGCTGCCCCGCTAGGAGGCCGTCATGTACACCACCTCGACACCCGTCATCGTCGTGGGCGCCGGTCCGGTCGGGCTGGCCACCGCCCTGCTGCTGCGGGCCCGCGGCCTGGCCGCCACCGTCCTGGAGGCGGCGGCGGAGACCGCGCCCCGGCCCGGCAGCCGGGCGATCTTCCTGCACCGGCAGTCGCTGGCCACGCTCGCCGCCGCCGACCCGGTACTGGGCGCCGAACTGGTCGGCAACGGGCTGGTCTGGGGCGCGCGGCGCACGAGCTTCGCGGGCCGGGACGTGCACCACCGTGCGTACATCCCGCTGCCGGCCGACCGCGCGCCCTTCTCCAGCCTTCCGCAGCCGGTCATGGAGGAGCTGCTGCGGGCGGCCTGCCGCCGTGCCGGCGTGGAGCTGTGCTGGGAGACCCCGGTCACCGGCGTCACCACGTCACCCGACGGCGTGCAGGTGCGTACGCCGGACACCGTGTTCGGCGCCGCGTACGCCGTCGGCTGCGACGGCGCCCGGTCGGCCGTGCGCCGGGCCATCGGCGTACGGCTGCACGGGCCGCGCTCCCCGCACGCCTTCCTCGTGCTCGACCTCGCGGACGACGCCGCGCACCCCCTGCCGCGGGAGCGCGCCTTCCACTACCGCGACCCGCGGATGGCCGGACGGAACGTGCTGACCGTGCCGTTCCGCGGCGGGCTGCGGGTGGATGTGCAGTGCCGGCCGGACGACGATCCCGATGTGCTCGGCGGGGCCGCGGCGGACTGGCTGCCCGCTCTGCTGCCGGACGGCCACGCCTGCTCCGTGACGTGGTCCTCGCACTACCGCTTCCAGCAGGTGGTCGCCGACCGGCTCACCGACGCGTACGGCCGGGTGCTGCTCGCCGGGGAGGCGGGGCACCTCTTCGCCCCCTTCGGCGCGCGGGGCCTGAATTCGGGCATCGCCGACGCGGCGGCGGCCACGGCGGCGGTGGCCACCGGCGACGTGGCCGGTTACGCGCGCGCCCGCCACCGGGCCGCCGTCCTCAACCGCGGCGCCGCCGGCCGGGCCCTGACCCATCTCACCGCGCCCACCCCCTGGCACCGCGCCGCCCAGCGGCTGGCCGCCGCCGCTGCGCCCCGTTCGGGCCGGGCCGGGCGCTGGCTGGATTCCGCGCCGTACGGCCCGCGCGACGCCGGGATTCCGGGGAGCCGCTACTGAGGGGCGTGGCCGTTCGTGCGCGCCAGCGCCCGCACAGTCTTGGCCAACTCGCCAGAATCGATTGATTCTCGATAGAGAACGATCGAGAATCGATACATGCATCGATTCTTCATCGGCACGCTCCAGGCCGGTATCGCCGTGGCGTTCCTGCTGGGTCTCTTCGGTCAGCTCATGGTCGTACCGACGACGGCGGCCGACGAGGTCGACCGCTTCCCTCCGTACGCCCCGTTCGCCGTGCCCTACACGGCGGTGGCCATCGCGGTCATCGCCTGTGTCCAAGTCGGCCTGGTCGCCCTGGGGATGCTGCTCACCATGGTCGAACGCGACGCGATCTTCACTCCGCGGGCCTTCCGGTGGGTCGACATCATCATCGGGGCCGCGGTGGTGGCGACGCTGCTGGCGCTCGGTGTCACCGTGCACCTGGGCCTGGCCGAGATCCCCTCGCCCGACGACGGCATGGACGTGGTCGGCGCGCTGGGCGCCGCGACCGTCTGCACTGCCGTGGGAGCGGCGTTCGCGATGCTCGTCGTCGTGATGCGGAGCCTGCTGCGCAAGGCGACGGAGCTGCGCACCGAGATGGCCGAGGTCATTTGATGGCGATCGTCGTCGACCTCGACGTCCAGCTCGCCCGGCGCCGGATGTCGGTCGGCGAGTTCGCCGAGGCGGTCGGCATCACGCCCGCCAACATCGCCGTACTGAAGAACGGCCGGGCGAAGGCCGTACGGTTCACGACGCTCGACGCGATCTGCCGTACGCTCGGCTGCCAGCCCGGGGACGTGCTGCGCTGGGTGCCGGACGACGACGCGGACGGCGAGGCGGACGGCGGTTAGCCGGTGGCCGGACGCCGCGCACCGCGCCTCAGCAGCCCCATGCCGCTCACCGGTTTCGTCTGCTTCTGAAACCCCTTGCGCGGCACGGTATTTGCTGCATCCTGGTCCTTCACGACGGTGACCACGAGGGGGGACAGTGCAGTCCCGACGTGATCAGATGATCCGCGCGTTCGTCGGGCAGCGGCTCGTCCGGGGCCGCGGTGAGCACGCCCGCCACCCCGTTCTGCTGCTGCTCGGGCCCCGCGGCAGCGGCAAGACGGCGCTGACGGGCCGGCTGGAGAACTGGGGCCGCAGCGCGCCCATGGCCGCCCTGGACCTCGCGGCGCTCGACGACGGCGTGCACCACCCGGTGGACGTCCTGGCCCGCATCGCCTTCCAGCTCAACGCGCGCCGGCGCGACTTCCCGCCGCTGGCCCTGCCGTCCTTCGCGGTCCTGCTGATGGCACTGTCGGCCGAGGCCGACCCGGAGAGCCGGGACGCCGCACTGGGCCAGATGCGCGAGGCGCTGCGCACCGGCCGCGCGGAGGACCATTCGCTGGCGGTGCTGCGGGAACTGGTGACCTCGGTCGGCGTGCCGATGGGACTGCCCGGCTGGTCGGCGGCGGTCGTGCCGCTGATACAGGGCTGGCAGCGGGCCCGGGTGTGGTGGGGCGTGCACCGGCGACTGGGCCGGGTCCCGCGCGGTGGCGGCAACCGCCCCCAGGTGCCCGCGGATGCGCTCGTCGACCTCAACCACCACTTCCGGCACGGCACGGCGGCCCAGCGCGAGCGCGCCGAGTCGGTGCTGTTGCAGGCGTTCCTCGCCGACCTCCAGGGCGCGTACACCAAGCACGGCGGCGACCGCGCCCGTACGCTGCGCTGCCTGGTGCTGCTGGACAACGCCGACAGCGAGCTGGGGGACGCGTTCCTCCAGGCCCTGACCGAGGCGCGGGCCGCCGCTCCGGAACAGCCGGACCCCCTGGTGGTCGTGGCCTGCGCGCGCCGTCCCCCGGAAGTGCTGCGGCAGCTGGAGGTCGGACCACGGCAGCTCGGCAGCTATCTGTCGTGCTGGCAGCCGCCGGAACAGGAGGACGGTCCGGAACTGTTCGTGCCACGGGTGGTCACCCGGCCCGGCGGCGGCGCCCGGCTGGAGGTGGCGCAGCTGCGCCTGCTGGACCGGTCCGAGGTGCAGGAACAGGCCGGTCCGTACGTGAAGCGGATGCCGTCGGCCGCGCTGGCCGGCCTCACGCACCCGGTGGCGTGGCTCGGCCGTACGGTCCATGAGCTGACGCGCGGCCATCCGGCGGCCACCCGCGCCGTGCTGGAGGCGCTGGAGGACTTCGCGCCGGAGGTGCCCTGCGGGCGGCGGCTGCGCATGGTGATGGCGCCGGAAGGGCCGCACTCCGTCGCGGACGAGCTGCTGGCACTGCTGCTCCAGGACCTGCCGCAGGAGCTGGGTGACGCCCTGCCGCGCGCTGCCGCCGCCGTCACCCTCGGGCAGGCCGCGAGCGCCGGTGACCTGTGGCGGCGGGGTGACGCCCCGCCGCGGCTGCTGCGCGGCCTGGCCCACGACGATCAGTACGCCGAGCGGATCGCCTTCGACGGCCACCAGCACAGCGCTCTCCCGGTCATCGTCCGCAGACTGCTGCTGGGCAGGCTCGCGTTGGCCGCGGCAGCGCCGGACGGCACGTCACCGTGGGACGCCGCCCACGACATCCTGGGGGCCGCCGCCGAGTCGGGCCGTGTCGGCGCCTACCACCGGCTGGCGGGCGGTGATGTCGAGGGTGCCGCGGTCTATCTGTACGACCGCTTCCTCGGCGTGTGCGGGGGCGACGGCTCAGCACGGACGTGGTGCGAGGAGCTGTCCTGGATCCAGCGCGCGCCGCGGCGCTGGGACGCGGAGGCGCTGGGGCGTTCGGCGGGCGCGGAGTTCCGGCACCGGATCGCTCCGGCGCAGGGCCCGCCCGACCTGGTGATGGTCGGCCGCCTGCTGGTCGCCGGGTGGATCACCACCCATCCGGCGACCGACCCGTACGCGGCGCTGTGGTCCGACCCGCTGGGCGACCCGGCGGCCGAGCTGTATCCGAAGATTGTCGATGCACTGCAGACCCTGAGCGGCCGGCTGAGCGACGAGACGGACCACGACGTGCTGTGGCAGCGGGCGGCCGCCTACGAGAGGAAGCCCTGGTGAGCGTCGGATGAGTGACGACGACCGGCTCCAGGTCCCGCGGCCGCGGCCCCGTGTGTGGCTGCGGACCGCTGTCGCCCTGGCCGCCGCAGGCGCGCTGGGCGCCGGCGGGTACTGGGTGTACGACACGGCGTTCGTACGGTGTGCCGACGGGGTGCGCGAGCAGGGGCCGCACGGCGAGTGCGTGGGCGTGACCGACGGCTCGTATGTGTTCGACTCCGCGCTGCGGGACATCTCACGGCAGATCCTGGCCGAGAACCGGCGGGTGGCGAAGTCCGGCAAGCCCTGGGTCTCGGTGGCGTACCTCCAGCCGATGACACCCGGCCCCGGTGACAAGGGGCGCGACATCATCCGGCGGGAGCTGGAGGGCGCCTACCTGGCCCAGCGGGAGCTGAACGACCCGCAGCGCGGCGGGCGCGGCGACTCGCCCCAGATCAAGCTGCTGCTGGCGAACAGCGGTGCCGGGTCCGAGCAGTGGGAGCCGCTGGTCGACCAGCTCAAGGAGATGAAGGACGGCGACCAGCACCTGGTCGCGGTGGCGGGGCTCGGGCAGAGCCGCCGCACCACCCAGGAGGCGATCGACGCCCTGCGGGCCGCCGAGATACCGATGATGGGCTCCACCGTGACCGCCGACGCCATCAACCGGCCCGGCCAGACGGGGTTCTGGCGGGTGGCGCCGCCCAACGCCGACCAGGCGTCGGCGGTGGTACGCCATCTGCGTGCCCTGCAGAACCGGCCCGGCAAGCGGCCCTACCGGGTGACGACCATCAAGGACCGCAGCGAGCAGGACACCTACAGCACGTCCCTGAACCGGGGCTTCACCACGGCCGCCGCGCGCCAGGGGCTGAAGCTGACCGACCTCGGGCTGGCCTACAGTTCGGCCGATCCGGCCACCGCCAACGCCTTCTCCTCACTGGCCGACCGGGTGTGCGCCGACCCGCCGGACGCGGTGTACTTCGCGGGCCGCGGGCGCGCGCTGCGCGGCTTCATCGAGGCGATGGCCGCCGCCGGGCGACGCTGCGCCACCTCGGTGTTCACCGGTGACGACGTGGTGGGCGTCTTCGACGTGCCGGAGAGCTACGAGGCGCGCCAGGCCTTCCGGAAGGTCTGGGAGCGCAGCCGCCTGACCGTGCACCACACCGTACTGGCCCACCCGGACCAGTGGCTGAAGACCTATCCCGGCGACGGGAACCCGCTGCCGGAGTTCCGCGACGCCTACCGCAAGGAGATCCGCCGTACGGCCGGGGAACTGTCCGACGGACAGGCCATCATGGGCCACGACGCCCTGCTCACCCTCGGCGTGGCCATCCGCGACGGCGCCGGCCGGCAGGGCAGCGGCCCGGTGACCACCGGCAGCACCCGCCAGATGCTGTTGCAGATCAGCGGCAGCAAGCCGGTGTACGGGGTCAGCGGGCCGATCCGGTTCGACGACCACGGAGACCCCGAGGGCAAGCCGCTGGCACTGGTCGAACTGGAGCCGGACGGCTCGTACGCCTTCCGGCAGGTGGTGTGGCCGTGACCGCCGCCGGT
Organism: Streptomyces sp. NPDC018019; assembly: GCF_044327805.1. NCBI lineage: Bacteria > Bacillati > Actinomycetota > Actinomycetes > Kitasatosporales > Streptomycetaceae > Streptomyces > Streptomyces sp. NPDC018019. The sequence continues at coordinate 16,047 of NZ_JBIRGD010000023.1, read as the reverse complement.
CGCTCAGGCATCGTCTGTGGTTCCTGGTGAGCCCGTATCGCCTGTCTCACCCCGCAGGATCTGCCTCACTGCAAGAGACGCGGTTCACCCCGTTACGTACCGTTCCGTCGCACGCAGGTCCGGGAAACAAGCGGCACCTGCAAAGCACTGATACGCATGGTGGAGCACAGACCAGCAGGAAACGACCTCTTGATTGCCAAGGAACGGACCAGCGGGGACGCTCCCATGACGTCGGCCCACGCGCCGGGTACCTCCGGCCGCACGCCCAACGGCCGTGAGCGCGCGGTGCGGAGACGATCGGGCGAGGTCCGGCGGGCGGCGAGACCGGGTCCGCGGGAGCGGGCTCAGTTGAACGTCTCGTCGAACAGGTCGAGCATGGCCCGCCACGACCGCTCGTCGGACGCCCGGTCATAGGCGATGCCGGGCGTGACCGCCCGCTCGCCCTCGGCGGCGGGGCCCTCGATGACCCGGCCGTCCGGAGTGACGGGCGGGTGGGTGAAGCTGTGCTGCGCGCCGCCGTACAGGTTCAGTCGCCAGTCGACGCCGGCGGCCCGCATCTCCTCCTCGAACATGCGCCGGTGCTCCGGCGTGATGAACGGGTCCTCGGAGCCCACGCACACGAGTATCTTGCCGACGATACGGGCGGCGTCCTCGGGCCGCTTCGTGGTCAGCGAGGGGTGGAAGCCGACGACGGCCTTGATGTCCTCGCCCGCGCGGGCGAGTTCGAGGGCCATGGTGCCGCCCGCGCAGTAGCCGATCGCGGCGACCCGCGACGGGTCGGTCCGCGGCTCGTCGAGGAGCACGCCGAGCCCGGCGCGGCCGAGGGCCCGCATACGGTCGGGGTCGCCGAGCAGCACATCGAGGCGCGCGGACATCTCCTCCCGGTCCGCGATCCACTGGCCCCCGCCGTAGTAGTCCAGCGCGAACGCCACATAGCCCAACTCCGCCAGCCGCTCGGCCCGGTGGAGCTGATGGTCGTTGAGACCGGCCCCTTCGTGGGCGATGAGCACCGCGGGCCGCGGGCCCGTCCCTTCGGGCAGCGCCAGACGTCCCACCATGACCGTGTCGTCCACGCGGTACTCGATCGACCGAGTCGTGACCATAACCGTGAACTGCCTCTCTGAGCGCTGGATTCGGATACGGGCAAAACTAACGCCAGATCAGGCAGGGACAAGATCTTTTCGCTTCCGGTGATCCTCTGTTCGCCCTGGGCTTGTCCTGATTCCTTGGTAGCAGCGCATGCCGGTCATTCGTAGGATCGGTGAGCCCGAAGGCTCCGGGTATGGCAGTGAGCTTGTCGCCGTCTGACGGCTGAAAAAAACTTGGGGGCCGGGGTCGACATCGGCAAGGAGCATCACCACTGCGTGGCACTCGGCGCCCGGGGTGAACGGCGGCTGTCGCGCCGTGTCGGCAACGACGAGCCCGAGCTGCTGGAGCTGACTCACGTCCCTGGCCTTCGTCTTGATCGGTGCACCTTGGCCGGAGCACATGATCAGACGAAGACCGTCTCGACGTCCGGCGGTTTCCACGCCTGCCTACGCGGAACCCCGTCTGCGCCGGCTGTTCCCCTGGACCGGGATGAGGGAACTACACTTCAGCCGCTGCACCGAACAGCGGTGGGCCTGGGACGTCCCCTACGTCCAGCCCGCCACCGACAACGCCTACCAGGTCTCCGGCCCCCTCCGCGGCGAAACGACAGGCCCGGCGGCCACAGCACAGGAAGCCATCGCCATGTCCCGCAGGATCTGTCTCACTTGAAGAGACGCGGTTCCACCCTGTTATGTACCCCTCCGTCGCACGCAGATCCGGGAAACAAGCGGCACCTGCGAAGCACTGATACGCATGGTGGAGCACAGACCAGCAGAAAACGGCCTCTTACGGTTTGGCGGCGTCGTGTGCGGACAGCTGCGGATACAGAAGGGCCGGGTCCTCGCCGAGCCGGGACTTCCACTGGGCCGTCCGCCCGTCGGCCAGCACTTCGAGGGAACCGGCCTCCAGGCCGTCCAGCGCCGCCCTGGAGATCACAGCGGGGTCCGACTTCTCGTCCTCGATGCCGGCCATCATGTCGGTGTCGACGCTCGCCATGGCCAGCGCCGTGACCTGAGTGCCCTGATCGGCGAGTTCGTACCGGATGCCGTTGGTCAGCGCCCAGGCCGCGGCCTTGGACGCCCCATAGCTGTTGGAGTGCTCGTACGCCATCCACGCCATGACCGACAGCACATTCAGCACGGCACCGCCACCATTGGCGCTCAGGACCGGCGCGAAGGCACGCACCATGCGCAGGGGGCCGAAGAAGTTGGTCTCCATCTCCAGCCGGATGTCCTCCTCCGCGCCGTCGGTGAGCCGGGCGAAGGTCGACACCCCGGCGTTGTTGACGAGCAGTGTCGTGTCGCCGGCCAGGGCCGCGGCCCGGGCCACGGACGCGTCATCGGTGACGTCCAGCCTCAGCGGGACGACACCGGGCATCTCGGGAACGGACTCCGGCCGGCGAGCGGCCGCATAGATCTTTTTGACGCCCCTGCGCCGCAACTCGGTGACGAAGCTGTGCCCGATGCCCCGGTTCGCGCCTGTGACCAGCGCAATCTCGTTTCGCATGTCCATGCCCGCTACGCTAAAACCTCACGCCAACGTGAGAGTCAAGCGCGGGAAGGGGAAACGGGGCGATGAAGATCGGGGAGCTCGCTCAGCGGGCCGGCGTGAGCGTGCGCGCGTTGCGCTACTACGAGGAACAAGGCCTGCTCAGCCCGGAGCGCACTCCGTCGGGACAGCGCCGCTACACCGAGGACACCGTCGAGGTGGTCCGCCTGTTCCAGCAGTTCTACGCGGCCGGCCTCAGCAGCCGTGCCATCGCGGCCTTGCTGCCCTGCGTGAACAACGGGCGCACCACCGCCACCCAGCGCCGCATGCTGCGCGCCGAACGCGACCGCCTCGCGGACCGGGTCGAGGAAATGACCCACACACTGCGCCGACTCGACCAGCTCATCACAGCCGCCGACAACCACGGCGGGACGGCTCACAGCCACTCGTCGAGGACTGCGACCAGCACGGTCGCCTCGTAGCGGACGGCGAGCTTGTCGTACCTCGTGACCACCGCACGTGGCGCTTGAGGCGGTGGATGCCACACTCGACCGCATGGCGCTCTGTGCAGTCGGCCGGATCGAACTTCGGCGGCCGACCGCCGCGGGAGCCGCGCTTTGTGCGGTGGGCGACCTGGTCGCGCCGACCCCAGCCGGGGCACCCGGATGCCCTCCAGGACTCAGGCCGCCCGTACGGTCTGCGGTGCGCTCGTACGGACACCCAGGCTCGCGCTGTTGCGGCGCAGGAGCAGCACGGCGGTGGTGGCGAGGATGCGGAAGCCGCTCGCGGTGTCGTCGAGGCCGCGCAGGAGACCGACGCCGATGTTCTGGGCGCCGTCGAAGAACTGCGGGGCCATGACGACCAGCGGCAGGTGGGTGGCGATGGAAACGGCTTCGGCTCCCTGGGCCCGCCGGTGTCGAAGGAGAGGCGCAGGACCAGGCCGGGCACCGTGGCGTAGACCACGGCGACGACGGTCATGACGGCGCCGGCGCAGGGCGGTGTCGGTGCGGCCGAGGGCGAGTTCCCGGCTGACGTGGATGAACGCGGCGTGGGAGAGGCCGACGGCGACCTGGAAGACGATGCAGACGAACTGGTTGACGGCGGTGTGCGCAACCAGCGCGGCGCTGCCGAACGAGCCGGCCATCAGCGCGGTGACGGAGAAGAAGCCGGCCTCGGAACCGTAGGTAGCGGCGATGGGCACGCCGGGCCGGACAAGGCGGCGGACCGTGGCACAGTCGGCCCCGGCGATGTTCAGGCTGAGCCGGGGGCCGACTCGGTCGTCACCCTCGCCACCGGCTCCGCACCGTACGGACCGGCCGCCCGGGCACTCCCCGCCCGGGGCGCCCGCCCCACCGGGCCACTCACGCACCGGCCGAGACGTCCGCGGTCCCACCCGGAGGCTTGCCCGCTCCGGCTGCACCGCGCGTCGTCGGGGCGCGGGAGATACCCGCCCGGGTCGGCAGACTCCTCGATTCCGTCGGCCTGCCCGGCGACTTCGCCCAGCGCTACCCACGAACTCTCCGGCGGACAGCGCCAGCGCGCCTCCGTAGCACACGCCCTGGCCACCGAACCGGATCTCCTCCTGTGCGACGAGGTGACCTCCGCCCTCGGCCCCGCGTCCGCCGCCGCGATCCTTAGCCTCCTCGCCCGACTGCGCGCCACGCGCCGGCTGGCCCTCGTCCTCGTCAGTCACGAAACGGACCTGATCGCCGCCTACACGGGCACCGTCCACCTGCTGCGGGCCGGGCGCGTCGGCCGGCCTGCGACGCCCCGCGAAGGCGCCGCGCCGGCCTGTCCCGGCGGCCCGCGCAGGGCTGTTCGGCCGGGGGGCGGGGCTGTTCGGCCCCTGCCGGTGCGCCACCGCACGGCGGACGCTGAGGACATGGGAACCGCCGGTGCCCGACGGCCTGCCCGGGACGCCGCAGGCGCCGGCGCCGCGGAGGAAGCGGAGGTGGAGCGGTGAGGACGATGACCGGACGGCTCGGTGCGCTGCCCGTGGAACACCGCGAGCGGCTGATGGCGCTGGCCCGGGAGGTCTCCTTCCCGGCCGGTCTGCGGATCTTCGAGGAGGGCCGGCGGGCCGACCGCTTCTGGATCATCCGTACCGGGGCGGTCCAGCTCGACATCCGGGTGCCGGGGCGCCGGGCCGCGGTGGTCGAGACCCTGCACCCGGGCGATCCGCTGGGCTGGTCCTGGCTCTTCCCGCCGTACGGCTGGCAGTTGGGCGCGGAGACGCTGAGCCCGGTACGGGCCTGGGAGTTCGACGCGCAGGAGGTACGGGCGCTGTGCCACGAGGACCCCGTGCTCGGCCACGCGCTCGTGCTCATGTACGCCGAGGTGATCGGCGACCGGCTGCGGTGCGCACGCACCCGGCTGCTCGACCTCTACGGGCCGTACGGGAGCGGAGTGCGCTGACCGCCCGTGTCCGGGCCCCGGCCGGGCGCCCGGGGCCCGGACACGGGTTTTCGGCGGCGGCCGTCACCGGACGGTGGCGGCCGGGCCGTTGTGCTCACGACTTGCGCACGGTCCACCGCGTCGCCGGCAGCTTGTGCACACACGCCACCGGGCGGCCCGAACCCGCGTCACGCAGCCAGCAGAAGTCCGCCAGGTTCTGATAGCGCCTGCGCGCTCCCTCGTCGGGCGTGACTCTCCAGGTCTGGCTGTCTTCCGGGTCCTCGCGCTCGCATTCCTTGAGGACGATGTCGGCGGACTGCCTGCCGACGAGCGTGGCGCAGGTGTCCGTACGGGCGTGGACGATCCGCACGCCGCCGTGCAGCGACTCGAACCGCCATTTCTGGGCCCGGGTCCGGTTGCAGTCCCACCAGGTCTGCACCACCTCTCCCGAATTTCCCGCGGCGTCCAGACACGGCCCGTCCTCACTCCGGACCTGGTAAACCGTGGGGCGGGCGGGGGCCAGGGCGGACGGCTCCGCGGCCTGGGCGACACCCGTCGAGGCTCCGAACAAACCGATGCTTGTCAGCAGACTGAGGAATCGACCTTTCACTGGTTCACCTTCGCGGAATACGTCGAAAAGGCGCTGCGGCTCGCCCGGCGCCGGGGCTCCCCGCGCGACGGCGTCGCACGAAGAGCCCCGGCCGGGTTCACCCGTCAGGACCGGGACACGGTCCAGTACGACCCGCTGTCAGGAGTGGTGCTCGTTCCCGAACCGCTCCCGTTGTCGTACAGGTAGCCACCGTCCTCGGCATTCTGGAACTGCTTGGGATTGCCCTGCGCGGGAATACGCTGCCAGTCCTGTGAATCCTCCTGGTCACCGCAGACCCGGAGCCGCACCACCGTGTCTCCGTTGGAGTTCTCTTCCCGCGTGGCACACAGGCCGCTGCGGTGGTGCACAAGATTCACGCTCTCCGGACCGGAGGACTCGAAGCGCCACTTCTGATTGGCGGTCCGGTTGCAGTCGCTCCACGTCCGGACGAGCGTGCCGTCCTGCGGCTTGCCGGGGCCGACGTCCAGACAATTACCCTTGTCACTCTTCAACTGGTAAGTAAACACGGCACCGCCGCCCGGCGGTTCCTCTTCGGCAACTGCGGGCGATGCGGCCATCGGCAACAGTCCCGCGGCCACCGCGAGAACCGCGAACGCAAACTTCGCCTTTCCCATTTCCGTCCCTTTCAAAGAGTGTTACGGACGGCCTCTCCGCCGTCCGCTCCTTGCATGCCCTCGCCGCCGCCGGTCCAATCGGCGGACCGCGAAAAAAAGAAATCAAAAGACAGGGCGACTTTTGCTGTCCGATTCGATCAGAACCACGTCACTTCCGCCGACGAACGGATGACGTTATTTCGGCATCAGCGGATCACCGGATCAGCTGCATAATGGCCCGCTGAATGCAAGAAGGTTTTTGCGGCCCGTCGAAACCTTTTACCACGGACGCCCGGCAGGCCGTCGTCCGCCGGGCCGCGCGTGCGGGCACCTCCACGAGGGGGCGGCGGCGCGGCGGGGCCCGGCCGGGGACGGTGTGTGATGCACAGGTCCGCGAGGCACAACCCTGGGGGAAGGAGCCCGCGCTGAAGGAGTCCGTGATGCAGGAGCCCGTGACGCAAGGGAACAACAACCCCCGCACCGTCGGCGACGTGATGACCCGCACCGTGATCAGCATCGGCCGCGCCGCCCCGTTCAAGGAGATCGTCCGCACCATGGAGCAGTGGAAGGTCAGCGCCCTGCCGGTCGTGGAGGGCGAGGGGCGGGTGGTCGGCGTGGTATCCGAGGCCGATCTGCTGCCCAAGGAGGAGTTCCGCGACCACACGCCCTCGCGCATCGAGCAGATGCGCGTCCTGGACGCCCTGATCAAGTCCGGTGGCGTCACGGCCGAGGAGCTGATGACCGCGCCCGCCGTCACCGTCCACGCGGACGCCAGTCTGGCCCAGGCGGCGCGCACCATGGCCTGGTACCGCATCAAGCGGATGCCGGTGGTGGACGCCGTGGGCCGGCTCGAAGGCGTCGTCAGCCGCAGCGACCTGCTCAAGGTCTTCCTCCGCGAGGACGCGGAGATCGCCGAGGAGGTCCGGCGCACGGTCGTCGGCCAGCTCTTCGCGCACCGCAAGCACGAGTTGACCGTCCAGGTCTCCCAGGGCATCGTCACGCTCGCCGGCACCATCGCCGACACCTCGCTCATACCGGTGGCCGCGCGGCTGGCCCGCGCGGTCGAAGGCGTGGTCGACGTCGACATACGGCTCCGGGGTGGCCGCGGTCGCTCGTGAAGCGCGGGGGCGGGCCGCACCCGCCCGCCCCGTCCGTGCGGCGGGCACGGCCGACCGGCCCGTACCGCACAGGCAAGCGCGACGCGCCAGTCACTTTTCAGACATCATGTGCTGTTCATCGGCACGACACCTTCATACGGCAACCAGTTGTTAGCTTACCGAGAAGTAGTAATCGCCTACATCGGTAGGGAGACATACTTCATGAACGCCGACACTGCCGTAGAGGTGAATTCCCGCACGAGCGAATTCCGTACCTATGTCGAAGCCGTCCTCGATGTGCTGGCCGCCGCTCCGGACCGTCCGGTCATCACCACGGCGGACGGCCGGCGGATCACCGCCGGAGAATTCCGTGACGACGTGTACCGCATCGCGCGGGAATTGCGCGGCCTGGGTATCGGGCGCGGCAGCACCGTGTCCCTGCTCGCCGGCAACCGGCCGGAGGTCCTGACCGCCCGGTACGCGGCCAATCTGCTCGGGGCCCGCGCCGTCTTCCTGTACCAGGGCATGGCGCCCGGGACGCTGGCGCACATCGCGCGCAGCGTGGACACCGAGCTGCTGCTCGTCGACCCGGAGCTGCCGGAGGCCACCGGGAGCCTGCTGGCCCACGTGCGGCCCCCGAACGTCCTCTCCTTCGGCCCCGGTCCGCACGGGCCGGACCTGCGGGCCCGCGCCGCGCGGCACGCACCCCGTCCCGTACCGAGTGCGGCGCGCCCCGAGGACGACTGGTGCATCCGCCACACCGGCGGCACCACCGGCGTCCCCAAGGGCGTCCGGATGGCCCACGGCCCCTACACGGACATGCTCGCCTTCGGCTCCCTCGGCGCCGGCGAACCGCCCCGCTTCCTGGCCTGCACCACCCTCGCGCACGTGGCCGGCAACATCGCCGACGCCACCTTGCTGGCCGGCGGCTCCGTGGTCCTCCAGGACTCCTTCGACCCGGGCCGGGTGCTCGCCGCGATCGAGCGCGAGCGGATCACCCACCTGTGGCTGCTGCCCCCGCTGATCTACCGGCTGCTCGACCACCCCGCCCTGGCCGGCACCGATCTGTCCAGCGTCCACCGGATCTCGTACGGCGGGTGCGCCGCCTCACCGACGCGGCTGCGGCAGGCGCACGAGACCTTCGGCGCCGTCCTGTTCGGCGGCTACGGCCAGTCCGAGGCGGGCCACGTCACCGTCATCGGCCCCGACGAGCACGCCAGGCTGTCCGAGGACGGGCAGGCCACGGTCGGCCGTGTCGTCCCCGGCGTGGAGGTCGCGATCCACGACGAGCGCGGCGAGCCGGTGCCCGTCGGCGCGGTGGGCGAGATCCGGGTGCGCTCCGGCCAGGCCATGACCGGCTACTGGAAGCAGCCCGAACTGACCGCGCAGGTCCTGCGCGACGGGTGGGTGCACACCGGGGATCTCGGCTACCTCGACCACGAGGGCTACCTGTACATCGTCGACCGGCTCAAGGACATGATCATCGTGGTGGGCGGCCACGTCTACACCGGCGAGCTGGAGGACCTGCTGCTCACCCACCCGGACATCGCGCACTGCGCGGCGTTCGGCGTGCGCGGTGCGGACGCCGGTGAAGAGGTGCACGTCGCGGTCGTCCCCGTACCGGAACGCCCGCTCGACCTGGGGCGGGTGCGGGAGTTCGTGACCCGGCACAAGGGCGCGATGTACGCGCCCGCCGGGCTGCACCTGGTCCCGGAGATCCCGCTGACTCCCGTGGGCAAGCCCGACAAGAAGCGGATCCGGGCGACGCTGGGCGCGTGACGGGGCGGGCGGGGGCTCAGTTCTCCCCCGCCCGGTTCGGTTTCCGGCCCGCGAAGAATTCGATGATCGCGGAATTCACGGGTTCGGGTTTCTCCAGATATCCGTAATGGCCGCACCCGGCCAGCTCGGTGTACGTACTGCCGGGAATGCATTCGGCGACCTCGCGGACCAGCCTCGGGCGGACGATCCGGTCGTCTTCGAATGCGATGACCAGGCACGGGCACCGGATTGACCGGTACGCGGGCCGCCGGTCCGGAATGACCTGGAGGCGCAACTGCCCGCGGAGGCCGGCGAAATCCGCCGCGGCCGACATCTCGAAAACATCCAGCCAGCCCCGGAGCCGTTCCTCGTCGCCGAGCGTCTCCCCCGACAGGTACTGGAGGGCCTGGACGTAGGCCGCGTACCGGGGCGGGAGCACGGTGCCGCCGTCGCACAGGTCGAGTTCGGCCGCCGCCATGGCGCGGATCAGCGTGTCGGCCCGGCCGATGGTGGCCATCAGCACGGCCTGGCGGACGAGTTCGGGCCGGGCCACCAGCAGTTCCTGCACGATGACCGAGCCCAGCGAGAAACCCACCACGCGGCACGGTTCCGGGCTGACGTGCGCGATGAGGCCGGCCAGGTCCGCCGCCATGTCGTCGAGGGTGAAGTACCGGCCGGCGTGACCGTCCGGTGCGATGCCCCGGTTGTCGAAGGTGATCACCCGGTAGCCGGCCGCGGTCAGCGCGGGCACCTGGTGCGCGCGCCACACCCGTCCGGGCGCTCCGGTCCCGGTGACCATCACGACCGGCTCCCCGGCGCCGTACTCGTCGTACGCGAGACTGATTCCGTTGGTTCGCAGCACCGGCATGAGCCCGCCCCTCGTCCGCGGAACAACCCACGCACCATCACAGCAGATCCCGGCGGACGGGCGCCGAGGTGTCCAACCGCTCGCGCCCCGGCGCAGCGCTGCGGCGGCCCCGGCTCCGCCGCTACTCGCCCACCTGGGGCTCCCGTTGAGCATCGGGCCGGTGCCCGACCAGGGGCAGGAACAGCCGGTCCACGATCTCCTCCAGGTCGGCCTCGGCCGGCGTCCGGCGGGCCATGAAAAGCTCGTGGACCACCAGCACGACCGGCAGCGTGACCAGCCGGTCGGGCAGGGCCTCCACCGCGCCCCCGACCTCGCCGCGACGCGCCGCGCGCTCCAGGAGCGTCCGCATCCAGTCGCGGCCCGGCCCCTCGTTGCGCGCGGCCAGGTACGCCGACAGCTCCGTCTGTCCCTGTTCCGCGGCCAGCACCTCGCGGACCGGGCCCAGTTCCCGCATCCGCCGGATGACCAGGCGCAACAACGCCAGGACGTCGCCGCGCAGTGCACCGGTGTCGGGCGGCGCGTCCGGCAGGGGCGGCGCCTGATGGCGCAGTGCCGCGAGGACGAGTTCCCGCTTGGTGGGCCAGCGGCGGTAGAGCACCGGGCGGCTGGTGCCGGCCCGGTCGGCGACGGCCTCGTACGTCAGCCGCTCGTAGCCGACCGCGGCCAGCTCGGCCCAGGCCGCCGCCAGGAGCGCCGTCTCCAGCTCGGCTCCGCGGCGCCGTTTGCGCGTTGACTCTTGAGACACGCCGTGTATCTTACTGGCATCCTTAAGATACAGAATGACTCTTATCGGAGGCGGTCGGTCATGCGCGGCAAAGGCATCCACTACGACACCGGCACCTTCCCCAACGGGGACACCTCCCGCCCCGTGTTCGATCCCCGGGACGCCGAGCGGGAGATGCGGGTCATCGCCGAGGACCTGCACTGCACCGCGGTCCGCATCACGGGCGGCGACCTGGACCGGATCGAGACCGCGGCCCGGCCCGCGGCGGCGGCCGGGCTGGAGGTCTGGTTCTCGCCGTTCCCCTGCGAGATGACGGATGAGGAGATGCTGCCGTACTTCGTCGACAGCGCCGAGCGGGCCGAACGGCTGCGCCGGGACGGCGCCGAGGTGCGCCTGGTCACCGGCTGCGAATTCAGTGTGTTCGCCCGCGGCTACCTGCCCGGCGACACGCTCGACGACCGCACCGCGGTCCTCGCCGGTCCGGACCGCGAAGCCGCGGTCAAGGTCATCCCCGACAAGGTCAACGCCTTCCTCGGCGAGGTGGTCACCGCCGTCCGGCCCGTCTTCGGCGGCCCCCTCAGCTATGCCTCCAACCCCCTGGACGGCGTGGACTGGGGCCCGTTCGACATCGTCGGCCTGAACCACTTCCGCAGCCTGCGCAATGCTGCCACCTACCGCGACGACCTGCGCAAGGAGATGGCCCACGGAAAGCCGGTCGCGATCCTGGAGGCCGGCTGCTGCACCTACCGGGGAGCGGGCGACCACGGCGGCGCGGGCTGGTACCTCGCCCGGCAGCCGGACGGCACCGTGCCCCGGCCCGACCTGGTGCGCGACGAGGAGGAACAGGTCCGCTACCTCGACGCACTGCTGCCCGTCTTCGAGGAGGAGGGCGTCGACTCCCTCTTCTGGTTCAGCCTGGCGGGGTACAGCACCCCCTACCGCGCCACCGGCCCCGACCCGGACCTCGCCTCGTACGGCATCACCAAGGTGCTCGACGCGGACAGCGGTGTCCCCGCCTCCGAGCGCGCCTACCCGGACCTGCCCTGGGAACCGAAGGCGGCGTTCCACGCGCTCGCCGACCGCTACCGGGCCCTCGGACGGCAGGCCGCCATCACAGGCCGCGGAGGGCAGCGAACCGCCACTACGGGCGCCGGGCGGTGAACCGCCGCACAGGGTACGGAGGTTCGCTGCCTCCCCTCCCCCGTTCTCATCACGCCACTCGGTGGCCGTCGTCCCCCTTGTGCCGTGCCGCGCGAACGTTTCCCATGGCAGCAGGCCCGAAAATCCGTCCTGCTGAGCGTCGCCGGTAGAGAGGCTGTCGTATGCGGAGCGTGGGTGTGGAAGAAGAGCTTCTCCTGGTGGACCCGCACTCGGGTGAGCCGCGAGCGGTCGCCGGAACCGTACTGGCCTCGACGCCGGAGGACTCCACCCTGGACAAGGAGCTGCACCGCGAGCAGCTGGAGATCGCCACCCGCCCCAGGACGCTGATCGAGGACCTGGCCGCGGAGGTCGGGCGCTGGCGCGGCGAGGCGGCGCACCGGGCGCGCCGGGCCGGTACGGAACTGGTGGCCCTGGCCACCTCTCCCCTGCCCGTCACGCCGTCCCTCAGCGTGGACGAGCGGTACCAGCGGCTGGAGGCGGAGTTCGGCCGGACCGCGCAGGAGCAGCTGACCTGCGGCTGCCACATCCACGTCGCCGTGGAGTCCGACGACGAGGGCGTGGCCGTACTGGACCGGATCCGCCCATGGCTCCCGACGCTCCTGGCGCTCAGCGCCAACTCGCCCTTCTGGCAGGGCACGGACACCCGGTACAGCAGCTACCGGAGCCGGGTGTGGGGCCGTTGGCCGTCCTCCGGGCCCACGGAGCCCTTCGGGTCCGCGGAGAACTACCACCGGCGGGTGCAGGAGATGCTGGCGACCGGCACTCTGCTCGACGAGGGCATGATCTACTTCGACGCCCGGCTGTCGCGCCACTACCCCACCGTGGAGATCAGGGTCGCCGACGTCTGTCTGGAGGCGGACGACACGGTGCTGCTCGCCGCGCTGACGCGCGGGCTGGTCGAGACGGCCGCCCGCGCGTGGCGCGCCGGCGAGCCGCCGGACCCCGCCGGGATCGGCCTGCTGCGGCTGGCGTGCTGGCGGGCCGGCCGGTCGGGGCTGTCCGGCCGGCTCGTGCATCCGCTCACCTGGACGCCGGCGCCCGCCGAGGCCGTGGTCCGCGCCCTGCTCGACCACATCAGCGAGGCGCTGGAGGACATCGGCGACCTGGGACTCGCCAAGGAGGGCCTCGACACCCTCATGGGACGCGGCAACGGGGCGCACGTCCAGCGGGAGGTGCTGCACCGGGCGGGGGACCTGCGGTCGGTCGTCGCGGAGTGCGTACGGCGTACGACGTCTTGACGGAGGTACGGACGGGGCGGGCTCCGTGCTCGTAGCCCCCGGGACGGGTTTCCCGGTGGCCAACGGAGCGGGTTCTCCCGGACCGCGGGGAATCAGTGAGTGTCGTTGCCTTGAGACTCAGGACGTGTGCGCGGCGCGCTGGCCGGAGTGCGCCGTCGCTGTCCCGTCATCGCTCAACTGCCCCAGTTTCGCCGCCGTCCCGTCGTCCGACGGCAGGCACGAGACCAGCGTGACCCCGGGGGTCTCGACCGGTGTCAGTTTGACGTAGTCGAAGGTCAGGCGGCCCAGGCGGGGATGGTCGAAGACGCGGCGGGTGGGACGGAACTCGGCGATGTCGTGGGTGTCCCACCAGGTGCGGAATTCCTCGCTGCGGGCGCGCAGGTCGGCGGTCAGACGGGTGAACGCCGGGTCGCCCGGGTGCCGGTCGGCGTTGGCCCGGTACTGCTCCAGCAGCGTACGGGCCTGATCCGGCCAGTCCGCCAGGAGCGTACGGATGCGGGCGTCGGTGAACACCAGGCGCAGCAGATTGCGTTCGGGGGTGTCCCAGTGGTCCGGGTCGCCGATGAGGCCCGCTTCGGCGCGGTTCCACGCCAGCAGGTCCCAGTTGGCCGCGACCACGTACGCCGGGTGCGGGTCGAGCGCGTCCACCAGCCGCTGCAACGGCCGGCCGCCGGTCCGTACCCCGTCGGGGGCCGGCAGCGGCTGTCCGGCCAGCGCGAACAGGTGGCGGGTCTCGGCCGGGGACAGGTTCAGGACCCGGGCCAGGCTGTGCAGCACCTGGCGGCTCACGGTGATGTCCCTGGCCTGTTCGAGCCAGGTGTACCAGGTGACGCTGACCCCCGACAGCGTCGCGACCTCCTCGCGGCGCAGTCCGGGCGTACGGCGGCGGGGACCGGCCGGGAGGCCGGCGTCGCCGGGGGCGATGCGGGCCCGGCGGGAGCGGAGGAACGCGGCCAGGACCCGGCGCCGTTCCCGGCCGTCCGTGGCCGCTCCCCCGCCCGGCGCGGCATCGCGCCCTTCGCTCAGCGCGGCGTCGTCCTGTCCGCTCCGCCCGGCATCGCGCCCGCTCATTCCGGTCCGACTCCTGCCCGTTCCCCGTGCGTGTTCCGTGGGCACGCCCCACTGGACTCTCCTGTCTCCTGCGGAGCCGGAGGCGCACGGGGGTACCGCGACCACCAGCATAAGTTGCCTCTGTATCGCCGCCCGGGCCCGGCCGAGGGTCGGGGCATGACGTACACCAGGCATCCGGCCGACTCCGGCGACGGCGTCCGCGACTCCTCGGACGGCACCCGCACCATGAACGGCCCGCACGCCACGGCATCGAGCACCCGCACTGGGAAAGGCCCGCACGCCACGGCATCGAGCACCCGCGCCGTGGAAAGCCCGCACGCGACGCCGGGTGGGCCGCCGTCCCCGTGGCGTGCGCTGTCCGTCGTGCTGATCGGCATCTTCGTGGCCGTACTGGACACCTTCATCGTGCTCGTGGCGACCCCGGCGATCCAGCAGGACCTGCACGCCTCGGACGCGGACGTGCAGCTCGTGCTCGCCGGTTACCAGCTCGCCTACGCCGTCGCTCTGATCACCGGTGCCCGCCTCGGCGACCTCATCGGCCGCAAACGGTGCTTCCTGACCGGTATGGCGCTCTTCACGCTCGCTTCGGTGGCGTGTGCCGCCGCCCCCGGCGCCGGGGCGCTCATCGGCGCGCGGCTCGTCCAGGGGCTCGGCGCCGCCGTGATGTCCCCGCAGGTCTTCTCGACGATCCAGGTGCTGCTGCCGCCGGAGCGGCGGGCGCGGGCGTTCGGGGTGCTGGGCGCGGTCATCGGTACGGCAGGCGTCGCGGGGCAGCTGCTCGGCGGCGTCCTCGTCTCCGCCGACCTCTTCGGCACCTCCTGGCGTCCGATCTTCTGGGTGAACGTGCCCGTCGGCCTGCTCACGCTGGCGCTCGCGGCCGTCCTGGTCCCCGAGTCGCGGGCCCCCGGGGCGCGCCGCCTCGACCTGGCGGGCGCCGCCGTGCTGACGCCCGCGCTGTTCCTCCTCGTCGTGCCGCTGGTCGAAGGCCGGGAGGCCGGCTGGCCGTGGTGGACGTGGCTCAGCCTGGCCCTGGGCGTCCTCGCCCTCGGCGCCTTCGCCGCCGTGGAACGCCGGGTGGAGGCACGCGGCGGCTCCCCGCTCGTACGGCTGCGGCTGTTGCGGGAACGTGCCTTCGCCGTCGGGATGACGCTGGTCCTCCTCACGTACTTCGGGATCAACTCCTTCTTCCTGGTCCTGTCCGTCACCCTGCAGGACGGCCTCGGCCTGGGCACCCTCGCCGCCGGCCTGTTCTACCTCCCCTTCGCGACGGCGTTCTTCGCCGGCAGCCTCGTCGCCGGGCGCCTGGCCCGCCACGGGCGGCGCCTGTTGCAGGCCGGTGCGCTCGTCCTCGGCCTCGGGCACGCGGCGGCCATCGCGGTCGTCCTCCGCGCCGGTGCGGCGCTGACCGCCTGGTCCCTCGTCGTACCGCTGCTGGTGATCGGCGCGGGCACCGGCGTGCTGGTCACGCCCCTGCTCAACGCCGTGCTCGCGCGCGTACGGCCTGCGGAGATCGGCATGGCGTCGGGCGTCCTGTCCACCGGCCAGCAGGTGGGCGGGTCGGTCGGTGTGGCCGCCGTCGGCGTGATCTTCTACGGCACGCTGGGCGGCGCCGCACACCACGACCCGAGCGCCTACGGGCCTGCCCTGGCCGCCGCGCTGGGCTTCTGCCTGGCCCTGGCCGTCGTGGTGTCCGTCCTGCTGCGGGCGCTGCCGCAGCCGCCCCGGACACCTCGTTAGGCAGGCCGGGCTCCGTCCCTCCGTACCGCTGTGGTTCCTGGTGCCCCTGTGGAATGATCACGGCACCTAGGTGTCTTTCGGATCATCCTGGGCCCGCAGCGCCTGGCTGATCCGAAAGATACGACCTAGTAGTGCTTCGTTAGGTTCTGGTCTTGGTCAGTGGGCGGCCGCAGGTGGTGCAGGTTCCGGTCCAGCACCGCAGGAGGTCCTGCAGGGCGT
>NZ_JBIRGD010000022.1:0-171531 GCF_044327805.1 Streptomyces sp. NPDC018019 | reverse complement strand
CCTGGTCACCGCCGCCCAGGCCTTCCTCACCCTCCGGCGCCTGGACCCAAAAGCCCACACACCGGCCTCACCCTCTACCAGGTCCTCGACGCCCTACAGGACCTCCTGCGGTGCTGGACCGGAACCTGCACCACCTGCGGCCGCCCACTGACCAAGACCAGAACCTAACGAAGCACTACTAGTCCGCAGCCAGTGGAACTCCTTCCCCTTTGGCGGAGCCGCGCGCCGTCGAGCCGTCGGAGGCGGCGGTCTCGTACTGTGCGGCCTGGATCTCGTACAGCGCGCGGTAGTGGCCGTCGTCGAGGGCCATGAGTTCGGAGTGGCTGCCCTGTTCGATGAGGCGGCCGGCGTCGAGGACGTAGATGAGGTCGGCGCTCGCGGTGGCGGCGAGCCGGTGGGTGATCAGCAGGACGGTGGTGCCCTGGCCGGTGAGGGCCCGCAGGGCCTGGAACGTCTCGATCTCGGCCCTGGGGTCGAGCGCGGACGTCGGCTCGTCCACGACCAGCAGCGCCGCGTCGCGGTAGCGGGCGCGGGCGCCGCCGAGGCGCTGCCACTGCCCGCCGGATAGCTCGGTGCCGCGTTCGAAGCCCTTGACGACCAGGCTGTCCCAGCCGTGCGGCAGCGCGGTGATCACGTCCGTGGCGTCCGCGCCGTTCGCGGCCCGCTCGATACGCCACTGGTCGAGCCGCTGGTCGCTGCGGCCGATGTGGATGTTGGCGCGGGCCGTCATGGGCCAGTGCGGGAAGTCCTGGGCCAGCAGCGCCACTTGTCCGAAGACGGTTTCGCGGTCGGCGTCGCGGGTGTCGGTGCCGTTCCACAGCAGCCGGCCGTCGCTGGGCAGGTACAGCCCGGCGACCAGCTTGGCCAGCGTGGACTTGCCCGAGCCGTTCGCACCGACCAGCGCCACGACCGTGCCGCGCGGGATGGTCATGTCCACCTGGTCCAGGGCGGGCGAGGTGGCGCCGGGGTAGGTGAAGGTGACCTTCTCCAGGCGGACGTCCTCCAGCGGCCCGGTCAGCGCGGTGCCGCCGCCGGGGATAGCGTGCCGTTCGGCGAGGCCGCAGGCGTCCTCCCAGTCCTTGAGGTACATCGTCTCCTCGTAGAGGCGGTTGAACTGCATGACCAGCGACATCAGGCCGGCGCTGGAAGTCCGTACGGCGATCACGGCGGTACCGGCCACGGCCAGCGGCATGCCGCCGCCGACCAGCAGCAGCCACAGCACGCCGTAGGCGCCCAGCGCCGCCAGGCCGGAGCCCGCCGAGGCGACGGTCCGGGTGGCGGCCTCGGCGCGGGCCAGCCGCTGCTGCTCCCGCTCCATCGTCCGGGACATGTCCGCGTACGCGTCCACCAGCAGGCGCCCGGCGCCGTGCACCCGGATCTCGGCGGCGCACGCCTGGTCGGTGAGTTTCTGGGTGATGACGGAGATGGCGCGGCGGTGCTCGATCCAGGTGTGCCGGGACTCGTACTGGCGGCGGGCCGAGAGCACGGCGCCCCACCCGTTGGGCGCGGCGACCAGGACCAGCATCAGGACCAGCAGCGGGTGCAGCAGGAGCAGCACTCCGGCGGCGGTCATCAGACCGATCAGCGCGTTGAGGACGAGGATGGAGGAGCTGAGCATCATACGGATCGAATCGGTGCCGAACCGGCCCGCGTCCAGGGCCCGGTGGACCCGCTGGTCCTCCAGGGCGGCGAGTTCGACACGGATCACGCCCCGGTAGTAGCGGGCCGTACAGACCCGCTCGATCTTCGGTTCCAGCTGCCCGGAGGCCGCGGTGGACACCGCCGACAGGAGCGACGAGAGCATCGCGACGGCGGCCACGGCCGCCAGGGCGGGCAACGCCTGGCGCAGCCGCTCGGGGGTGGGCCCGGCCGCGAACAGCGCTACGAGCACCTGGTTGGTGGCCACCAGCGTGAAGGCGCGCAGGACACCCTGGCCCACCTCCGCGGCGAGCAGTGCCAGCAGCGCGGCGCGGTCCTCGCGCCAGGCGGCCCTGGCCACCGCACGCATCATGGCGGGAAACTGCCGGGCCATCTCCCACAGGCCCATCCGCAGCAGCGGCATCTCGTGCCGTGTGAAGGACAGGTCGTAGCGCAGGGCGCCGCCGAACAGCAGCCGCTCGCTGTCGGACACCGGCAGCCCGGCCCGCGGCCTGGCACGGCGGCTCTTCATCGCCCCTCCGGCCGAGCGGGGGGCGTGGTACGGGTACGGGTGTCGCGGGCGGTGCGCGTGGACGGGCGGGCCCGCGCGGGTGCCGGCCCGGTCGTCGCCGTCACGGCGTCCCTCATGGCTGTTCCTCCGGCTTCGGTCGTCGTGCCTCGTGCTTGCCCCGTCCGGCCCGCCCCGGCACGCCCGCCGGCCGATCCGGCGGACCCCCGTGGCCACCCGCGCCACCCCGGCACCGCCACCGCCACCGCCACCGGCCCATCCCGCCCGGGTAATACGATTTCCAGCCACGACCGATCGTCATCGATGTCTTACGGGGGTTTCTTTCACGTGTTCGGAATCGTCCGGCCCTGTACCCACCGCCTGTCCCAGGGACTCAAGGCGGAGTGGATGGCCCATCTGTGCGGGCTGTGCCTCGCCCTGCGCGCCGATCACGGGCAGTTCGCCCGGGTGGTCACCAATTACGACGGACTGATCGTCTCCGTCCTGGTGGACGCCCAGACCGGCCGGGTGGCGGACCGGCGCCGGACCGCGGGCCCCTGCCCGCTGCGCGGTATGCGCACCGCCTCGGTGGCGAAGGGCGAGGGCGCGCGGCTCGCCGCGTCGGTCTCGCTGGTGCTCGCCTCGGCGAAGATACGGGACCACGTCGCCGACCGGAACGGGCTGCTGCGCCGCCGCCCGGTGGCCGCCGCCGCGCGCAAGGTCGCCGCCGGCTGGGACCGGGCCGGGGCGCGCACCGGCGCCGCGCTCGGTTTCGACACGGCCGTCCTCGTCGACGCGGTCGACCGGCAGGTGGGCATCGAGGAACTGGCGGGCGCCGGCACGCCGTTGACGGTCATCACCGAGCCGACCGAGACGGCCACCGCGGCGGCCTTCGCGCACACCGCCGTGCTGGCCGGCCGGCCCGGCAACGCCGCGCCACTGGCCGAGGCCGGCCGGCTCTTCGGGCGGCTGGCCCACCTCCTCGACGCGGTGGAGGACCGTACGGCGGATGCCGCCGAGGGCGCCTGGAACCCGATCACCGCCACCGGCGCCTCCATGGCGCAGACCCGCCGGCTGTGCGACGACGCGCTGCACGGCATCCGGCTCGCGCTGCGCGACGTGGAGTTCGCCGACTCCAAGCTGGTGCACACCCTGCTGGTGCACGAACTGCGGCGATCGGTGGACCGCGCTTTCGGTACGGCATCCTGCGCCCACCAGGGACACGGGACCGGGCCGTACGAGGGCCAGACCGGGAACCCGTACGGAAACGGTTACGGGCCGGGCCAACCCGGTCAGCAGGCGTCCCCGTACGGACAGCTGCCGGCCGGTGCCCCGTACGCCCACGCGCCGCAGCACCTGAACGGCCCGCAGAATCCGTACGCGACGGGCGGGCCCGTGCCGCCCGGGGGTGCGGGGGCGGGCCATGGTGGCGGCTCGGGTGGCTCCGGGGGCTGGGGCGGCTCGGGTGGTTCGGGCGACTCAGGGGGCTGGGGTGGCCGGATGCCCCATCTCACCCCTCACCCGCCGAAGAAGCCCCGCGGCTTCCTGGCCGGCTGCGCGGTCGCCATCGGGCTCTGCTGCACGTGTCAGCTCTGCTGCGCCGAGGAGTACGAGGGCCCGTGGTCGCGCAAGAAGCGCGAGGGCTGCTGCCGGGACTGTGACTGCTGCGACGCGTGCGACTGCTGCGGTGATTGCTGCTGCTGCGACGGTTGCAGCTGCTGCGACTGCTGATCCCGTACACCGCCCTTCTCTTCGCCGGCCGCGCTGGGGCTGGTACACCGGCCGGCCCGCGGCACCGGACCCCACGCCGCAATGCGTCGCGGACGGGGCCGGCCGTCCGGCCCGTCGCGTGGCCGGTCCGGCCTGCCGGGCCCTGGTACGAGCCGTCGCGCCCGGGTAGTCAGGGGGGCATGGCCAACACACAGGAGACGAACCGGGTCCCCCGCCCCATGCCGCCGTTGCGGACCGTGCCGCTGGACGGGAGGGGCCCCGAGGACGTGGTGGTGGACTCGGCCGGGCGGGTGCTGACCGGAGTGGAGGACGGGCGGGTGCTCCGCCTGGACCTCTTCCCGGGGGACACAGCAGGCGCGCCCGGCGGAACGGCCGGTGTACCAGGGGGAACGGCGGGCGCGCCGCGGGCCGAGGTGGTCGCCCGTACCGGTGGCCGGCCGCTCGGGCTGGAGCCGCTGCCCGACGGCGGTGTCCTGGTGTGCGACGCGCGCCGGGGGCTGCTGCGCGTCGAGCCGTCCGACGGTACGGTGCGGACGCTCGCCGACACCGTCGACGGCGCCCCGCTGCGTTTCTGCAGCAACGCCACGGCGGCAGCCGACGGCACCGTCTACTTCAGCGTCTCCAGCCGCCGCTACCCGCTGGAGGACTGGCTGGGCGACATCCTGGAGCATTCCGGCACCGGTCACCTGGTCCGGCTGCGCCCCGGCGGCAGGCCGGAAGTCGTACTGGACGGACTCCAGTTCGCCAACGGTGTCGCGCTGGCGCCGGACGAATCCTTCGTCATCGTGGCGGAGACCGGCTCCCGCCGACTGACCAGACTGTGGCTGGCCGGGCCGCGGACCGGACAGCATGACGTACTCGCCGACGACCTGCCCGGCTACCCCGACAACATGTCGCGCGGCCCGGGCGGCCTGTTCTGGGTGGCGCTGGCCGGGGCCCGCTCCACGGGTCTGGAACGCCTGCACCGCGCGAAACCGGCGGTGCGCCACGCCGCGTGGAGCGTGGCCCGGCACGTCCGGCCGCGGCCGGGCCCCCTCACCGGCGTCCTGGCCCTCGACACGTCCGGCCGCATCGTGCACGACCTGCGCCGCCGCAGCCCGGACTACCGCATGGTCACCAGCGTCTGCGAACACGACGGTTGCCTGGTGCTGGGCAGTCTCCACGAACGCGCCCTCGCCGTATGCGAACTCCCATCCGTATCGGACGGTTGAACGCCGTCCGCCAGGGAACCCGGGACCTCCAGGCTCCCACGTGCGGTCTCAGACAACAGGGCGCCACACCAGCCGGCCGCATGAGCCCGCCGCCCCTCCGGCGCCGGGCCGGCCGGCATGCCGTCCCCGCGCGGGCACGGCCCGGCGCGCACCCTCGTGGAGCCTGTGGCTACCGACAACGATCTCCTGGCGATCACGGCGAGGGAAGGCAGACATGGAGTGGTGGGAACGAGCGGCGTGCCTTGAGGAGGACCCGGAACTCTTCTTCCCCGTAGGAGTGACGGGCCCCGCCGCCCAGCAACAGGCGGACGCCAAAGCGGTGTGCCGGCAGTGCCCGGTCACCGCGGAGTGCCTGGACTGGGCACTGGAGACGGGCCAGAACCACGGCATCTGGGGTGGTACGGACGAAGTCGAGCGCCGCACCCTGTCCGCCGTGCGGAAGCGGCGGGCGGCCTGAGGCATGCCCGGAAGCACCACGGCACCGGTGCGCCGCCCCCTGAGAAGAACGCGCCGGCCGGCCCGTCGTCCGGCAAGAGCGCCGGCCGCGTCGGCGCCGGGCCGGGCTCCGCTGTCACCGGCTCAGCGCAGTCCGAAGAACGCGGCGATCCAGTGGCTGGAGCAGATGGAGTCGTGGAAGTACGGGGCGCCGGTGCTGCCGCACTGCTCGGGGCCGTTGCCGGGGTCCACCGGTGTGCCGTGGCCGATGGCGGGGACCCGGTTGACCTCGACGGCGACCGTTCCGTCCGCGGTGGCGTACTCCTCGTGCCGGGTGCCGTCGGGGCCGATGGTGGAGGTGCGGGTGGGGGTCTGCGAGAGACCGTGCACCGCGGTCCACTGGTCCCGCAGCTCGCCGGCGTTGCGGGGGACGACGGTGGTGTCCTTGTCACCGTGCCAGATCGCCACGCGGGGCCGGGGCCCGGTGTAGGAGGGGTACGCGTCGCGCACGCGCTGGGCCCACTGCGCGGGGCTGCGGTCGACGCCGGGGTTCATGCAGGTGAACGGGCCGGTGTCCTTGGTGCAGTCGTACGGCAGCCCGGCGATGACGGCGCCGGCCGCGAAGGCGTCGGGGTAGGCGGCGAGCATCACCGAGGCCATGGCGCCTCCGGCGGACAGGCCGGTGACGTAGACCCGCCGCGGGTCGGCACCGTACGCGGAGACCGCGTGGGCGGCCATCTGCCGGATCGAGGCGGCCTCGCCCCGGCCCCGCCGGTTGTCCGTGCTCTGGAACCAGTTGAAGCACTTGTTCAGGTTGTTCGTGGACGTGGTCTCCGCGAACACGAGCAGGAAGCCGTCGCGGTCGGCGGTCTCCACCAGGCCCGAATGGTCGGCGTAGGTCTGGGCGTTCTGTGTGCAGCCGTGCAGCGCGACGACCACGGGCGCGTTCGCGGCCAGTCCCGAGGGCCGGTAGAGGTACATGTTCAACTGGCCCGGGTTCGCACCGAAGTTGCTCACCCGGGTCAGGCCGACGGCGGCCTGGGCGGCCGGTGCAGGTGCGGCCAGCAGGCCACCGACGAGGAGGGCGGCCACGGCGAGCAGGCGGGAGGACACCCTTATGCGGCGGCCGCGGCTCGCGGGCAGCGCCGGACGGGCGGCGCGGGACGGCGGTCCGCTCCGCGGCGCCGGAGGGTTCGTGTGGATCGGATGTGACGGCATGGCGGCTCCCTTGACGACGTGCGTTGCTCCTGGTCCCGTTGCCGTACGTGCAGCGGCAGTGGCCCGGGTGTCCGGAACCGTAGGAGACGACAAGGTGACCGGAACATGGCAACGGGCACCACAGTGCGGCCGGCGCCGGGGGCACCCGGAAGGGTTGCGCCCACGGCGCGATACCTGCTAATAGGCCAGTGGCCGGATCGGCCGCGACACACGGCCGGTTCACCCGGGAAGCGGCGCCGTGAGCCGGTCGGGCACGGTCAGTTCGGCTGCCGTGGCGGCCCGGACCTCTTCGACCGTCACACCGGGCGCCAGTTCCGCCAAGCGGAAGCCCTCGGGCGTGATGTCGAGGACAGCCAGATCGGTGATGACGCGGTGGACCGCGCCGCGGCCGGTGAGCGGCAGGGTGCATTCCGCCACGAGCTTGGGGCTGCCGTCCTTGGCGGTGTGCTCCATGAGGACGATGACCCGCCGGGCGCCGTGCACCAGGTCCATGGCACCGCCCATGCCCTTGACCATCTTGCCGGGGACCACCCAGTTGGCGAGGTCACCGGACGCGGACACCTGCATCGCACCGAGCACGGCGGCGTCGATGTGACCGCCACGGATCATGCCGAAGGACAGCGCGGAGTCGAAGAACGAGGCGCCCGGCAGCGCCGTCACCGTCTCCTTGCCCGCGTTGATCAGGTCGCTGTCGACCTCGTCCTCGCTCGGGTAGGGACCCACACCGAGGATGCCGTTCTCCGACTGGAGGACCACCTCGACGCCGGGCGGCAGGTGGCCTGGGATGAGGGTGGGCAGGCCGATGCCGAGGTTGACGTAGGTGCCGTCGGCCAGTTCCCGGGCGGCCCGGGCGGCCATCTGCGCGCGAGTGCGGGCCATGTCAGGCACCGCCCTCGTGCTCGGTACGCACCGTGCGGCGTTCGACGCGCCGCTCGGCCGCGGGATCATCGGGTGGCACCCGGACCACACGCTGGACGAACACGCCGGGCAGGTGTACCTCGTCCGGATCCAGCTCGCCGGGCTCGGCCAGGTGCTCGACCTCCGCCACCGTGACACGGCCGGCCATCGCCGCCGGCGGGTTGAAGTTCCGGGCGGAGGAACGGAAGACCAGGTTGCCGTAGCGGTCGCCGACGGCCGCCCGTACCAGCGCGAAGTCGGTGGTGATGCCCTCCTCCAGCAGGTACTCACGGCCCCCGAACACCCGGCTCTCCTTGGGCGGGGAGGCCAGCGCGACGCTCCCGTCCGGCCCGTACCGCCAGGGCAGCCCGCCGTCGCCGACCCGGGTCCCGGTCCCGGCCGGGGTGTAGAAGGCGGGGATGCCCGTGCCGCCGGCGCGCAGCCGTTCGGCGAGGGTGCCCTGCGGCACCAGCTCCACCTCCAGTTCCCCGCCGAGGTACCGCCGCGCGAACTCCTGGTTCTCCCCCACGTACGAGCTGGTCATCCGGGCGATACGGCCCGCCCGCAGGAGCAGCCCCAGTCCCCGGTCGTCCACGCCGCAGTTGTTGGACACGATCCGCAGCCCGGCGACGTCCCGGCGCAGGAGCGCGCCGATCAGTGCGCTCGGTATGCCGCACAGCCCGAAGCCGCCGACGGCCAGTGACGCCCCGTCAGGGATGTCCGCCACCGCCTCGGCCGTGTCCGCGACCGTCTTGTCCAGACCCATACGTTCCCTCTCCACCGGAGGCGTCGGCCCTGACCATCGGGCGGGCGGCCGGGAGTTCCCTTCGCAACGGGCGCCGGCCGACCGGTGCCCGGGCAGCCGACTGCCTGCTCGATCAACTCGGCACCGACCCTAGGAACGGCCGGCCCCGCTCACCATGGGCCCCAGCCACACTTCGAGGCACTCCGCCATGGGTGATCGCGCCGGGGGTGCTCCGCGAGCCGCGGGTACGCAGCCTGCGGGGCCGTTGCTGATCCAGTGATCCGGCATGGTGGCAAACGCCTGCGCGCAGACCGTCGCCGTGGCGAAGACACCCATGTCGGTCCGGTACCCGAGCCGCCTACCCTCCGCTCCGTTACCGCCCCCACCCCGGAGGTACGCATGGTCCCGCACCGCGCTGTGACCACGCGCCCGCGACGGCGCACCACCCTGTCCGCTCTGGCCCTCACCCCTCTGTCGCTCACCGCTCTTGCCCTCACCGCTCTGGCTCTCGCGCCGACGGCGGCTGTGGCCGCGCCTTCCGTAGCGGTCCCCAGCGGCGTGCCCGGTATCCAGATCGACGGCTACTTCCCGGACGACTCCACCACCAACTCCAACCACGGCCGGCACCACGACGCCCAGTTCGTCATCCGACTGCCCGACCGCTGGAACGGCGGCCTGGTCGTGGCGGTACGCCCGGCAACCGTGAGCAGTACGCCAACGACCGGGCCATCGCCGGGTGGAACACGCGCCTGACCCAGCTCACCTGCGCGGCCCGCGCCGTGGTCGCCCAGCGCTACCTCCGCCCGCCCGTCCGCACGCTGGCGAGCGGGATGTCCAACGGCGGCTACCTCGTACGTTGGCAGCTGGAGAACCACCCGGAGCTGTACGACGGCGGGGTGGGCTGGGAAGGCACGCTGTGGCGTGCCGTCGGGCCGAACCTGCTCACGTTCCTGCCGCCCGCGCCGCGCCACTACCCGGCCTACGCGCTGGTGGCCCGGGTGCCCGCCGGGCCCGGACGGCACTGCACCGCGCGGGCTTCCCGGCCGGGTCGGAATTCCTGTGGCCCCACCACCAGGCGTACTGGGACCTCACCCAGCGCATCTACCGCGAGGAGATCGACCCTGTCTTCGACGGCCCCGCGGAGGCGGGCACGCCGTACTGCACGTCAGGAACCCCGGCCTGCGACGCGGACCACTCCTACGCCTCCCGCCCCGCCGACGTCCGCCGTGCCGGGGAGCGGATCGCCCTGACCGGCCGCATCGCCAGGCCGCTGATCACCGTGCAGGGCACCCTGGACGTACTGCTGCCCATCAGCCGGAACTCCGACGTCTACGCCCGCCTGGTGCGCGCGACGGGCCGCGGCGGCCTGGACCGCTACTACCGCGTCGAGGGCGGAACCCACACCGACGCCCTGGTGGACGCCTTCCCCGGTCGGCTACGGCCGCTCGTCCCCTGCCGCCGCTCGGCCTTCGCCGCCCTGGAGGAGTGGCTCGCCCACGGCCACCGTCCGCCGGCCGGCCGCACCATCCCCCGCCCGCCCACGGCCGGCCCGGTCACCCTCCTGACCAGCTGCCCGCTGGGGCGATGACGGGCTGCGGCCCGGCGGAAACGGCCCACGGGCCCGACCGGCGTGCCACCGGGCGAACGGTCCTTCCTCCTCCGGCACGCCTATGGCGGAGCCCACCACTGTTCAACGGCCCGTTGTGGTGGTTGCGTCCATAGGAGAGGCGGGGCGGCGACCCTACTGTTCCCGGCCATGACGAGCGAGTTTCCTTCCCCGCCCAGGGCGATGGCGTCCGCCCCGTACGGTGTGGACCTGTCCGGCCGTACCGCACTGGTGACCGGCGGCGGCAGCGGCATCGGCCAGGCGTGCGCCACCGCCCTGGCCCAGGCGGGCGCCGAAGTCCACGTGGTCGACCTGAGTCCCGAAAAGGCCGAGGCGGTCGCCGGGGCGATCGGGGGCCGGGCGCACACCGCCGACCTGGCCGACCCGGCCGTGATCGGCACACTGCCCGCCCGGATCGACATCCTCGTCAACAATGCCGGGCTCCAGCACGTCGCGCCGATCACCGAGTTCCCCCCGGAGCGCTTCACCCGCATCCAGCAGGTGATGGTCACCGCCCCGTTCCTGCTGATCCGCCGCGTGCTGCCGTACATGTACGCCACCGGATGGGGCCGCGTGGTCAACATCTCCAGCGTCCACGGGCTGCGGGCCAGCGCGTACAAGTCGGCCTACGTCGCAGCCAAGCACGCCCTGGAGGGCTTGAGCAAGGTCACCGCCATCGAGGGCGCCGGACACGGCGTGACCAGCAACTGCCTCAGCCCCGGCTACGTCCGCACCCCCCTGGTCGAGGAGCAGATCCGCGACCAGGCCGCAGCCCACGGCATCAGCGCCGGCGACGTCCTCTCCGGGGTCCTGCTCGCCCGCGTCCCGGTCAAACGGCTCCTGGAGGCCGAGGAGGTCGCCGCCGCGGCCCTGTGGCTGTGCGGACCGCACAGCCGCTCCATCACCGGAGCCTCCCTGCCCCTGGACGGCGGCTGGGGAGCGAACTGACCCCCGCCGCCCGGGAACCCGGTGCACTTCTCCCCGTCCCGTCCACGAAAACTGGTGACACATGACCGACACCCCGGCCACCGGGCCCGCCGCCACCGGCGGCTCCGGCGGGATCGCCCGTATCGTCGGCGCGAGCCTGATCGGCACCACCATCGAGTGGTACGACTTCTTCCTCTACGGCTCAGCCGCCGCGCTGGTGTTCAACACCCTGTTCTTCCCCACCGGCGACCCGCTCGTGGGAACGCTGCTCGCCTTCGTCACCTACGCGATCGGCTTCGCCGCCAGGCCCCTGGGCGGCGTGGTGTTCGGCCACTTCGGCGACCGGCTCGGCCGGAAGAAACTGCTGGTGATCAGCCTGCTCATGATGGGCACGGCGACCTTCGCCATGGGCCTGCTGCCCACCTACGACACGCTCGGCGTGGGCGCGCCGGTGCTGCTGACCGTGCTCCGCCTCGTCCAGGGCTTCGCGCTGGGCGGCGAATGGGGCGGGGCCGTGCTCATCGTCTCCGAGCACGGCGGCGACGCGCGGCGCGGCTTCTGGGCCGCGTGGCCCCAGGCGGGTGCTCCGGGCGGCAACCTCCTGGCCACCGGTGTCCTCGCCCTGCTCGCCGCCGTCCAGTCGGACGCGGCCTTCCTCGCCTGGGGCTGGCGCGTCCCGTTCCTGCTCTCCGGCGTGCTGGTCGTGATCGGCCTGTGGATCCGCGTGTCCGTCTCGGAGTCCCCCGTCTTCCTGGCCGCCCAGGCCGCAGCGCGGGCCGAGGCCGTCCGCGGCGTCAAGGAGAAGCCCCCGGTGGTCGAGGTGTTCCGCCGTAGCTGGAAGGAGGTCCTCACCGCCGTCGGCACCCGGTTCGGCGAGAACATCTCGTACTACGTCCTCACCTCCTTCCTCCTGGTCTACGTCACCACCCATCTGCACCTGCCCAAGAGCACCGCGCTGAACGCCGTCCTGATCGCCTCGGCCGTCCACTTCGTCACCATCCCGCTGTGGGGCGCGCTCTCCGACCGCGTCGGGCGCAAACCGGTCACCCTGTTCGGCTCGGCCGGGATGGCGCTGTGGGCGTTCGCCTTCTTCGCCCTGCTCGACTCCCGGTCGTTCCCCATGATCACGCTGTCCGTGACGGCCGGGCTGCTGCTGCACGGAGCCATGTACGGGCCGCAGGCCGCTTTCATCTCCGAGCTGTTCGACACCAAGGTCCGGTACTCCGGTGCCTCGGTGGGCTCCCAGCTCGCCTCCATCGTCGCCGGCGCGCTGGCACCGATCATCGCGGTGCAACTCCTCAAGGAGTACGGCTCCGCCGTCCCCGTCGCGCTCTACCTCTGCCTGGCCGCGGTGGTCAGCACCATCACCGTCGCCCTCGCCCGGGAGACCGCCGGCCGGGACCTCACCCGGCCGCTGGCCACCGGCTCCGCGGCGGGGACACGGCACGTGACGTCCCCGGTCGCCGGCACCGACCGGGCGTGAACCGGTCTGTTCCGGCCCGCCGGGACGCCTCGGTAGGGCGGACGGCGACGCGTCCCGGCCCGGCCGCACCCGTACGGAAGGAGCCATCATGGCCGCCATGAAAGACCGCACGCACGGCACCTCGGCACACGGCGGAATGGTGGCGCTCGGACAGCTGCTCACCCTGCTCGCCTCCGGCGCGCCCGCCGAGAGGTTCACCCGCCCGCCGGCGGAGGTATCCGCCGCGCAGCTCTCCCCCGCGGACCGGTCCGTCCTCGAAGAAGCCACGCGGACCGCGCTGGAGATCCGCCGCACCCTCGACCAGCACCGCAGGCGCGAGGCCGAACTGGCCGCCCTGTTCGACACCGCCGGCGACCTGGCGGCCCTGCGCGACCTGGACGCGGTCCTGCACGCCATCGTCCACCGGGCCAGGACCCTGCTCGGCACCGACGTCACCTACCTGACCCTCAACGACCCCGTCGCCGAGGACACCTTCATGCGGGTCACCGACGGCTCGGTCTCCGCCCGCTTCCAGCAGCTGCGCCTCGGCATGGGCGAGGGCCTCGGCGGACTCGTCGCCCAGACCGCCCGCCCGTACGCCAGCGCCGACTACCGCACCGATCACCGCTTCAAACACACCGGTCCCATCGACGAAGCAGTGCTGGAGGAAGGACTGCGCGGCATCCTCGGGGTCCCCCTGCGCGTCGGGAAACGCGTCATCGGCGTGCTCTTCGCCGCCGACCGCACGCCCCGGGACTTCCCGCCGGACGCCATCGCCCTGCTCAGCTCCTTCGCCGACCACGCCGCCGTCGCCATCGACAGCGCCCGCCTGCTGGAGGAGACCCGTTCCGCCCTCGTCGACCTCAACACGGCCAACCAGACCGCCCGTGCCCACAGCACCGCGCTGCGCCGCGCCGCCGACGCCCACGACCGGCTCACCGACCTGGTACTGCGCGGCGGCAGCGTCGAGGCCCTCGCCCGCGAGATCGCGGCGCTCCTCGACGGGGGTCTCGCCGTCCACGACGCCGACGGCACCGAGATGGCCCGCGTCGGCACCGCCCCCCTCGTCCCGTCCCCGCACGGCATCGCCGCCTCCCGCGCCGGCGGCCGGGCCGTCCCGGTGGACGGCACCTGGGTGTGCGCCGTCCTGGCCGGCTCCGAAGTCCTCGGCAGCATCACCCTGACCGCACGCGCCGACCTGACCGACGCCGACCGGCGCCTGTTCGAACGCACCGCCCTCGTCGCCGCCCTCCTGCTGCTCCTGCACCGCACCGTGGCGGAGGCCGAGGACCGGGTCCGCGGCGAACTCCTCGACGACCTCCTCACCGCCGGCCGCCCCAACGGGCGCAGCGACACCGCGAGCCTGTCCATCCGCGCCCGCAAGCTCGGCATCAACCTCGCCCGGCCGCACGCCGTCCTCACCTTGGACAGCGGTGCCGAGCTGCGCTCCGGCCTGATCACCGAAGCCGTACGCCGCGCCCGCGCTCTGGGCGGGCTCGCGGCCGTGCGCGACGGCCATGTCGCCCTCCTCGTTCCCTCGTCCGACGCCGGTCCCCTCGCCGCCGGACTGGCCAAGGACCTCGGGCACGCCGTCGGATCACCCGTCACCGTGGGAGCCGCAGGGCCGGTGGCCGGCCCCGACCGGATCCCGGCCACGTACACCGAAGCCACCCGCTGCCTCAACGCCCTGCATGCCCTCGGCCGCACCGGGGAAGGCGCCGACCCCACCGGGCTGGGCTTCCTCGGCGTGCTGCTCGGCGACCGGGCGGACTTCAACGGCTTCGTACAACGCGTTCTGGGACCCGTACTCGCCTATGACGCGCAGCGCGGCACCGAACTCGTCCGCACCCTCTGCGCCTACTACGCCCACGGCGCCAGCCTGTCCAAAGCGAAAGATGCTCTTCACGTGCACGTCAACACTGTGGTCCAGCGTCTGGACCGGATTGCGCAACTCCTCGGCACCGACTGGAACACCCCCGCCAGAGCGCTTGAACTCCAACTCGCCCTGCAAGTGCACCGCCTGACCCACCACGGCCTGCCCGGGCCCACGCCACCGGCCGGGAGCGCGTCCTGACCGCTCCGCGAAGACCAGGCCCGACACGGTCAGGAGAGCGCTGTCAGCAGAGACACGCGGACGGCTACGGTGGCAGCGTAGGCCGCGCCCCAAGGGCGTTTCTTCGTGCCTGGCAAGGGGGTTCATCGTGGTGACGAACTACGCGAATCCGTCAGTGTTCCGTCCGGTCGAGTTCTCCACCACCGATCCGGAGATGTGCCGTACCTACTTCCTGGCCGCTTACGGAGCTCAGCTGCGGGTCAACGCGTTCAGTCCGGACGGTCGGATCAGGCACCGGCGGTGTGACGCGGGCACCTTCGCCGTGGACGACTTACAGCTGTCGGCGGATGTCAGCTACCGCACCGGCCCCCGCAGACCTCTGGTCATCACCGAGGTGAAGGGTGCCGGGGGCTTCGTGGAGCACACCGTCGGCGCGGACAGCGAGCACTTCGGCCCCGGGGATCTGCTGCTGGCCTCCCAGCCCGACGAGCCGTACAGCGGACACCTGTACAACGTCCAACTACGGGCCGTACCGATCGCGCCCGAGCTGCTGACCGCGACCGCCGTACCGGCGCCCGGTTCGGCCGCCAGGCCGCTGCGTTTCACCGGCTTACGGCCCGCCAACGCCGCGTTGGCCGCCCAGTGGAAGCGCACGATGGCCTTCATCGCCGACGACCTCCTGGTCCGCCCCGAAGCCGCGGACGAGCCGCTGCTCGTCGGCAGTGCGGCCCGCCTCCTGGCCGCGGCCACACTGGCCGCCTTCCCGAACACGCTGACCTACGGCCGCGCCGCTGAGGGCCCCACCGAGCTGTGCGCGGCGCCGACGGCGGTGCGCCGTGCGGTGGCCTTCATCGAAGGGCGGCCGGACGCCGATATCGGCCTGACGGAGATCGCCGCTGCGGCATGCGTCAGCCCGCGCGCGCTGCAACATGCCTTCCGCCGTCATCTGGGTACCACCCCCACCGGCTATCTGCGCCGGGTCCGACTGGCGCATGCGCACGAGGACTTGGTCAAGGCCGAACCGTCCAGCGGGGCCACCGTCGCCGCGATCGCGTACCGCTGGGGATTCGCCCACCAAGGCCGCTTCGCCGCCCGCTACCGCAGCGCCTACGGATGCTCACCGCTGCACACGCTGCGCGGCACATGACCGCCCGACGACGGGCCGAACGCAGAGAACGGCGAAGACCGGACCGACTTGGACGGCCGGCCTCCACCGCCCTGGCCGCGCAAGCGGGGTCCGGGCCGGCGCAGTCGGCCGAGCAGCTGCCCACGCAGCCGTCCGGCTCTCCATCTTCCGGCCGTACGGCTCCGGAGACAGCACGCGAAACGCGGCGCGGGGGCGGGGTGAGCCGGAAAACGACACGAACGCGCCAGGTCCTGTGTCCATCTCCGCACCTCCCCCAGCGCCGCAGATCAGGCGGCAAGCCTGTCCTGCACATATAACGCGTTGTGGAACCAGGGGCACGGCTCATAAGGTCACCGGCATGTCTGTACGTCTTCGTATGCGTCAAGCCCTGCCGGAAGCGATGCGCGCCCGCGACAAGGCCGCGGTGAGTGCCCTGCGCGCAACACTGGCCGCGCTGGACAACGCCGAGGCGGCGCCCGTGGACGAAGCCGCGCTCCGTGGTGTGGCCCTTGAGCACGCGCCGGTCGGTGCCGGGGCGACCGAAGCGGCGCGGTGCGAGCTGAGCGAGCGCGGCGTGGTGGCGGTGGTGCGCGCCGAGGCCGGCGAACGGCTGGAGGCTGCCGCGCAGTTGACCGACCCCGCGCATGCCGACCGCGCCGCGCGGCTGCGCGCGGAGGCCGCCGTACTGCTCCGCTTCCTCGACGGTCCCGGCACCGCACAGGACGACACGAGGACCTCTTCGGACAGCCGCCTGCCGGACGGCGCGGCCTGAGCCCCGTCGCCGAGGTTCGCCCAGGTGCGGGGGGCGCTTGCCGACGTACCCCTTGCGCACCGCGACGTGCCCGCGCGACTCAAGGAAGCCCCTGAACCCAGTTCCGGCGCCGTCGATGTCCCTCAGGGCGCGGGCCGCTTCGTCCGCGGTGGGGTGGGCCGGGGGCCGTCGGCACGTCCGACGAAGACGTACGGCGCACGGCACCGGCTGGGCTGTCGCGGTCCGGACGCAGGCCCTTACGGCCCGGTCTTGATCTCCTTCATGGTCATGTGCGATTCCAGGCGCAGTACGGCGGGCAGGCAGCTGAGTCTGCCGGTGAGGAAGGCTTCGTACGCGGCGTGGTCGGCGACGGCGACGCGCAGGAAGTAGTCGGGGCGCCCGTACATCCGGCGGAACTCGATGACCTCCTCGTAGGAGGCCACGGTGTTCTCGAACTCCTCGAAGCTCCGGCGGTCCTGGGCGTAGATCTCGACGGCGACGAGGACCTCCAGCCCGCGGCCCACCGCCCCGGGGTCGATGACGGCGCGGTAGCCGGTGATGACGCCGGCCTCTTCCAACCGTTTGACCCGGCGCAGGCAGGGCGGCGGAGTCAGGCCGACCCGCTTGGCCAGCTCGACGTTGGTCAGCCGCCCGTCCCGGCTCAGATGAAACAGAATGTCGCGATCGACCGCGTCGAGGCTCACTTCATTGCTCACACCCTCAGCATAGAGCGACAACCGGTAACCATATAAGGCGACGATCTTTCTAAAATTTCGCCATGGAAACCAGCCCTGCCGTTACCGGGGGCCGAGCTCGGCCCGCACCCGCCCATCCGTCCCCGACACCGTCCCAGGCGCTTGCGGCCTTCAAGGACTCCGCCGGCGCCGGCCTGGGCTTCGTCACGGTCGGGCTCGCCTTCGGAGCCCTCGTGAACCAGTCGGGCCTGGAGTGGTGGTGGGCGGGGCTGTCCGCGCTGCTCGCCTTCGGCGGATCGTTCGAGTTCCTGCTCATCGGCCTGGTCACCGCCGCGGCCCCGCTGGCGATGATCGGGGTGTCCGCGTTCATGGTGAACGTCCGGCACGTCTTCTACGCGCTGTCCTTCCCCCTGCACCGCATAACCGGCCGGCTCGGCAAGACGTACAGCACCTTCGCCCTGTGCGACGAGGCGTTCGCGCTGGCCACGGGCGAGGAGGCGCGCTCCTGGCCAAGCCGGCGCATCCTGTGCCTGCAGTTGTTCCTGCACCTGTACTGGGTCGGCAGCGCGACCGCCGGTGCCCTGCTCGGCTCCCTCATCCCGGAGAGCGTCACCGGCCTGGACTTCGCCCTCACCGCCCTGTTCGCCGTCCTCGCCGTCGACGCCGTCCGGGACCTGCGCGGCGACCTGCCCACCCCGGTGCTCGCCCTCCTCAGCGCCCTGGCCGCCCGGCTCCTCTTCCCCGGCGAGATGCTCCTGGCCGCCTTCGCCCTGTTCGCCGCCGCCCTCCTGGCCCGCCACTTCACCACCATCAAGAAGCCGCACCATGCCTGACACGCGCTACGCCATCGCCGCGATCCTCGTCGCCGCAGCCGTCACCTGGGCCCTGCGCGCCCTGCCCTTCGCCGTCCTCACGCCCCTGCGTGCCAGCGAGACCGTCCGGTACCTGGCCACCCGCATGCCCGCCGGCGTCATGGTGATCCTCCTCGCGTACAACCTCCGCGACGTCTCCCTCTCCCACGCACGCAGCCTGGCTCCGCTGATCGCGCTGGCCGTCACCGTCGGCCTGCATCTGTGGCGCCGCAACGCGCTGCTGAGCATCCTCGGCGGCACCGCCGTCCACGTGCTCCTGGCCAGCGTGGTCTTCGCGTCCTGAGCCCCGCCTGACGCAGACGCACGCAGGCAAGCGCGCCCCCTCAACGGCACCTCCGGGCGTTGAGGCGGGCCGCCTGGCGTGTCAGGTGGGCGCGTTCGGCCAGGTTGGGGGCCTTCTCGGCCGCCTCGGCATACAGGCGTGCCGCTGTCGTCAGGTCGCCGTCGCGCTCGTGGAGGTACGCCGCCACCGCGGTGTGGCGGGGCAGGGAGTCGTCCAGCTTCGCGAGCGCCGTGAGGCCCGCGCGCGGGCCGTCGGCCTCGCCGATGGCCACCGCGCGGTTGAGCCGGACGACCGGGCTGTCGGTCAGGCGCGCGAGTTCGTCGTACCACTCGACGATCTGCACCCAGTCGGTCTCCTCGGCGGTGGGCGCGTCGGCGTGGAGTGCCGCGACGGCGGCCTGGGCCTGGAACTCGCCCAGCCGGTCGCGGGCGAGGGCCGCCTGGAGGATTCCGACGCCCTCGGCGATCGACGCGGTGTCCCACCGGCCGCGGTCCTGCTCGGCCAGTGGCACCAGGCTGCCGTCGGGCGCGGTACGGGCGGCGCGCCGGGCGTGGTGGAGCAGCATGAGCGCGAGCAGTCCCGCCATCTCGGGGTGATCGATCGCGGCCGCGAGCTGCCGGGTGAGCCGGATCGCCTCGGCGGCGAGGTCGACATCGCCGGAGTAGCCCTCGTTGAAGACCAGGTAGAGGACGCGCAGCACGGTGGCGACGTCGCCGGGCCGGTCGAAGCGGACGCGGGAGACGGTGCGCTTGGCCCGGCTGATCCGCTGCGCCATCGTCGCCTCGGGCACCAGGTACGCCCGGGCGATCTGCCGGGTGGTCAGCCCGCCCACGGCGCGCAGCGTGAGCGCGACCGCGGACGACGGGGTCAGCGACGGGTGGGCGCACAGGAAGTAGAGCTGGAGCGTGTCGTCCACCGCGGGCGCGGGCCCGGGCGCCGGTTCCTCGTCGGCGAGGTCCTCGCGCCGGCGCCGGGCGGCGTCCGCGCGGGTCGCGTCGAGGAAGCGGCGCCAGGCCACGGTGACCAGCCAGCCCTTCGGCTCCCTCGGCAGGCCGGCCGGCCAGACGCGGACCGCCTCGACCAAGGCGTCCTGTACGGCGTCCTCGGCCGCCGCGAAGTCGGCTCCGCGGCGGACGAGGACGGCGATCACACTCGGCGTGAGGCTGCGGAGCAGGGCCTCGTCCATCGGTGAGGTCACTCCGTGATGGTGGGCGGCTCGGCCAGGAACGGGCGGACCTCCAGCCACTCGTGGATCGGCTCGCCGCCCGCGCCGGGGGCGGCCGACAGTTCCCCGGCCAGCTCGACGGCGCGCTCGTAGCTGTCGACGTCGATCACCATCCAGCCGGCGATCAGGTCCTTGGTCTCGGCGAACGGTCCGTCGGTGACCGGCGGGCGGCCCTCGCCGTCGTACCGGACCCACGCCCCCTCGGAGGCGAGCGCCTGAGCGTCCACGAACTCACCGGTCTTCTCCAGCCGGGCCGCGAAGTCCTGCATGTACTGCACGTGGGCCGAGATCTCCTCCGGCGACCACTGGTCCATGGGCACGTTGTTCACCGGAGCCGGCGCGCCGCGGTAGTGCTTGAGCAACAGGTACTTGGCCATCGTGGGTCTCCTAGTTACTGGTGCGGCCCATTGTGGTCGCGTTCACTACGGGGACGGAGCCAGTACCGGGTTCTCGACATCGCCGACCGAGTTTTTTCGGCTCTCGGAGAGGCGCCTCGGGAGCTTGTGAACGTGCCTGCCGATCTCGTGGATGTGCCTGGTGGTCCGTCTCGCCCGCCCCACCGGCCGACAGCCCCGCCCCCTACCCCCGATCCCGCCCCCGATAAGTCTGCTGGGAAGCGGCCATCTTGCGTTTGAGTGGCGGCAGGTGGTTGATGATGCGCATGCCGGTGCGCGTTGCGGCCAGGGCGGCGCGGCCGATGACGGGCTTGTGGATCAGGGCGTTGCCGCTCATCTGGGCCAGCGACTTGCGGACCGCGTCGAAGCCGTAGTCGATCATCTGGGTCTCGTAGTCGCGGACCGCGGGGACCAGGGGCATCCGGCCGTCGCGTACGGCGGTCAGGTTGCGGCAGAGCAGGAGGGCGTCGCGCAGGGCGGTGTTGGCGCCGACGCCGCGGCCCGGTGTCATGGTGTGGATGGCGTCGCCGATGAGGGTGATGTTGCTGGAGGGCCACTGCTCGACCGGTACGGAGGTGCGGATGCGGATCGGGAAGCAGGTCGAGGGGTCCAGCAGTCCGGCGAGCCGGTGCAGGCGCGGGTCCCAGGTGCGGGTCAGGTCCTGGAACAGGGCGTGCAGCTGCGCTCCGTCGCGTTGCAGGATGTCGGCGGGCAGGTTCTGCCGGGCTCCGCTGAGGCCGAGCATGATGTAGTCGCGGGTGTTGTCGTACTGGAGGCCCGGCCAGTTCTTGATGAGGTCGGCGTCGGTGGCGCCGATGCCGCTCTTGGGCGCGCCGTCCTGGTCCCATGGGAACCGCATGACGTGGATGATCAGGGAGTATCCGCCGGGGGCGAAGAAGAGGTTGACGCCGTCGATCGTCTGCTCGGTCAGCAGGGCGCGGGTCCCGTCCGTCAGGGGCACCTTGCCGCCGAGGGCGTTCACTCCGGCGTCCTTCAGCTCGGCGTGCGGCAGGTACTGGCGGCGGACCCGGGAGTTGGAGCCGTCCGCGCCGACCAGGACGTCGCCGGTGGCGGAGGTACCGTCCTCGAAGTGCGCGGTGACCGTTCCGTCGGGGTTGCGCTCGTAGTGGGTGAAGACCTTGTCGAACCGTACGAGGTCCTCCAGCCCGGTGAGCAGCACCTGGCGCAGCGTCATCCGGGAGACGGAGCGTTCCGCGCCGGCCCCGTCACCGCTCGCCCGCGCGAAGCCGGTCAGGGACAGTACTTCCTTGTACTTCTCCGTGTACATGGTGAGGTTGTCGGGGGTACGGGCGCAGGTGGCCACGAAGGTGTCGAACAGCTCGGGCGGCAGCAGCCGGGACAGGGCGCGGCTGCCGTCGTGGTCGATGCCGACGCGGTAGCCCTGGAGGCCGCCGGTGCGGGTGCGGTCGCGTTCGAAGACCGTGCAGCGGATTCCGGCGCGCCGCAGGCCGTGGGCCAGTGCGAGGCCGCCGGTACCGGCGCCGATGATCATTATGTGCATGGGTCTGCCTTCTCTGCGCTCGTGGGCGGGACGGGTTGCGGGCCGTGGGCACCGGTCGGCCGTGCGGGCGCCGGGCCGGTCGTGCCGCTGCCCCGCTTGGGGGCGGCCAGGGCGCGCAGCCGCTCGGTGTGCCGTTCCTGCACGCCGCGGCTGAATTCGAGGAAGTCCGTGATCAGGGCGAGCTGTGCGTCGCTGTAGCGGGCGAAGACCTGTGCGGCGGAGTCCTCGATGAAGGGCGCCATCAGCGCGCCGGTCCGCTCCTGGAGGCCGGGAGTGGCCTGCACCAGGGTGCTGCGCCGGTCGGTGGGGTGCGGTGTGCGCGTGAGGTAGCCGCGCTTCTCCAGGCGGTCGATCATCGCGGTCACGCTGCCCGTGCTCAGTCCCAGCCGGCCGCCCAGCTCACCCGGGGTGGCCTGCCCGGCGGTCAGCAGCAGCTCCAGGCACCGCAGGTCGGTCTCGTTGACGCCCAGGAGACGCGCGATCTCCCGGTCGAAGTCGTCGACGGCTCCCTGGTACGCCTGGGCCGCCCGGCCCAGAGCCGCTCCGATCGCCTCGGTTTCCTCCGGCACGCGGTGCACGTCCCCTCACGAACTCGACTCTAACTTGGTTTCCAAGATACATGAAAACCGAGAGAAGTGCGGGAGGCGTCGTCCGGACGCACATGTGCCGCGGACCCAGGCTGGGTCCGCGGCACATGTGCGTCCGGGCGACGGAGCGCGTCAGCCGCTGTCCGAGCTCTCCAGGACGAGTTGCAGCTCGACCTCCTGGTCGCCCGACACCGTGCCCTCCGTACGGACGGAGAACGCCCGCGTCAGCACGTCCCGCAGCCGGTCCACGGCCAGCGGACTGCCCTGGAGGTTCACGGTGACGGGAGCGGACGGCTGGGAGCCCTGCCTGACGTCGCCCTGCACCTCGGACGTCTCGAAGTTCTCGGTCCAGACCATCGGGTGTCCGGAGTGCCCGGACTCGCCGTGCGGGGTGTCGCCGTCCGCGCGGTCGGAGGCGAAGCAGCTGCGCAGCGTGCCGAACACGGCCTCGGCGTCGGCCGGGTTCTGCGCGCTGAGCACGACCTGCGCCGGCTCGTCGTTGTGGGGTGTGCGGGTCATGTGGGCTGTGTCCTCTCCGCGCTGTGCGTTGGGGTGGTGCGGCGGGCCATCCTGGCCGCCCGTTGGGGTACGACGGTGTATTTCGGGTCCTCGGCGGAGGCGATACCGGCCGCGAAGACACCGAAGCGGGTGCAGGCGGAACCGGCGAGCAGGGCGAGCCCGCTCACCACGGCCGGCGGGCGGGCGCGGCCACCGAACACCGCGCCGCCCGCGGCGCCGAGCACCGTGAGGGCACGCGCCGTGCGCAGCAGCTTGCCGGCCCGGCCCGTGCGGTAGGTCTCCGCCACCATGCCGAGCCGTTCCTCGGCGGCATGGTGCGCGGCGCTGTCGGCCGCGGCGGCCAGGACCGCGGCCCAGCGAGCGGGCGCGGTCTCCCGTGGAGGGCCGGTGACGAGCGCCATCCCGGAGGCGGCGGCCGTCGCCGAGGCGGCGAACAGGTACGGGAGTTCGCGGTGGGCGCCGTGCCAGGCGGGTACGGCGGTGTCCGCCGCGAGGACCGCGGTGTAGGCGGCGACGGCGGGGCCGAGGAGCGCCGCGGCGCCGGTCGCCGCGGCGCCCGCCCGGGGCAGCCGCCCGGTGACCGCGGAGGCCGCCGCGGCGCCCGCGGCGGGGCCGTAGGCGGCCAGCAGCCAGGAGCCGACGCTCATCGGCGAGGTCGGTTTGACGACGCGCAGCATGTTCCCGAAGCGGCCCGGTCTGCCGAGGTCGTTGACGAGTGCGGCGGTGGACAGGGAGACCGCCGCGAGGGAGGAGATCTTCATCGCGGTGGCGGTGGTGGTACGGCCCGTCAGGTGGGCCCCGGCCGCCAGCACCGACCCGGCGCCGGCCAGCCCGCCGAGGAAGAAGTACCCGGCGATGTCCCGGGCGCGCCAGGCGGGTGCCTTGATGACCGGCCGGCCGTAGTACGAGCTGAATTCGGCGGGCGGGGACATGAGCTGTTCGCCCCGTGGGCCCCGGCGGCGCCCGCGCTTCCGGCGGCCTCCGGAATCGCTGCCTCCGGGCCCGCCGCGCGGCATCCCCGGCGCGGCGGCCCGGCCGGGGCGCTCGCCCTCCGGGCCTTCGCGGGTGACATCGGAGCCGGTCATCGCCTTCCCTTCCGTCCGGTGGAGCCGGCCAGGTGTTTCAGTGCGGGCACGGC
Source organism: Streptomyces sp. NPDC018019 (assembly GCF_044327805.1). Taxonomy (NCBI): domain Bacteria; kingdom Bacillati; phylum Actinomycetota; class Actinomycetes; order Kitasatosporales; family Streptomycetaceae; genus Streptomyces; species Streptomyces sp. NPDC018019. The sequence goes on along the minus strand of NZ_JBIRGD010000022.1, from coordinate 147,987 downwards.
GAACGAGAGCGCGAGGCCGCCGGCCAGGGAGAGCGCGGCGGCCCCCGCGTGCTTCCACATCGCGGGCAGGTCGCGGGTGGTGACGACGGGGTCCGGCGGCAGCCCGTAGACCTCGGGTTCGTCCAGGAGCAGGAAGAACGCGCCGTCGCCGCCGACGCCGTCGGCCGGCTCGTGCCCGTACAGCCGTGCGCCGGTGACCCCGGCCGCGTGCAGCTGGTCGACGCGGAGCGCGGCCCGTTCGCGGAGTTCGTCCAGCGGGCCGTACTGGATGGATTCGGTCGGGCAGGCCTTGGCGCAGGCGGGTTCCTGTCCGGCGCCGAGCCGGTCGTAGCACATGGTGCACTTGAAGGCGCGGCCGTCGGAGGGGTGTTGTTCGATGACTCCGTACGGGCAGGCGGGAACGCAGTAGCCGCAGCCGTTGCAGATGTCCTCCTGGACGACGACCGTGCCGAACTCGGTGCGGAAGAGCGAGCCCGTGGGGCAGACGTCCAGGCAGGCGGCGTGGGTGCAGTGCTTGCAGACGTCGGAGGCCATCAGCCAGCGCAGGTCGCCGCCACCGGTGCCGCCGTCGGCGTCGGCCAGCGGCAGTTCCGTACGGCCGTCGGCGGTGGGCGGACCACCGCCGACCGGGGCCGACTGTTCGATGAAGGCCACATGCCGCCACGTCGAGGCGCCCAGGCCCTGGCTGTTGTCGTAGCTCATCCCGGTGAGGGACAGCCCGTCCTCGGGGAGGGCGTTCCACTCCTTGCAGGCGACCTCGCACGCCTTGCAGCCGATGCACACCGAGGTGTCGGTGAAGAAGCCGGCGCGGGGCGGTGCGCCGGAGTGGCCCGCGTCCCCGGCCGGGTCCGGTTCGACACCGCTGAGCAGGTGGCCGGTCATGCGCGGGCCTCCGTCCCGGTGGTCCCGTCGATGCCGGCGCGCTCGCGGTAGGCCGCGACCAGCTTCGGCAGGTCCGGCCCGCGCGGCCGACGGCCCGGCCGGATGTCGGCGGTCAGTGCCTTGTCCTCCTGGATGTGGGCGTTGGGGTCGAGCGCGATGGCGACCAGTTCGTTGGCGGCGTCGCCGGTCACCACGCCGTTCGGTCCCCAGTGGAACGGCAGGCCGATCTGGTGGACGGTCCGCCCGTCCACGGTCAGCGGCTTGATCCGCTCGGTCACCAGGACGCGGGCCTCGATGGCGTTGCGCGCGGTGACGACCGTGGCCCAGCCCAGGTGTTGCAGGCCGCGTTCGGCGGCGAGCTGCGGCGAGACCTCGCAGAAGAACTCCGGCTGGAGTTCGGCGAGGTAGGGCGACCAGCGGCTCATGCCGCCCGCGGTGAAGTGCTCGGTCAGCCGGTGGGTGGTGACGACGTACGGGTAGACGCCGGCGCCCGGTTCGTCGCCGCTGGGGTGGTAGCGGTTGCCCTCGCGGGGGTGGATGCGGCGGACCGGCGAGCGGGGCGTGGACGGGTGGAGGGCGTTTCCGAACGGGGAGTCCTGCGGCTCGTAGTGGGTGGGCAGCGGCCCGTCCACCAGGCCGGCGGGCGCGTACAGCCACCCCTTGCCGTCGGCCTGCATGATGAACGGGTCGTCGCCGCGCAGCGCGTCGGGGCCGCGGGCGCCGTCCGGCGGCTCGTAATCAGGCGCGCGGTCGGGCACGAAGTCCGGGACGTCGTGGCCGGTCCACTTCCCCGCTCCGGCGTCCCACCACACGTACGCCTTGCGCTCGCTCCAGGGCGTGCCGTCCGGGGCGGCAGACGCGCGGTTGTAGAGGATGCGGCGGTTGGCGGGCCACGCCCAGGCCCACTCCGCGGCCACCCAGTCCTGTTCGGTGTGCGGCTTCTTGCGGGCCGCCTGGTTGACGCCGTCCGCATACACGCCGCAGTAGATCCAGCAGCCGCACTTCGTCGAGCCGTCGTCCTTCAGCTCGGTGTACGCGGTCAGCGGGGCGCCGTCCGGGCCGTGGCCGTTGATCTCGGCGAGCACGGCGTCGGCGGCCGGCTCCCGCAGCGGCCCCTCGACCGGGTAGTCCCAGGTCAGGTCCTGTACGGGCCGGTCCATGGGGTCGGTGGAGGCGGCCAGCCGCTCCTTGATGCGCCGGCCGAGGTGGTACACGAACCACAGGTCGCTGCGGGCGTCGCCTTCGGGCTCGACCGCCGCGTGGTGCCACTGCACCCAGCGGTTGGTGTTGGTGAAGGACCCGGACTTCTCGGTGTGCGCGGCGGCCGGGAAGAAGAACACCTCGGTACCGATGTCCTCGGTCCGCAGTTCGCCGGTCTCGGTCTCCGGTCCGTCCTGCCACCAGGTCGCCGACTCGATGAGCGAGAAGTCCCGGACGACGAGCCACTCCAGGTTGGCCATGCCCAGGCGCTGGAGGCGGGTGTTGGCGGAGCCGACGGCGGGGTTCTCCCCCATCAGGAAGTAGCCCTTGCAGGTGCCGTCCAGTTGCGCCAGGACGGTCTCGTACGTGGAGTGCGCGCCGGTCAGCCGCGGCAGATGGCCGAAGCAGTAGTCGTTGCCCGCGGTGGCCGCGTCGCCGTAGTACGCCTTGAGCAGGCTGACGAAGTAGGCCCGCATGTCGCCCCAGAAGCCCTTGTCGGTGCGGCTCGCGCGGACGAACGTGTCCAGGTCCTCGTGGGCGTGGGCGTGCGGCATCGGCAGGTAGCCGGGCAGCAGGTTGAACAGGGTGGGGATGTCGCTGGAGCCCTGGATGGAGGCGTGGCCGCGCAGCGCCTGGATGCCGCCGCCGGGGCGGCCGATGTTCCCGAGGAGCAGTTGCAGGACGCTCGCGGCCCGGATGTACTGCGCGCCGACGGAGTGCTGGGTCCAGCCCACCGCGTAGCAGAAGGCGCTGGTGCGGTCCCGGCCCGAGTTGGCGGTCAGCTCCTCGCACACCCGCAGGAACGTCTCCCGCGGCACGCCGCAGATCCGCTCGACCATCTCCGGGGTGTAGCGGGCGTAGTGGCGCTTGAGGACCTGGTAGACGCAGCGCGGGTGCCGCAGCGTCTCGTCGCGCGGCGCCTGGTGGCCGGTGCGGGCGCCGCCGGAGCCGTGCGTCTCGGAACCGGCCGCCTCCTGGACGCGGGCCTCGTACTGCTCGTCCACCTCGCCCGACGGCGCCTGTACGGCCACGCCCTCGTACTGCCAGCTCATCGGGTCGTAGTGGTGCGCCGCCTCCTCCAGGCCGGAGAAGACGCCGTCCAGGTCCTCGGTGTCCCGGAAGTCCTCGCCGACCAGGGTGGCGGCGTTGGTGTAGCGCACGACGTACTCGCGGAAGTCCTTCTCCTCGGTCAGGACGTGGTTGATGATCCCGCCGAGGAAGGCGATGTCGCTGCCGGCCCGCAGCGGGACGTGCAGGTCGGCCAGGGCGCTGGTACGGGTGTAGCGCGGGTCGATGTGGATGACGCGGGCGCCGCGGGCCTTGGCCTCCATGACCCACTGGAAGCCGACGGGGTGCGCCTCGGCGAAGTTGGAGCCCTGGATGACGATGCAGTCGGCGTGCTGGAGGTCCTGCATGAAGGTGGTCGCGCCGCCGCGCCCGAAGGAGGTGCCGAGGCCGGCGACGGTGGCGCTGTGGCAGACCCGGGCCTGGTTCTCCACCTGGACCACGCCGAGGCCGGTCAGCAGCTTCTTGATGAGGTAGTTCTCCTCGTTGTCGAGGGTGGCGCCGCCCAGGCCGGCGATGCCCATGGTGCGCGCCGTGTAGAGCCCCTCGTCCGACTCCCACTCCCAGGTGCGGCGGCGGGTCTCGACGACCCGGTCGGCGACCATGTCCATGGCCGTCTCCAGGTCCAGCGGCTCCCAGTCGGTGCCGTACGGGCGCCGGTAGAGCACCTGGTGGCGGCGGGACGCGCCGGTGGTGAGCTGGAGCGTCGCCGAGCCCTTGGGGCAGAGCCGCCCGCGGCTGACGGGCGAGTCGGGGTCCCCCTCGATCTGCACGACCCGCTCGTCCTTGACGTAGACCTGCTGGCCGCAGCCGACCGCGCAGTACGGGCAGACCGAGCGCACCATCCGGTCGGCGGAGTCCGTGCGCGGGCGCAGCCGCTCGGTGTACGGCGACATCGCGGCGCGGCCCCGGCCCAGCCGGTCGCCCCCGGTCAGCTGCCGGTAAACGGGCCAGTCGCGAACCCGTTTGCGCACGCCCATCGCTTCTCCTTCAGCGCGTCTGCGGTCCGCCCAGCGGTGGCCCGGCGGCGGTGCCTCCTCAAAGACTCGCCCGCCGGGGCCCCGGGGGCGAGCGGGGGCGGCAGGCGGCGCACCGGTACGGCGGGCCGGTGCCGCCGGTGCCGGACCGGCGGCGCGGGGGCGGGTTCCCCGCGCCGGGCTCGGAAAACCCGCCGGAGGCGGTGAGATCCACCGGCGCCGGGCCCCGTACGCGGGCGCCCGGTCCGCGGCACCGGAACACGCCCGTCCGGTGCCGTACGGGTGAGGGGCGCCACGGGCCGGATCGCACGGTGCGGTGATTGACCCGCGCGGGCCCGGGGAACCCCTGGGCCATGGCTGTCGATCACACGCAGACCCCGGTGCTGGAGGCGCTGACCCGCTACCGGGAGGCCGGCGAGGTCTCCTTCAGCCCGCCGGGGCACAAGCAGGCCCGCGGTGCCGACCCGCAGGTGCGCGAGGTGCTCGGTGACGCGGTCTTCCTCAGCGACCTGCTGGCCTCCGGCGGGCTGGACGACCGGCTCGGCAGGGGCCGGGTGCTGGAGCGGGCCGAGGCCCTGATGGCGGACGCGGTGCACGCCTCGCACACCTTCTTCTCGACGTGCGGCAGTTCGCTGTCCGTGAAGGCGGCCATGCTGGCGGTGGCGGGCCCGCACGAGAAGCTGCTGGTGGGCCGGGACGCGCACAAGTCCGTGGTGTCGGGTCTGATCCTCTCCGGCATGCAGCCGATCTGGGTGGAACCGCAGTGGGACGCGGAGCGCCGGATCGCCCATCCGCCGTCGGCCGAGGCGTTCGAGCGGGCTTTCGAAGAGCATCCGGACGCGCGCGGGGCGCTGGTGACCAGCCCTACTCCGTACGGCGCCTGCGCGGACCTGCGGACGCTGGCGGAGATCTGCCACCGGCGGGAGCGCCCGCTGATCGTGGACGAGGCGTGGGGCGCGCACCTGCCCTTCCACCCGGACCTGCCGTCCTGGGCGATGGACGCCGGTGCGGACGTGTGCGTGACCAGCATCCACAAGATGGGCAGCGGACTGGAACAGGGCTCGGTGTTCCATCTGGGAGGCGACCTGATCCGGCCGACCGTGCTGAAGTCACGGGCCGACCTGTTCGGCACGACCAGCCCTTCGGTGCTGCTGTACGCCGGGCTGGACGGCTGGCGGCGGCAGATGGCCCTGCACGGCCGGGACCTGCTGGGCCGGACCCTGGACCTGGCCGCGCGGGTCCGTGCCGCCATCGAGGACATCGACGGGCTGCACGTCAACGACCGGGCCGATTTCTGCGGCCCGGGCCTGGCCCACGACTTCGACCCGCTGCCCGTGGTGATCGACGTGAGCGGGCTGGGCACGTCCGGCTACCGGGCCGCCGACTGGCTGCGCGAGCACCACGCCGTCGACGCCCACCTCACCGACCACCGCCGGATCGGCGCCCAGCTCACCCACGGGGACGACGAGACGACCACCGGGCTCCTGCTGGACGCCCTGCGCGACCTGTCGCGGCACGCGGCGGAGCTGCGCCCGGTGCCCGAGGTCGAGGTGCCGACGCCGGGCGAGCTGCGGCTGGAGCAGGTCTGTCTGCCGCGCGACGCGTACTTCGGCACGGTCGAGGACGTACCGGTGCACGCGGCGGCGGGCCGGATCGTGGCCGAGATGCTGACGCCCTACCCCCCGGGCATCCCGGCCGCCCTGCCGGGGGAACGGCTCGACGAACCCGTGGTGCGCTATCTGACGAGCGGGGTGCGGGCCGGGATGAACGTGCCGGACGCGGCCGATCCCGAGCTGAAGACCATCCGGGTGCTCATCGAGGGGAACGGCTGACGTGCGGACGGCGCTCATCGTGATCGACATGATCAACACCTACGAGCACGAGGACGCCGAGCGGTTGCTGCCCTCGGTCCGCGAGGCGCTGCCCGGCATGCTGCGCGCCCTGGAGCGCGCCCGCGCCGACGGGTCGGGCGTCGAGGTCATCTACGTCAATGACAACTTCGGCCGGTGGCGCTCGCACCACGACGAGCTCGTGCGCACCGCGCTGGACGGCCCGCACGCCGATCTGGTGGAACCGGTCCGGCCGGACGACGCGTCGCTGTTCGTGGTCAAGGCCCGGCATTCGATCTTCTACGAGACGCCGCTGGCCTACCTGCTCGGCCAGCACGGCATCCGGCGCATAGTGCTCTGCGGCCAGGTCACCGAACAGTGCGTCCTGTACTCGGCCCTGGACGCGCACATCCGCCACCTGGACGTCACGGTCCCGCGCGACGCGGTGGCGCACATCCACGCCGATCTCGCCGACGCGGCGCTGCGGATGATGGAGCGGAACATGGGCGCCCATGTGACGGAGTCGACGGCGGCGGATCTCTTCGGGTGACCTGTCCGGTCTCGCCCGGCCCGCCGCCCCGCCGCCAACCCCCGGCGGAGCGCAGGCCCGTTCAGTCGATGACCGCGGTGGCCTCGACCTCGACCAGGTGCTCGGGTATGTGCAGTGCCGCGACACCCAGGAGCGTGGAGGGCGGCACCGGCGTAACCCCGAGCTTCTCGGCGGCGCGAGCGACGCCCTCCATGAACAGGGACAGCTTGTCCGGGGTCCAGTCGACGACGTAGACGGTCATCTTCACCACGTCGTCGAAGGTGGCACCGGCCGCGGCCAGTGCCGTACCGACGTTGAGGTAGCACTGCTCGACCTGCGCGGCGAGATCGCCTGCGCCGACCGTGGTCCCGTCGGCATCCCAGGCGACCTGCCCGGCGGTGAAGATCATCTTCGCGCCGGAGGCGATCGCCACCTGCCGGTAGGCGGGGATCTCCGGCAGCCCCTCGGGGTTCACCAACGTGACGGCCATACCGCCTCCTGTCCGCCCGGGTCCGGTACGACCGGGCCAGGGCACGCTCGGTTTCCTGTGGTTACTGGAGAACCGTAAGAGAGCGCCCGTTGGCAGGGAAGAACGCACTTTTCGGTGACTGAGGAACCTCATGGTGCCTGAGGAACCTCATGGTGACTGATCAGTTCCCGGGCCTGCCCGGCGGTCCTCCCGCAGGGCCGCCACTCCGACAGCCGCCACACGAGGCACCCGTTCGCCCCGCATTACCCCCAATGGTCTATATGTCGATTTAGGCGTAGTTTGGGAGGTGGCATCGGGGCATCACCGGACCTTGGTGATGACATCTCTTCGAGGGAGCGAATGATGCTTGCCCAAACTCTTCAGACCACCGGCCTCACACTCGACGAGGAAACCCTGGGGTGGGTGGCGACCCAGCCCGAAGCGCCGCTGAGCGACGCGCCGATTCCCATTCCGGAGGCGGCGGCCGGCGGTGTCGGGGTCCTGCTGCTGGGCCTCCTCCTCTCCCCCAAGGAGCCCAAGGAAACGAAGCGCCGGTGATTTCGGAGCGCTCGCGAACCGCCTACAGCCGATCGGCGGACCACTTGGCCCGCCGCGCCCTCGACGCCCTGCAAGGCGCCGAGGGCGCCCCCGTGGCCGCGCCCCACATGGAGGCCGCGGCGTCGGAGCCGGGAGGCGACCCGGCCGTCGCGCTGGGAGCGGTCCGCGTCCTCGGGGCGGACGTCCTCGCCCCGTACATCCTCACCGGCCGGAGCCCGTCCGAGGGCGAGACGGCCGCCGTCGGCCTGGCCCTCGGCGCCCTGCCGCCCGCCGATCCGCCGCCTCCCGCGCCGCCCCGGGGCCCGGAGCAGCCCTGGACCGTCGCCTGGGTCGACTGGGGCCTGGCCACCTCGCTGTCCCGCCTCGGCCCGGCCGGCTCCCCGGCACCGGCGGCACCCCTCCCCCAGGGCCCTCCGCGGTGCGACGACACCGCACCCCGCCGCCTGCCGGCCACGCCCGCAGACGCCCTGGACAGCCCGGGCGGCTCCGTACAGGAAGGCTGGGTGCCCTGGTCCGTACGGATGGGGCAGCTGGCCTCGCTGGCCCTGCCCGGACTGGACGGCCCGGTGCACGATGCCGCCCGGTCCGGCGTCCTCGGCCTGGCCCGCGGCGCCACCCGCGCCACCCTGCGGCGCGACTTCCCCACCGCCGCCCGCATCACCCGCTGGCTGGCCTGGCTGCACGCCGACGGGGCCGAGCCGCCGCTGGACGCCGCGCTGCTGACCGAGTACATCGGCCTGGTCGGCGGCGGCGAACGCACCGCGCTGGACACGGCCATCGCCCGCCGGCTGCTCGGCCTGGAGGCGGTATGACCTCCGTCCGGGCACGCACCGCGCACACCATCAGTTCCCGGGCCCTGGCCTGGCTGCACGCCAACCGCGAGTACGGCGCACTGTACGACGTGCCGCGGTCCGAGCTCACGAGCGACGGGGACGCGTACAAGTCCCTCTGCGAGACGGCCCTCGCCGCTTCCCTGGTCCTGCGCAGCGGCGTCGCCGGCACGACGGATCTCGGCCTCGCCCGCGAACTGCTGGACTTCTGCTGGGACCAGCTGGACAGCGGCGCGCTGCTGTACGAGCGGCTGCTGCGCCACCCGCTCACCACCGACCCGATGGAGACGTACGCCCACTTCAACCGCGGCGGCTACCGCTACCCGGAGCTGGAGCGGCTGCTCAGGCACCACGTCGCGCTGCGTGCCACGCACGCCGTGGAACACGTGCCCAACCGGCGCCTCGCGGTGGCCAACGCCGCGCGCGTCGTCGGGCTCGACCACGGCCCCGGCGCCCACGACTGGGCCGGGCTGACCCGGGCCACCTGGCTCGGCGCCACGCCCGAGCCCTGGCACATCGACTGGCTGACCGGCTACTCCGTCACCCACGCCGCCTTCCACCTCACCGACTGGGGGCGGCTGCCCGGCGGCCTGCCAGTGGACCTCGCGGAGTACCTCACCCACTGGCTGCCGGTGTGGACCGACATCTGGGCGGAGGCCGGCCAGTGGGACCTGATGGCCGAGCTGATGATCGTCGGCACCTGTCTGCCCGAGCCCTGGGCCGAGGCCGACGACTGGCAGCGGCTGGCGGCCGTCCAGCACGAGGACGGCCTGGTCCCCCGCGACGACCAGCCCGTCGAAGGTGACGCGGCCCAGCGCTTCGAGGCCCACCAGCACCCCACCGTCGTGGCGCTGATCGCCGGAACCGTGGCTCTCGTACGGGCCCTGGACGATCCCCGGCAGCCCGGCTCATGAGCGGGGCACCGGCCGCCGCGACGGAACCCTTCGCCTGGGGACCGGCCACGGCCCGGGGCCTGCCCGAGAAACTGCTGTCCGCAGCGCCGGGCGCCAGCGCCGTCGCCGTCGGCCTCTACCGGCGCGGTCAGCGGTCGTTCGCCGTCCGGGGAAGCACCGCGTTCGAGGGCGGCGTGCCCGTGGAGCCGTCCACCCGCTTCGAAATCGGGTCGCTCACCAAGACGTTCACCGCGCTGCTCTTCGCCGAGCTGGCCGCCCGGGGCGACGTGGGCCACCACGACCCCGCCGTCCGCCACCTGCCGCCGGGCACCTGTGTTCCCGCGGGCGGGGCGGACATCACCCTCACCCACCTGGCCACCCACACCTCGGGCCTGCCCCGGCTGCCTCCCGGCCTGCTGCGCTCCGCCTCCCGGCGGCTCCTGACCAACCCGTACGCCGGGTTCAGCCGCGCGGACGTGCTGCGCTCCCTGGCCCGCACCCGGCTACGGGCCCGGCCGGGCACCCGGGTGCGCTACTCCAACTTCGGCGTCGGCCTCCTGGGGCACGCCCTGTGCGGCGCGGCCGGCGGCTTTCCGTACGAGGACCTGCTCGCGGCCCGCGTCCTGCGCCCCCTGGGCCTGCACGACACCAACGCCACACCGGAGCCGCCCTCCGGCGCCACTCAGGTCACCGGCCACTGGCACCGCCGTCCCCGGCCGCCGTTCGGCATCCCGGGCCTGCCCGGCTCCGGAGCCGTCCGCTCCAGCGCTCAGGACCTGCTCGCCTTCACCGAAGCCCTGATCGGCCCGGGGGCGGCACCCGTCACCGGGGTGCCGTCGGCCCCGCTGCGCACCGCTCTGGAGGACGTCGTCCGCCCCCGGCTCGTCCTCCCGCGCAGTACGTCCCGGCTCGCCCTGATCTGGAACGTCCGGCCGCGCCCCGACGGCTCCGACCTGTACCACCACTCGGGCGGCACCCTCGGCTGTACGGCCTTCGCCGGGTTCAGCCCCCGGCACGAGACCGCCCTGGTCGTCCTGGCCAACTCCACGCCCGGCCCCCGAGCCCCGCTCATCCAGCAGGCGTACGACACCTTGTCCCACCTGCTCCGGACCTCGGCCGACGGCTGACGCGGGAACGACGCCACCGGGTGGGCCTACCCGGCCGCCGGGCGGACCTACCCGTACGCCTCGCCGCCCAGCTCCAGCCCCGCCGTGCCCGCCGTCGCATCGGCCAGCCAGGCACGGAACGCGTCCAGGTCCGATTCCGGCAGCCCGACCTCGATCCGTACGTCGGACCCGTACGTCACCTCGCGCACGGCCCGCCCGGTGGTCCGCAGGTCGTTCTCCACGCGGCCCGCGCGCTGGTGGTCCACGGTGACGGTGACCAGCCGGTAGCGCTGACGGGTCACCGTGCCCAGCGCGTCCAGGGCCTCACCGACGACGCCCCCGTACGCACGGATCAGGCCGCCGGCGCCCAGCTTGATGCCGCCGAAGTAGCGGGTGACGACCGCGACGACGTACCTGACCTCACGGCGCACCAGCATCTGGAGCATCGGGACGCCCGCGGTGCCACCCGGCTCACCGTCGTCACTGGCCTTCTGCACCCCGCCGTCGGCCCCGAGGACGTACGCGAAGCAGTTGTGCCGCGCGGTGGGATGCTCCCTGCGGATGCGCGCGATGAAGTCCTGGGCCTCGGTCTCGGTCGCCACGGGGGCGAGCGCGCAGATGAAGCGGGACTTGCTGATCTCGATCTCGTGAACACCCTCGCGCGCGAGAGTCCGGTACTGCTCCTGCATCAGCCCACCCTATGCGGCGCAGCAAACACCTGATGCACGACGCCCGCCACCCGGCCGCCAGGACCGCGCAGTCGAGGCGGCCGCATCGGCAGACGCGGCCCGGTAGCGATCCCGGCCGCCGTTGCGTGCGATCTCGCGGGATACGGTCGAAGGGGATCGGCCCAGCCGCTTGGCCAACTGCCGAGCAGATTCTCCGGCCGCGATACCGCGGGATATCTCCTCGCGCTCGCTGCCGGCCAGATGCCGCTCGGAGCGCTGCTGCGGGGTGAGACGGATGCCGCCGCTCTGGTACAGGAACTGGCGGACGTGGTGCATCGGCGCCCCGAGCGCCCGACCAATCAAGCTGAACGACTGCCCTGCGCGCCAGCGTCTCCAGATCTCGTCCTGCTGAGCCGACGAGAACCCGTAGTCACGCACCTGTACCTCCACGATCACATGATCAACCGTGGGCGGTGCGTTGATCACTTGAGGCTGCCATCGTTTGGACACCCGAGGTCCGATGCACCGGCCAAAGCGAGGAAGAGCGTGGCGTGGCTGAGCCCTTCAATTGGCCGGTGAGCGTGGCACTTGGCCGTTTGAGCGCGAACGGTGCTGCCGGTCGGTGGTGGCCATGGGGACAGGTGAGGCTGTTCAGGGGCCGCGTGCGGGCGGCAGGGCCACGGTGCGGAACTCCAGGTCGCCCGCGGCTGGGGCTCACCCGTTCGCGCGGGGTGTGTTTGCGGGACGTGAGTGGGACGTTTCCGGAACGTCAGTGGCTCCGGGAAATGTGGTGTCCACACCGCGGGAACGGCCCAAGAATGTTCCCGCACGAAGCGCAGGGGGACCCCGATCATGCGTACTTCCCGGATTCGTACCGCCACCCTGGCCGCCGTCACTGCCGCGCTGGCGCTGGGCCTGACCGCCTGCGGCGGCGCCGAGAGCGGCTCGACGGCGGCGGGCGGCGACAACACCGCCGGTACCGCACAGAGCCGTTCCGCGTCCAACGGGCAGGGCAAGGGCGGCGCGGAGCAGGCCGGCAGCGGCGGTGACACCAAGGAGGGCGTGCGCTCGGAGGCCGCCTCGGGCCGCACGGACGAGGCCGCGAGCAAGGGCCAGGCGGCCGGCGCCCGGCAGTGCCGCGGCGACGAGATGCTGGTCACCGCGGTGCACCGGTTCGCCGGGCAGCAGGGCGACCATCTGCTGGTCACTGCGTCGAACGAGGGCGCCAAGCCGTGCTGGGTGACCTCGTACCCGGCCGTGAAGCTCGGCGACGTCGACGGCGCCGCACTGCCGCACTCGAAGAAGGACAACCCCGGCGGCGACAAGCACATCACGCTCCAGCCCGGCGGCAAGGTATACAGCGCGGTGAACCTCTTCGACTACGGCTCGAAGAATCACACGGCGCAGTCGTTCGCCATCGCGCTGCGCGGCGCGGACGGTCGCGAGGGCCCCTTCTACTCTGTCGACGCCAAGGGCGAGAAGCCGCAGTTCAGCTGGAATGAGGCCGACGTGCTGAACTGGAACACCAAGAAGCCGTACAACTTCTGACTGGCTGTGTTCACGAGTTGCGACAGCGGTTGTACACGGCTTTGAGCGGTGCCCTGTCGCGGCCGTGTTCGATGTTCATGAGGGACGGCAGCGCCCCTGAGACTGCGGAACTTCTGCGGTGTGGAGGGCCTGCGGTGCCCGGCGTTGGGGCCGGGCCGGGGGTCAGGTCAGCGAGATCCGTCGCCTGGATGCTCAGCCCTCGTCCGCCGCCGATCCGGCGGCCTTGGGAAGGGTCTCGTTGATGAGGCCGGCCAGGCGGTGCAGCTGTGCGGCGAGTACGTGCTGCTCCTGCGGAGTGAACTGCGACAGGGCCGCGTACTGGCGTGCGCGCAGCTGGGCCTGCATGACCGCGAGGTGTTCGGCGCCTTCCCGGGTGAGGCGGATGAGGACCCGGCGCTCGTCGTGCGGTGAGCGGCGTCGGGTGACCACGCTCTTGCCCTCCAGCTGATTGAGCATGCGGGTGGCGGTGGGCACGCTGACCTCGGCGTGAGCGGCCAGGCGGCCGACGGGCAGGCCCTCGCCGTCGGCGTCCTCGGCCAGGGGGGCGAGCAGGGCCAGCTGGGCCATGGACAGGCCGGCGGCGGACTGGCCGACGGTCGCCGACCGCGAGCGTCGCATCGCGTAGAAGAGCCGGTCGGCGGCCTGGGCCAGCTCTTCGACGCCGGGATCCACGGGCAGGTCAGGGGTGCTGCCGGTCTCGGGATTGCCTGCTTCTCGCATGACTGTTAGCTTACTAAATGAAATTGCTTAGCAAGCTAAGCGTTAGGGAGTGAAGCACTATGCCCTTCCCCGCTCGCATCGACGTCCACCAGCACATCGTTCCGCCCGTCTGGGCCGAGACCCTCGCCGCGCAGGGCCTGGACTCCGGCGGCTGGGCCATCCCGGGCTGGAGCCCGAAGAGCGCGATCGCGATGATGGACGAGCAGGGCATCGCCACCGGCGTCCTGTCCGTCACCGCTCCCGGCGTCCACCTCGGCGACGACGCGCAGGCCCGGGATCTCGCCCGTGCCGTGAACGAGTACGGCGCCGAGGTCGTCAAGGACTCCCCCGACCGCTTCGGCCACTTCGCCGGCCTCCCGCTGCCCGACGTCGACGCCGCCGTGGCGGAGGCCGTCCACGCGCTGGACACTCTGCACGCCGACGGCGTCGTACTGATGTCCAACGCCCGCGGCCGCTACCTCGGCGACCCCGACTTCGAACCGCTGTGGGCCGAACTCGACCGCCGCGGCGCAAACGTCTTCATCCACCCCGCCCAGCCCCCGATGGACCTGCTCCCGGGCACCCCCGCCCCGCTCGCCGACTACGTCTTCGACACCACGCGCAGCGCCTTGAACCTGGTCCTGAACGGCGTCATGCACCGCTACCCGAACGTACGGGTGATCCTCTCCCACGGCGGCGGCTTCCTCCCTTACGCCGCGTACCGCTTCACCGGCCTGACCTCCACCGTCGTCGACCGGGAGCGCACGGCCGAGGACATCCTGCGCGACCTGAAGCGGTTCTACTTCGACACCGCCCTGTCCGCCAGCCCCAGCGCCTTGCCCGCCCTGCTCGCCTTCGCCGAACCCGGCCACATCCTCTACGGCAGCGACTGGCCCTTCGCCCCGCAGGACGCCGGCAGCTACTACAACCACTACCTGGAGACCTACCCCGACTACGCCCCGGGCCAGGCCGACGCCATCGACCGCAAGAACGCCGAGATCCTCTTCCCCCGCCTCGCCCGCTGACTCCGCGGACAGAGGCTTCGGGCCGGCCCGGCGGCCTGGTACGCCACTCGCCTCCCTGGGGAGTTGTCAGTGGCTGCTGGCAGAGTGCGGGCATGACGGATGGCGAGAGTGCCCGCATAGCGCGGATCCTGAACGGGTTGCCGACGGCGGCCCGCGAACTGCTGCTGGAGACGGACTGGAATTCCCTCCAACACGCCTACGGGCCCGCTGAGGACGTGCCCATCACTCTGTGTTCTCTCGTGGACGAGGAGCCCGGAGTGAGGTCGAAGGCGTTGGCCGCGTTGGACATGGCCGTGCACCAGGGCTCGCTGTACACCGTCACCGCGCCCGTGGCGTTGTTCGTCGCCGCGATCCTCGACCACCCCATGGGCCTGACCGAACACGAGGGGCACTTCCCCTGGGACGGCGGACCGCCCCGCAGCCTGCGGGCCGCCCTGCTCATCTGGCTGGGGCAGGTGGCCGAGTCCGCCGCCTATGGGGAGAATCCGGCGAGGGACCGCACCCACTGGCAGTGGGAGCCCTGGCACGACGAGACGCGCCGCGAGCACGGCCCGGACGAGATCGCCGCACTGCACGCGTGCCGGGGCATACGCCCCGCCCTGTACAACGCTGTCGAGCCGCTCCTCACCGCTGCCGATCCCCACGTCCGTGAGGCCGCGCTCGGCGCCGCAGTGCCGCTCCTCTCCACCCCAGAGCTCGCCGACCGGGTGCCGCAGGCCGCCGCCCTGCTGCGGACCCGGCTGGGCGCCGCGTCCGTGGAGGCCCGACGGGAAC
Organism: Streptomyces sp. NPDC018019; assembly: GCF_044327805.1. Classification (NCBI taxonomy): domain Bacteria; kingdom Bacillati; phylum Actinomycetota; class Actinomycetes; order Kitasatosporales; family Streptomycetaceae; genus Streptomyces; species Streptomyces sp. NPDC018019. The sequence goes on along the minus strand of NZ_JBIRGD010000022.1, from coordinate 132,935 downwards.
GAGCGGGTGTGGCGCGGGCGTTCGGCGTGTGGGGAGTGGACACCTCCGACCTGCTCACCGACTCCGACCCGGCCGTGCGGGTCTGCGCCGCGCTCGGACCCGACCGTCTCGATCGGCCACGCGCTCTCGCCGTCCTCCTCGACGCACTGCGGGACCCGCGAGCGACGGACGGCTGGTTCCCCGATCCACTGCCCGGGCTCGACGGATGGTTCCGGTTCACCGTGCTGCGTTCCGCGCTCGCCCTGGCCGAATCGTTCGATGAGGTGGCGCCGGTGGCCGTCGCCATCGTGGCCGCCGGCGGTGGGTCATGCACCGACCACGAGCGCGGGCCGATCCTGTTCAGAGCCTTCCCCGGTGGCTACGACCCGGCCCACCCGCTCACCTCCGCCCAACGCGACCTGCTGCGGGCCTTCGTGGACACCGACGAGGCGACAGGCGGCATCGCCGGGAACAGGTTGTGGTTCCGCGCGGCCGGGCTTCCCGAGGACCGGGACGGCATCGCGGCCTTGCTTTGAGGCCGCTCACCACCGCATCACGCTCCACCTGGGTTGAGCATCGAGGTTGACCAACCAGGCCATCTGCCGCGCTCGGTCACACGTGGCCAATCTGGTCTCCAAGGGGTGTGACCCAGGTACGCCAGAAAGCCGCCACGGAATGATCTTGGCCCCGGAAGGCCGGCTATGGTGCACCACTCGCCAGAGCGCTGACGCGGTTCTCGTACTCGCGGCGGGCCTTGCGCTGGGCCGGGATCACCGGGACGCCTTGGGCGCCGTCGAGTGGCTGGCAGCAGGCGAGGAGTCGGCGGTGTACGGCAGGGCGGCGCCTGCCCTTGCTACCCCTGGCCTCGGCGGCGCGCAGTCCGTCGTAGGTGGGCCCGCGCTGGAGTTCCCCGGCGGCGAGGGACTGCACCGTGAACTTCACAGTGGACAGCAGCTCGCCGGCGCGCGGGTGGCGGACAGTAAGGTCCATCGCGGAGAACGCGCCGTCGTGGATGCGCAGGGCAAGGCGGTCGCGGTGGAGGACGTCGAGCACGTCGAGGATGTGGCCGGTACCGGTACGAGGCGGAACATCTCGGAGATGTGCACGGTGTCGCCCGGCCGCACGTACGCCAGCAACTCGCCGAACTTCGGTCGTTTGAAAGGGTGGAGGCGGCTGGACGTGCCCGGGTCCTCCTCGAAGACGACCGGGTCCTCGATGCCGGCCTCGGCCGGGACGAGGTTCTGCCGGGCGGTCGACTGCTGGTCGGTCGAGACCCGCTTGTAAACCAGGTCCGCCACCCGGCCATGTCGTTGCGTAGGGGCTGCGGCCGTGCGGGCATCCGCTGCCCGTACGGCCCACGGTGTGCACGTCGTCCCGGCCCCGAGGCTTGGGCCACCCGGATCCGGTGTCGAGTCCGGCTGTGTTGCTCGGGTGCCCATGGTCTGCTTCCGGCACCGGCCCCCATGGCTCGGCTCAACCTTGCTTGAGATCCGCCGTTGCTTGGACGTCGAGGTCGAGGCTTGCCCGTTGCCTCGCGCGAAGGTCTTGGACCGAAACGTCGAGCCCCATGTGCTGCTCCTTGCCGTCGTCGCCTGTGAAGGGCAAGAGACCTTGGGGAGCGTAGTTGGTGTGGAGCAGATCGACGTAGGCAACGTAGCCGATCACCCAGACGTCAGTCGGTCCGGCTCGGGATACGCGCGGAGAGCACGCGCCTTGTCGGACTGATACCAGGCTCGCGCTGTGTCCTGGACGATCGGAACGGAGATCTTGCGGCCTCGGGCCTGCATTTGCGGCTTTCGCGGCGATGTGGATCGCGTCGCGAGGAACGCCCTCGGAGGCCCGAACGAGTTCGTCGAAGGCGGGCTCGGAGAGACCCCGGAGCCGGTCCGGCAGGGTCGGGTGCCGGCGCTCAACGCGGCCTGCGCCGGCTCCGGTGGGCCGCGACGCTGGCCCGGTGTGCGCAGGTGCGGGTGCAGTACTGCTTCGAGCCGTTGCGCGAGAGGTCGACGAAGGTGGCCCGGCAGGTCGGCCCGGCACATACGCCGAGACGAGCGGGACCGAGCGTGGCGATCACGGAGGCCAGTGCGCTGAGCGTCGTCGCGGCAAGGTGCGCCGAGCAGCGGTCGGTGTCGGAGGTCACCTCGGTACACCAGCGGTCGTCCTCGTGGCGCAGTACCGGGGTGGCGCGGCTTCGGCGCAGGCCGTCGTTGATCAGAGCCGCAGCTTCGACCGCGTCCGTGCTCGCCCGTTCGAGCACCTCACGCACCGTCTCGCGCAGCGCGCGGACTTCCGCCAGGTCGGCGCGGGTGAGATGCCACGGACCGGTCCCTTGGTCCGCCGCCGCGCTCGGAGGCACCGCTACGGGATGGTCGTCAAGGAAATCCCGGAGCTGCTCCACGGTCTCAAGCTCATCCTCTCCCTTGATCGGCCTCAAGGTGTTGGCGAGGTCGACGGCCGTCTGGACCACCTCTGGCCTGTAACACGCATCCCGCATTTGACGTGTCTCCTCGCTGCTCCGTAACGTGACACTCAAAGGAGCTTTAGCATGTCACAACATGTCCGGCGGGGGACGACTCCGCAGGCCATCCCGCCTGAAGAGGCCCCGGCACCGGAGGGAGCCGACGCCTCGGACGGGCGTCGGCTGGGGCTGACTTTGGGGATGCTGGTGCTGCCGATGTACGTGGCACTGGGAGCGCCGTCGGTGGCCCTGCCGGCCATCGGCCGCGCACTCACGGTGCCGTTCGGGGCCACCGCATGGATTCTCGCCGCGTGGTCGCTGACCTCCGCGCTCGCGATGCCGGTCGCGGGTCGGCTGCTGGCCCGCTGGAGCCCCTTCCACATCCTCGTCGCCGGGGTCGTGGCGCTCGCCGCGGGCTCCGCGCTCGCCGGGGCCGGGCCGACACTGTCCGTGGTGATCGTCGGCCGGCTGATCGGCGGCGCCGGCGCGGGCGCGACCGTGATCGCCGTCTTTGCCGCGGCCACCGCCCTTCCCGGGCGGCAACGGATCCGCGCCCTGGGAATCATCGCGGCCGCCAGCGCGACCGCGTCGGGGTGCGGGACGCTGTTGGGCGGGGCGGTGACCGCATGGCTCGGGTGGCGTGCGGTGCTCGCGGTCCCGGTCCTCGCGCTGCCCCTCCTGCTGGCCGCTTTGCCGAGTAGGCGCGCGCTGACGCGGAGCGGTAGCGGCGAGCGGAACGGCTCGTCCGGGCGACTCGATATCGTCGGCGCGGCCGTGCTGTCGGTACTCGCCGGCTCCTTGATCACCTTGCTGCAGGCACACTCGGTCGGCCTGCCCGCTCCGGTCACGCTCGTCGTGGCCGTCGCCGGGGCGCTCGCCGCCGTGGGGCTGTGGTGGCGCGTGCGCACCACGCCCGACGGGTTCGTGCCCCGGCGGGTGATCGCATCCCGCGGCTTCCTTGCGGCCGGGCTCATCGGCGGGACCGTCTTCGCCGGCTACTACGGGGTGCTGTTCCGCGCCCCGTCCCTGATCGAGCAGGCCACGGGCGGTGGCCCCCTGCAAGCCGGCGTGCTCCTGGTCCCGGCCGCCGCCTGCTCGGTGCCGGCCGGGCGGCTGGTCGGCACCTTGACCGACCGGTTCACCGGTCGGCCGGTATCGGCCGGGCTTGCGGCACTCACCGTCGTCGGCGTGCTCGTGGTCGCGATCTCCACCGGACCGGTCCTGATCGTCGTCGGCACGGCGCTGACCGTGTGCGGGTTCGCCGGCACCCAAGCCGTAGTGATGAGCCTCGCGCCGGACCTGGTCGCCGCGGACGACCGCCACACCGCGCAGAGCCTGCTCAACTTCATGAACGCCCTGGGTGGCGGGATCGGTCCGGCCGCTGTCGCGGGTCTGTCCGGCGTCGTGCCGGCGCCGGTGGCCCTCGCCGTGCTCGCGGCACTGCCCCTGGCCGGACTCGTCCTCAGCCTGACCCGGCGCCCTACCGCCGAACACCGTCCCCCACCCGACGCCACGCGCGGGAGGCCGCGATGACGGTCCACCTGCATCCGATCCGATAACGCCTTGACCAGTGAGGAGCGTTGCCATGTCCGCCGAGCCGTTCGAGGTCGGCATCACCGAAGCCGAGATCGCGGACCTGCGTGAACGATTGCGTCGGACACGGTGGCCCGAGCGCGAGCCGGTGGACGACTGGTCACAGGGTTTGCCGCTGGCGTATGCGCAGGAGCTGTGCCGCAGCTGGGCCGAGGACTACGACTTCGGGTTCGCCGAGCGGCTGAACGTGTTCCCGCAGTACCGCGACACGATCGACGGGCTGGGCATCCACTTCCTGCACGTCCGCTCGCCGGAGCCGGACGCGTTCCCGCTCGTGCTCACGCACGGGTGGCCGGGTTCGGTGCTCGAGTTCCTGGAGGTCCTCGGCCCGCTGACCGACCCGCGCGCGCACGGCGGTGACCCGGCGGACGCGTTCCACGTGGTCGCGCCGTCGTTGCCCGGGTACGGCTGGAGCGACAAGCCGTCGACGACCGGGTGGGGCGTCACTCGCACCGCCCGCGCCTGGGACACCTTGATGGTCTCGCTGGGTTACGAACGGTACGGCGCGCAGGGCGGTGACTGGGGTTCGGCGGTGTCCGGGGTGCTGGGCGAGGTGGCGCCCGAGCGGGTCGTCGGCGTCCACTTGAACCTGGGATCCGTGGCGGCGGGCACGTTCGACGACCCGACCCCCGCGGAACTCGCGAATCTCGAAGCCGAGAAGGAGATGCAGCGCACCGGCCGGGGGTACTCGGCGATCCAGGCGACCCGGCCGCAGACGCTCGGCTACGGCCTCACCGACTCCCCGGCGGGACAGGCCGCCTGGATCGCCGAGAAGTTCTGGGCGTGGACGGACAACGACGGCCATCCCGAGGACGCGTTGTCGCGGCAGACGATCCTCGACGAGATCTCGGTCTATTGGTTCACCGCGTCGGCCACGTCGTCGGCGCGCCTGTACTGGGAGAGCTTCGCCAACTTCCGGGACAAGGTGACCGCACCATCCGGGCTGTCGGTCTACCCGCGCGACATCACCCGCCCGTCGAGGCGGGAGGCCGAGCTGCGGTTCACCGACCTGCGCTGGTTCGAGGAGCTGCCGCACGGCGGCCACTTCGCCGCGCTGGAGCAGCCGGAGTCGCTGGTCAAGCAGGTGCGCGGCTTCTTCCGCCTGTTCCGCTGACTGTCCGTCCCCCGGGTTACCGGCAAAACGACGGCCGCGCTCGGCGAGCGGACGCTGGTGATCATCGCCCTCGAACGAGGAGTCGGCCTTCGAATGACGGAAGAGCACTACGGTACGAGACATGTCGGTGCTCATAGCGGCCCGTCATGGCGTCAGGGGCGGCGCCAACCAGGGCAAACAGCCACTGGTTCAGTCGGATGGAGCAGAACCAATGACCCGGCACTCACGGCGCTGACCGAGGTCAAAGGGCAAACTGAGAAGCTGTCCTACGTTTTAGAGGCAGGCTGTGGCCCCGGGCAGGCCTTGCGGGAGGGGATGCCGGGTCTCCGAGACCTAGGACGGGCTGCGGGCCGCCGAGACCAAGGGCGTCAAGGGCGGGCGTCGCCCGGCCACCCCGGCTGACAGAATCGACGACGTACGCGCCGCATACCTGGGCGGCCGGCCCCTCGCCGCTCTCGCCCGCGAGCACGGTGTCAGCCGCGGCGCCGCCCGCACGGCCGTCGCCGGCCTTCTGCCCGAGCACACCGCCGCCGACCAGGGCGTCCGGGCCCCGGAACCGCCGGTCACCCTCGACATGCCCGGCAAGGTCGCCGACTTCCCCCGCGCCGCCGAACCGGAGCCCGCCGAGTGCGCCGCGCTCGACCACGGCCAAGCCGTACGGCGCGGTCAGGGCTACCCGCTCCGCGTCCCCGCGGCGCCTGTGGTCCACCGCCAACTCCTCGACCATTGCCAACCGCTCGACGGCCCCACAGCGTTCCCGGCCCAGCGCAAGGCCCGCCGCGGGTACGAAAATCGCGTCACCGCGCTCCCGGTTGCCGGCCTGCGTCGAGCGGGTCGAGCAGCACACACGCCAAGATCAAGTACTGGCGACTCTTGGGCTTACCTCGGCGCTACCCCATCGAGATACCCCGCCTGACCTGAGCCCCGGGCTCCCCGTTCATATCCCGGGTGCCCGTACCGGTCTTGATGGGTTACCGTCCGGTCGTGATCGCGATACGTGCCGCAGTCCCCGGTGACGCCGTCGAGATCGTGCGGCTGCGGCGTTTGATGTTCCGGGCGATGAACGGGCGGGACGAGCCCGGGGACTGGGAGCGGGACGCGGTCGAGGCCGGGCGCCGGCAGTTGGCGGCGGACGTGCCGGGGCTCGTCGGGTTCGTCGTGGAGGCCGGGGACGGGGATCGGCTCGCGGCGTGTGCGGTGGGGCGGGTCGAGGAGCGGTTGCCGGCGCCGGGGCATCCTTCGGGTCTGTTCGGGTTCGTCTTCAACGTCTGTACGGACCCGGAGCACCGCGGGCGCGGTTACGCGCGGGCCACGACCGAAGCGCTGCTGGAGTATTTCGCGGCGCGCGGGGTGACGCGTGTGGATCTGCATGCGACGCCGGACGCCGAACCGCTCTACCGCAGCCTCGGCTTCGCCGAGCACTCCACGGCCCTGTCACTGGATCTGCGATCGTGGCGCGGGGTTGCGGGTTAACGTGCGCGGTCGATCAGGAACTGCTGGGCGGTGCTTCCCGTACAGGGTTGGAGCATGATTTCGACGCCGGTGGCCGTACCGGAGTCCCGGACGCCCAGGCACTGCTCCCCGTCCGCACGGAAGACGTACCGGCCGGACTTCGCGCCCGCACTGGACGGCTCCCGTTCGACGCGGAAGCTGCTCGCCTTGCCGCAGGCGTCCCACGGCTCCAGCAATCCGTCCGCCGCGCCGCCGGACAGGGCCTTCAGGCAGCCCTTTCCGTGGTCGGGGTGTACCCAGGCGATGCGGTAGGTGTTCGGACCGACCGGTTCCAGCGTGGTGCGTTGTGGTGCGACGTCCCCGCACGGCCGTTGTACGGCCACCAGCGCGCCGTACCGCTTGTCCTGGACGGGGCCGTCGGTCACGCAGAGGGCGGGTGCCACGGCGGGGCGAATCCGTATCCAGCCGGTGGGGGCCGCCGCTTCCCTCGCGCCGGCCTGGGCGCCGAATGTCCCACCGGAAGCGCTCTGCGGTGCTTTGCCGGGGGTCAGCGCCCAGGCCGTGGCGCCGGCGGCCACCGCCACGGCGGCCACCGCAGCGAGGAGCAGGGGCGTGCGGTGTGCGCGGGACGGGAGGAGGCGACGCCGGGGGTGCGCCGGGGCCGTCACCGCCGCGTCCGTCACGGGCTTCGCGTCCGTCACGCGCTCCACGTCCATCACGCGCTCCGCGTCCGACTGTCCCGCCGTCGTCGGTTCCGTCGCCGGTTCTGCCGCCGGTTGCGACGGCTTACGGGCCTGTGCGGCCACGTGCTCACGGGCGTCCAGCCAGGCCGCCAGCCGCTCGCCCTCCCCGCAGGCGCGCACGAAGACGGCCAGTACTTCCGGGCGCGGCAGCCGCCGCCCACCGAGGATGTCCGCGAGGGTGCTGCGGGCGAGCACCTCGCCCTGCTCGGCGGCGCGTTGTTCGAGCTGCCGGTAGGTGAGTCCGCGGCGCTCCTTGAGCTCCCGCAGCATGGCGAGGAACTCCGTCACGTCGCGGGCCCCGGCCGGACCGGTGTTCCCCCTGGTGTCCATGGCGCGAATGATCGGGCAACCGCCCGCTCAAGCGCAACGCCGCCGGCGAACCACGGCATCCGGCCGCTACTCCCCCGGCACCGTCCCCAACCCGTCGATGACCGTCGCCCCCGGCAGTTCGGCCAGTGCCTTGCCCGGCACGATGAGTTTGCCGCGCCGGCTGCCGCTGCCGATCAGTGCGTACGGAATGTCCGCGACGGCGGCGTCCAGGAGCAGCGGCCAGGCGGCGGGCAGCCCGATCGGGGTGATGCCGCCGTATTCCATGCCGGTTTCGCCGACGGCGGTGTCCATGGGGGCGAACGACGCCTTGCGGGCGCCCAGTTGGCGGCGCACTGCCCCGTTCACGTCGACCCGGGTGTGCGAGAGGACCACGCAGGCGGCGAGCGTGACGGCTCCGCCGCGCTTGCCCGCCACGACCACGCAGTTCGCCGACTGCTCCAGGAGCCACGGTCCGTGGTGCTCTACGAGGACGTTGGTGTCCGCGATCGACGGGTCGGTGTCCACGTAGTGGAACTGCTCGACCGGTACGGCTCCCCGCCAGCCGCGGATCGCCGCGGCGACCGGCTCGGTCAGCAGGTCCAGACAGTCGAGGGCGGGACGGACCTCCTCGAAGGCATCCATGGGCTCGGGCATACCGCCCAAGCTAACAGTCCGGCCGGGCCGTCCGCCGGGCCGTCCGCCGCGCCGTCTCAGCCGGTGAGCGGGGCGCGCGATCGGCACCGCTCTCGTCATCGCGCCGACGGCCGTTCGCTCCGCAGCGCGCTCACCGGACGCGGCACGCCTCAGCCCGGCCCGCACTCCTCAGCGACAGCGCGCCTCATCGGCAGCACTCCTCAGCGACAGCAGCACGCCCCAGCACCAGCACACCTCATCGCCAGCGCCCCCTCACCGATGCTGCGCGATCAGCATCCGCCCCATCTGCTGCGCCCGCCGGGCCGCCTCGGTGTCGCCCTCGGCCGCCGAGACGATCGATCCCTTCATCAGGATGTGCCAGGAGCGGGCGAAGTCCTCGGTGTCCCGGAGTCCGGCCTCCTCGGCCAGCGACCGCACGAGGGTGCGGATGTTCTCCAGGTGGGTGATGCTCGCCCGGCCCAGCGGGTGGTCCCAGCCCATTTCCAGCAGGACGTTGATGAAGGTGCACGCATCGAAATCGGACCGGTGGAACCATTCGTCGAACACGTCGAAGATGGCGAGGAGCTGTTCCTCCGGGGTGGCGCCCCGCCGCCGCGCGCCGGCCGCCACGAAGCCCTGCGTCCAGCGCTCCTCCCGTCGCTGGAGGAACGCCAGCACCAGGGCGTCCTTGGAGGGGAAGTTGCGGTAGAGGGTCGCCTTGGCCACCTGGGAGCGGGCGATCACCTCGTCGACGCCGACCGCGCGGATGCCGCGCCGGGAGAACAGCTCGTACGCCGTCTCCAGGATGCGTTCCCGTGCCTGGGCGGGCGGACGGGCGGACGGCGCCGTGGCCCTCGCGGCCATCGCGTCCCCTGAAGCCATCGTGTCCCCCTGACGAACGTGGTGGTGATTGTGGACAGGCTCGTCCGACCCTGACACGGTAAGGGCATGGCCCCTGAGACAGAACTGTCTGGCCCGGACTTCGCGAACATCTTGACGGTCCGCACCCGCCTGCACGGCGACCGCGCCGTGCTCAGCCCCAGAGGAGAGATCGACTTCACGTCCGTACGCCTGCTCGACCAGGCCCTGAACGGGCTGCCGGCCGTCCCGGCCGGTGTGACCCTGGACATCGCGGGGGTCACCTTCATGGACTCCGCCGGCCTGCACTTCGTCGAGCGCCTGCACGCCTTCGGGCACCGGCACCGCATCCCGGCGCAGACCCGCAACTGGGGCAGCCAGCCGAGCCGGGTGCGGGAACTGGCCCGCCGTCCTTGACGCCGCGGCCCGTACGGCGCCGGGCTGGCCGTACCCGGGTGGCGGCGGCTACCTTCCGCGTATGGAAGGTGTCCAGGCCGTCTTCGACCCTTGGTCGCCGGATTTCGTCGCCGACCCGTACCCCGCCTACGCCGAGCTGCGCGCCCGCGGCCGGGTGCACTGGTTCGAACCGTCGGGCCAATGGCTCGTCCCGCACCACGCGGACGTCTCGGCACTGCTCCGCGACCGCCGGCTGGGCCGTACGTACCGGCACCGCTTCACGGACGAGGAGTTCGGCCGCAGCGCCCCGCCGCCGGAGCACGAGCCGTTCCACGTCCTGAACGACAACGGCATGCTCGACCTGGAGGCGCCCGCCCACACCCGGATCCGCCGTCTGGTCTCGAAGGCGTTCACGGCCCGTACGGTCGAGCGGCTGCGGCCGTACGTCGAGGCCCTGGCGGACCGGCTGGTCGAGGACCTGGTCGCGGAGGGCGGCGGCGATCTGGCGGCGCGGGTCGCCGAGCCGCTGCCGGTCGCGGTGATCGCCGAAATGCTCGGCATCCCGGAGGGCGACCGGCCGCTGCTGCGCCCCTGGTCGGCCGCGATCTGCGGGATGTACGAGCTGAATCCGACGGAGGAGACGGCCCGGCGGGCGGTGGCGGCTTCGCGGGAATTCTCCGGGTATCTGAAGGAGTTGATCGCCGCTCGGCGCCGGTCGCCCGGTGACGATCTGGTCTCCGGGCTGATCGCCGCGTACGACGGCGGTGAGTCGCTGAGCGAGCAGGAGCTGATCTCCACCTGCGTGCTGCTGCTGAACGCGGGGCACGAGGCGACCGTCAACGCCACGGTCAACGGCTGGTACGCGCTCTTCCGCCACCCCGCGCAGCTGGCGGCCCTGCGCGCGGACCCGGCCGCCCTGCTGCCCACCGCCGTGGAGGAGCTGCTGCGCTACGACACACCGCTCCAGCTCTTCGAACGCTGGGTGCTGGACGACATCGAGATCGGCGGCACGGTCGTCCCGCGCGGCAGCGAGGTGGCGCTGCTCTTCGGCTCGGCCAACCACGACCCGGCGGCCTTCGACCGTCCCGAACGGCTCGACCTCGCCCGCAAGGACAACCCGCACCTCTCCTTCAGCGCCGGCATCCACTACTGCATCGGCGCTCCCCTGGCCCGCATCGAACTGGCCGCCTCACTGGCGGCGTTGCTCCGCAGGGCCCCGGGCCTGCGGCTGGCCGCCACACCGGAACGCAGGCCGAACTTCGTGATCCGGGGGCTGCGCGGCCTGCCGGTCGCGGTGTGACCCAGGCCCAGGCCGCCGAAGGATCAACGGCCGCCCGCGCCCGTGATGTCCTCCTCCGGTACGTAGACCACCCACACCTGGCCGGGTGCGAAGGTGAGCCGGGCACCCGACGAGGTGGTGAAGTCCGTGCCGCCGCCGGGGGACGGGCGGGACCAGTGGGCGTCGTACGCCTTGCCGTCGCGCAACACGCGGGCCGGTCCCGCGCCGGTGGTCTCGGTGTACGGGGAGTAGGCACCCCAGCGGTCGTGGTAGCGCGAGGCATGGATCCGTGCGCCCTGGATGACGACCGTGGGGGCCGCGAGGCGCTGCCCGCCGTCCGTGGCGCGGACCGGGTCGCCGTCCATGGACACCAGCCAGCCGCGCCGCTCCGCCGACCAGTCGAAGGTGAAGCGGGCGGACGGATAACGGGCCGTGTACGAGGAGGTGTTCCGACCGCCCTGCGGCGCGGCGCCGAAGCGGAAGCCGATGTCGCGGGCGGTGCTCGCGCCGGGGGCCGCCTTCAGGGCGCGTTCGGGGCGCAAATAGAGGTTGTGCGGCGCCTCGCGGTCCCGGCTGCGGCTGTAGGCGTCGCCGGCCTTGCCGGGTGGCAGCGGGTACAGCGGTGCGGCCTCGACGACCGGGTCCAGCTTGCTCTGCGTACCTGAGTAGGCGAACGCGGGGCGGCCGAACTGGCGCAGCAGTTCCAAGTCCGATTCGCGCGCGCTGCGCACCGGGCCGACGGACTGGGGCAGCCGGGAGGAGTAGACGGCCAGCAGCCGCGAGAGGCCCGACTCGACCCGTTCCACGTAGACGATGTCCGCGCCGTCGAGGCCGGTCTGCGGGCGCGCGGCACGTACGTTGTCGATCTTCACGGCGAGGACCGGCGCGGCCCGTGCCGCCTTTCCGGTGAACGGCGAGCGCCCGTCGGCGCCCTGCTGCTGACAGCCGCTCACCGCGCCGGCCAGCAGGACGCAGAGCAGCACCACCCCTGCCGACACCGTACGTTTCGTCGCCCGCACCGTGGTCCTCCCGTCCGGCACCGCCCCGTCCGTCGAGGACACCACAGGAACGGCCGGGTGGCGAGAGGGCGCAGGGCCGCGCGGGGCGGACGGCCGCGGTCCGGGACCCGTGGGCGCCGCGGCGCGGCGCGATGGCATGCTGGCGGCGTGAACCGACCCGAAATCCATCTCACTGTCGCCCCTGAGCTGCGGCTCTTCATCCCCTCCGAGCGGCGCGCCGGCCGCACCGCGCTGCGCACCGACGGGTCGTCCACCCTCGGACACGTCGTGGAATCGCTGGGCGTTCCGCTCACCGAAGTGGGCCGGCTGCTCGTGGACGGGCGGGAGACGGCGGTGGCGCACGTGCCGCGGGACGGCGAGTCCGTCGAGGTGTGCGCCGTCGAACGGCCGCAGCGGGTGCCCGGTGCTCCGCTGCGGTTCCTGCTCGACGTACATCTGGGGACCCTCGCGCGGCGGCTGCGGCTGCTGGGCGTGGACGCCGCGTACGAGAGCGCGGACATCGGCGACCCGGCGCTGGCCGCGCGGTCGGCGGCCGAACGGCGGGTACTGCTGTCCCGGGACCGCGGGCTGCTGCGGCGGCGCGAGAACTGGGCGGGGGCGTACGTCTACAGCGACCGCCCCGACGAACAACTGCGCGATGTGCTCGGCCGGTTCGCGCCGGAGCTCGCGCCGTGGACCCGGTGCACCGCGTGCAACGGCCTGCTCAAGGACGCCGAGAAGGGCACGGTCGAGGAGCGGCTGGAGGGCGGTACGCGGCGTACGTACGACGTCTTCGCCCAGTGCACCGCCTGCGAGCGGGTGTACTGGCACGGCGCGCACCACGCGCGGCTGGAGGCCGTCGTGGAGGCCGCGGTACGCGAATTCGGGGGCCCGGCGGCGTCCCGGCCCGAGTAGCCGGACGGGTGCGGGGCGCGCGCCCGTAGCCTCGCGCTCAGGAGGCGTCGGCGGACCTCGGTACCGGCGCTCCGCGCCCCGGCTCCCCCGGCAGCGCGCCCTCCGGCTCCGCCTCCAGCGCCGCCAGTGCCATGAGGTCCCGGGACGTGACGCCCTCCGGCACCGGCACCGGCGCCGGGGTGCGCAGCGGCGGCTGCCACCCGGCTTCCGGGTCCCAGGAGCGGACGACCTTGGCGGGAGCCCCGGCCACCACCGCATGGTCGGGGACCTCGCCCCGTACGACCGCGCCGGCCGCGACCACCACGTTGCGGCCGAGCCGGGCGCCCGGGAGTATCACCGCGCCGGTCCCCACCCAGCTGCCCGGGCCGATCGCGACCGGTTCGCTGCGCGGCCACTGCTTGCCGACCGGCAGTTCGGGGTCGTCGTAGCTGTGGTTGGTGGTCGTCACGTACACGCCGGGGCCGAAGAAGCAGTCGTCGCCGATGGTCAGCCGGACGTCGGCGATCACATGGCTGCCGCGGCCCAGGACGACGCCGTTGCCGAGGGTGAGGATCGGGTCGGGTCCGAGGTCGAGGCCGGGCATCATGCCGGCGGTCAGCGTCACGTCCTGGGCGATGATGCAGTACTCGCCGATCTCGATCCACGGTTCGCCGAAGACGGTGCCCTGCGGGTAGGCCAGCCGGGCGCCGCCCCCCAGCCGGCGGAAGCGGTACGGTCCCGGGCGCTCGGCGGTGACGGCGCCCGCCTCCCGTACCCAGCGCGCTCCGCGGTGCACCGCACGGGACACGGCCCGGCGGCGCCAGGCCACCACGGATGAGAACACGTTCTGCTTTTTCGGCACCCGCTCACCGTACTCAGCCCGGCGCGCCGCCCGCTCCGCCGCCCGCTGTGATCTTCGCCCCACCGTCGGCGCGCCGCCGCCGACGGGACAGCGCCCGGCAGCGCGCCTATCGTGAGGTCCATGGAACCCGCGCGGCAGGCTTCCGACGGCCGCCACGAGTCGGCCGAGGAACGGGCCGACCGGCGGTGGAACGAACTGCTGCAAGAGGTACGGGTGGCCCAGACCGGCGTGCAGATCCTCTTCGGCTTCCTGCTCACCGTCGTCTTCACCCCCCGCTTCCCCACCCTCGCGGCCACCGAGCGGGCCATCTACGTAGTGACGCTGTGCCTGGGCGCGGCGGCCACCGGCGCCCTGATCGGCCCGGTCGCCTTCCACCGGTTCGTCACCGGGCAGCACATCAAGCCGGAGACGGTCACCTGGGCCTCCCGGCTGACCATCGTCGGACTGCTGCTCCTGCTGGCCACCGTCATCTCCGCGTTCCTGCTCATCCTGCGCGTCGCGCTGCACGACAGCGCCGTCCCGTGGATCGTCTCGGGCCTGGTGGCGTGGTTCCTGCTGTGCTGGTTCGCGCTGCCCGCCTGGGCCCGGCACCGGTACGCCGCCAGGAAGTGAGCGCGGTCCGCCCGTCGGCCCGCGCCGGACGGCGGGGCGCGGGCACCCGGGGTACGGTCCCACCGGGGACACCACGGCGTGCGTACGCCCTGCCGACCTCAGAGGAGTCACCATGATCCGGGCCCTGGCCCTCGTCTGCACCCTGAACCCGTCCCCCACCCGTTCCAGCAGCCAGCTGCTGGCGGACCAGGTCCTGGCCGAGCTGGGCGGCCTCGGGGCGCAGTGCGAGTCCGTACGCATCGCCGACCACGACGTCCGTCCCGGTGTCGCCGTGGACATGGGGAACGGCGACGCCTGGCCGGGGCTGCGGGAGAAGATCCTGGCCGCCGACATCGTGCTGCTGGCCACCCCGATCTGGCTCGGCCACCCTTCCAGCCTGTGCCAGCGGGTCCTGGAGCGGCTGGACGCCGACATCTCCGAGACCGACGACCAGGGGCGTCAGCTGATGTACGGGAAGGTCGGTGCGGTCGCCGTCGTCGGCAACGAGGACGGCGCCCACAAGGTCAGCGCCGACCTCTTCCAGGGCCTCAACGACCTGGGCTTCTCGCTCGCGGCCAACGCCGTCACGTACTGGGTGGGCGAGGCGCAGCACGGCACGGACTACCAGGACCTGGACGAGCGGCCGAAGACGGTGGCGTCCACGACGCGGACGCTGGCCGTCAACGCCGTACATCTGGTGCGGCTGCTGCGCCAGTACTGCTACCCGCCGTCGTCCTGACCGGTGCCGGGCACCGCCTCCCCGCCGAGGGGACGCGGTGCCCGGCCGGCCGTTCCCGCCGGGTCAGCGGCGTCGGCCCGGTCCGGCCTTCAGCACGGCGCTCACCGCCGCTCCGGCCGCCGCCGAGGCGGCTGCCAGAAGGAAGGGGTGGCGGGCCAGGGCCGCTTGAGGCGCGTGCGGGTGGGAGCTGTCGTCGAAGATGCCGTGCGCGCCGTGGTCCCGGCCGTCCGGGCCGTCCGCCGGCTGCCACAGGTTCACCGGCCGGTCGGTGCCCGCCCGTTCGTCCATCTGCTGTGCGTCGTACCCCGTACGGGCGAGATAGCGGTCCAGCAAGGCGGGCGCGACCCGGTTGCCGAGGATCGTCGCCACGGTGGAGAGTCCGACGTAGTACTGCTTGCGCCGTGGGTGGGCCGCCGCGTGCACCACGGCCCGCGCGGCCACCTCCGGCTGGTAGACCGGGGCCACCGGCCGCGGGTGCTTCGACAGGCGCGAGAGCACCCACGAGAACTGCGGGGTGTTCACGGCGGGCAGCTGGACGACGGTGACCGCGACCCGGCTCCCCCGGTGCAGCAGTTCGGTGCGGACGCTGGACGTGAAGCCGTTGATGGCGTGCTTGGCGCCGCAGTACACCGACTGCAGGGGGACGGAGCGGAAACCGAGGGCGGAGCCGACCTGCACGACCGCGCCCGCGTCCCGCGGCAGCATGCGCCGCAGCGCGGACCGGGTGCCGTTGACGAAACCCAGGTACGTGACCTCGGTGGCGCGCCGGTACTCCTCCGCCGTGACCTCCGTGAACGGCGCGAACACCGTGCTGAACGCGCAGTTGACCCAGACGTCGATCGGCCCGAAGGCGTCCTCCGCCGCCTGGGCGGCGGCCTCGACCTGGTCCGGGTCGGCCATGTCGGTGGGCACCACCAGTGCCCGGCCGCCCCGCTCCTCGATCTCGGCCGCCGCGGCGTCGAGTCCGGTACGGCCGCGGGCGAGCAGCACGACGTTGGCGCCCCGGGCGCCGAAGTGCCGGGCCGTCGCCCGGCCGACCCCGGCACTGGCACCCGTGACGACGACGGTCCGCGCCCGGGCCCGGTCCCGGCGGCTCACCGGGCGCCGCGCGAAGCGCCGCCGAAGAGGCGGGCGATGGCGCGGAAGGGCAGGGTGACGACGGTCGCGATCGCGTTCCCGATGGCGCGGAACACATCGGCGATGGCGCTGAGCATGGGAACCTCCTTGGGCTGCGGATACGGCTGTGCGGTCACGGCAGCGGGGTGCCGCCGGTCGCGTTGACGATCTCCGCGGTGATGTAACTGGCCTGCTGGGACGCGAGGAAGACGTACGCGGGGGCCATCTCCACGGGCTGGGCGGCCCGCTGCAGCGGGCTCTGCTTGCCGAACTCGGTGGTGTCCGGCAGCGTCGAGGGGATCAGCGGCGTCCACACCGGCCCGGGAGCCACCGCGTTGACGCGGATGCCGCGGGCGGCGAGGTCCTGGGCCAGTCCGTGGGTGAAGGTGACGATGGCGCCCTTGGTGGTCGCGTAGTCGAGCAGGTGCGGGCTCGGCTGGTACGCCTGGACGGACGTCGTGTTGATGATGCTGCCGCCCTCGGGAATATGCGGCAGGGACATCTTGGAGAGCCAGAACATGCCGTAGAGATTCGTCTTCATCACCCGGTCGAACTGCTCTGTGGAAATGCCCTCGATACCGTCGGACTGCGCCATTTGATAAGCCGCGTTGTTGACCAGGACGTCGATACGGCCGAATTCCCGCACCACCTGGTCCACCAGGCTCCGGCACTGCTCCTCCGCGCGGACGTCGCACGACACCGCAAGGGCGCGCTGCCCGGCGTCCTCGACCAGCCGGACGGTCTCCTGCGCGTCCTTCTCCTCTTCCTCCAGGTAGGTGAAGGCGACGTCCGCCCCTTCCCGTGCGAAGGCGAGCGCGACAGCCCGGCCGATGCCCGAGTCCCCGCCGGTGATCAGCGTCCGGCGGTCGCGCAGCCGCCCGGTGCCCTCGTAGGACGTCTCGCCGTGGTCCGGCCGCGGCGCCATGTCGTCCGTCGCGCCGGGATGCGGCTGGTCCTGCTGGGGGAATTCCGGCTTCGGGTGCTCGTCCACGGGATTCCGCTGGTCGTTTCCGGTCATCGTCGATACCTCCAAACACGGATGTGTCTACGCGGTACCCGTCCTGCCCCGGCGAACACGTGGTGTCATTTTCTTTCCGGTCCGTGTGCCGTCGCCGGGATGCGGCGGACCGGTATCCGGCGTGCGATGGTCCCGGAGGTGGTGCAGATCATGGCACGAGCCATTTGGAGCGGTTCGCTGTCCTTCGGGCTGGTCAATCTGCCGGTGCGGATGTACGCGGCGACGGAGAGCCACACCGTGCATTTCCACCAGATCCAGCGCGGGACGTCCGACCGGATCCGCAACAAGCGGGTCAATGAGCGCACCGGGAAAGAAGTGCCGGCCGAGGAGATCGTCAAAGGGGTGGACGCGGGTGACGCGTACGTCCTGGTCGAGCCGGAGGAACTGGACGACATCGCGCCCGGCCGGTCCAAGGCGCTGGAGATCAGCGGTTTCGTGGATCTCGACGAGGTCGAGCCGGTCTATTTCGCCACCACGTACTACCTCGGCCCGCGGGGCAAGGGTTACGCCAAGGTCTACGCCCTGCTGCACCGGGCCCTGAAGGAGTCCGACAAGGCCGGTATCGCCACGTTCGTCATGCGCAACCGCGCCTATCTGGTCGCGGTGAAGGCGGAGGCCGGCATTCTGGCCCTGCACACCCTGCACTGGGCGGACGAGATCCGCGATCCGCACGACGAGATCGGCGACCTGCCCGGCCGTACGAAGATCCCGGACCGGGAGCTGAAGACGGCGGTGCAGCTCATCGAGGCGCTGAGCACCGAATGGCATCCCGAGGAGTATCACGACACATATCAGGAACAGGTGCGCCGGCTCATCGAGGCCAAACGCGCGGGCGAAACGGTGGAGAAGGGCCAGGAGCCGCCGGAGTCGACGAATGTCGTGGATCTGATGAGCGCTTTGCAGGCCAGCGTCGATTCGGCCCGGGGCACGGCGAAACGGAAGCGGGACACCGGAACGGGAACGGCACGGCGCCGTACCGGAAAGCGCCGTACCGGCGGAGACGGCGGCGCCGGCCGAAAGGCCGCACGCACCGCCGGTCTCTCGGGGCTGAACAAGGCCCAGCTGTACGAACGCGCCACCGAGGCCGGCATTCCGGGCCGGTCCTCGATGACGCGTGACGAACTCCTCGACGCCCTGTCCGGCAGCGGCGGCCGGAGCGCAGCGAAGGCTTCCTGACCCGCGTGCGCCGACCGGGACAGCGGGCCCGAAGGTGGCCCGGCGGCGTTCAGCGCGAGAGGTCGGGATCGTCGACGATGTGCACCGCGGCCTCCTCCGCGCCCGCGGCCCCACCGTCGATACCGACGTCGCGGCCGACCTCGTCGTTGCGCAGCCGCAGCGCGTCGCCCTCGTCGGTGCCGGTCAGCCGCCCGGCGCGCTGGTCGCCGGCCTGGCCGTCCACGGGCTCGCCGTCCGCGTCCGGCTGGTCGCCGATGCCGTCGCCAGCCGGCGGTTCGACGTCCGGCTCCTCCTCGGCGAGCCGTTCGTCGAGGCTCTCGCCCGCGCGCTGTTCGTTCGCGGTGGTGCCCGTCTGATTCACGGCCAGCGGCTTTTCGGGGGGCGAATACCCCTGGTCCAGCATGTCGTCGTAGTCCGGTTCGTCGAGAGCGTCTTCCATATCGAGCTCGTCGGACGTTCCCTGCTTGTCGGACGCGGTCGGCTGGTAGACCTCGTCGCCCATCGCTTCATCGGACATGGCAGCTCTCTTTCCAGGGCGGTGCCGGTTCCGGTCCGCGGCGGGCCCGTCGTCGTCGCGGGCCGCCCGCCGGGACAGAGTCCGGCGACATCGGTGACGGTCGGCCGGGGAATTCCCGGCCGCGGTTGCTGTTCACCTGCCGAGCCCCAGCGATTCCACGATGCGCTGTGCGTTCTCGTACCGCTCGTCGTCCGGAAGGCGTTCGGCCAGTTCGACCAGCCGGTCCGGGGCGTGGTTCTGCCGGAGCGTGCCGATGATGGTGTCGCGGTCGGCCGGATACACACTGCGCCCCAGGTGCTGGGCGAGTTCCGTACGGATCGCGACGGCCTCGGGCGTCAGCCCGTCCGGGGTGCTGCCCGGTGCGGGGGCACCGGCGGTCCGGTCCACCGCGGGCTGGTCCTCGCCCGCGGGCTCCATTTCGTGGTCCTCTTCCGCGCGCAGCGCACGGTCGGCCTTCAATTCTCCCTGAAGCTGTTTCTTCATCATGTCGTCCCGGGCCGGGCCGGTCTTGTTCGTACCGTGATCCATTGCTTTTCTGCCTCCAGGACTCACTGCTTTTTCTCGTCCCCGCCCCGCACGTCCGGACCCTCCCGTGCCATGCGTTACGGAGTGCCCGTTGCCCATTTCGCGAAACAGCCGGAAGCCGAGAGCGAACGGGGCACCGCGCCGGCCCGTCGCCGGCGGCCGGTCAGCTGCGGCCGGGCCGTGCGAACGGGCCGGTGTCGGCGGGTCCGCTGATGATCCGGCGGGCGACCTCGGTGAGCCTGCGCTGGTGCGCGCGGGCGTAGTGGCGCATCAGCGTGAACGCCTCGTCGGGTGTGCGGTTCAGCCGCTCGGCGAGCATGCCTTTGGCCTGTTCGATGACGACACGGCTGTCCAGGGCGGTCTGGAGCTGCCCGGTCCGCTTCCGGAGGCCCTGCAGATCCTGCCGGCACGCCAGCCCGATGCCGACGGCGTCGGCCAGCGCCTGCCCGAGCGTGACCGCCCTGCGGGTCAGCGCGCCGTGCTGGTGGAAGAGGTTGAGGGCGCCCAGGCACCGGTCGCGGTAGCGCACGGGAAGGGACGTGGTGGCGCTGAAGCCCTCGTCCAGGGCCCGGGCGGTGAAGTACGGCCAGCGGGCGCGGGAGTCCGGATGGCGCAGCGGTACGTCGGTGAGGGGCTTCCCCGTACGGCAGGTGTCCCGGCACGGGCCCTCGTCCAGGTCGGTCTGGGTCCGCTCCAGAGCGTCGCCCGCGTCGTCGCGGCCCGTCGTCCGCACGAGCGACCCGCCGTCGCCGGCGAGCAGTACGCCGCCCGCCTCCACCCCCGGCAGCCGCCGCCCGTAGGCGGCCAGCCGTTCCACCGGGTCGGCCGCCTCCCGTCCGCCCGGGTCGGCGAGTTCGAGCAGGGCGGTGATCAGAAGTTCTTCCCGGTCGGACGGTGACATGGCAGGTTCTCCCCTCGGCGGCCCGTACCGGCCACCGGTGCTGGGCCGGATGTGCCGGTCCCGGGTATCCCGGAACCGCCCCGGCAAGCGCCCGGCAGGGGCGCGGGTGTGCACCGGGGCGCAGGGCGGCCGGATCACACCGGCCGCCGGACGGGCTCCGGGGACCACGGGCACGGCGGTCCGCGGGCACGGCAGGCCGTGGACCCGACGGTCCGTGGCCCCGGCGGTCGGCAACTCCCGCGGTCCGCGGCCCCGCCCGGCGCACGGAACGCCTCCGTCCCGGGCCACCGCCCGACCGGACTGGGGCACGAGCACTGAATCGCGCCGGAAGGGGTACCCGCACAAACATGCGCCTAGCCGTCCTGGACGCCGGATCGAATTCCGTACACCTGCTCATCAGCGAAGTGGTCGGCGGCGTGCCGTTGCCGGCCCACTCCCTGAAGGACCGGGTCCACCTGGCCGAGCACGTCACCCGGGACGGGACGGTGCCCCCGGAGGCGGCGCGGCGGCTGGCCCGGGCGGTGGCGCAGGCCCGCGAGCAGGCGGACCGGTGGCGGTGCGACCGGCTGTTCGCGTACGCCACGGCGGTGGTCCGGGACGCCGCCAACCGGGACGAGGTGCTGGAGACGGTCCGGGCGGAGAGCGGGATGCGCCTGGCGGTGCTGCCCGGCGAGGTGGAGGCGGAGCTGACCTTCGGGGCGGCGCGGCGCTGGGCCGGTCTCCAGGCCGGTCCGATGGCGCTGCTGGACATCGGCGGGGGCTCGCTGGAGGTCGCGTTCGGCCGCGGCGCCCGGCCCGACTTCGCGTTCTCCCTCCCCCTGGGCGCGGGGCGGCTGGCGCGGGAGTTCCTGCCCGGCAGGGACCGGCCCGACCGCGAGGCACTGCGGGAGCTGCGCCACCACGTGCGCGCCTCGCTCAAGGACGTGGCGGCGCGGGTGCGATGGGAGGAGCCGCACACGGTGGTGGCCACGTCCCGCACGTTCCAGCAGCTGGCCCGGTTGTGCGGGGCCGCGCCCGGCCGCGACGGCCCGTTCGTGGCCCGCCATCTGGCCCGCAAGGACCTCAAGCGGGCGGTCCGGCAGCTGTCGGCGCTGCCCGCGGACGAGCGGTCGGCGCTGCCGGGCATCTCGGCCGCCCGAAGCCGCCAGGCGCCGGCCGGGGCCGTCGTCGCCCATCAGGCGATGAAGGCGATGGGCATCGACCGGGTCACCATCTGCCCGTGGGCGCTGCGCGAGGGCGTCCTGCTGCGCCATCTGGAGCACGGCAGTCACGACTGGTGGCCGGGCGCCGTACTGCGCCACGGCACTTCGGCGGCCCGCACCAGACCCGGCGGCGGTGCGGCGCCCCGCGTGCCGCACCGCCCGCCGCCCGAACGGGTGGCGGCCGACTGACGCCGTGCCGTCCCCGTACGGCGACGGTACGGCCGCGGTGTACGGCTCCCGAGGCCGTCGCCGCCCGACCGCTCCACGATCACCCGCCCCGGGCCCGGCCCCCGCCCCTCCCACCCCCCGTCGTCAAGCCATCCGTCGTCAAGCCGCACCGGGCGTGAGCGCCGCGTGCCGGAGTCATCATGAACCTGCCGAACTACCACATCGCCGACCGCCTCGTGATCGAGGTGCCCGAGATCATCGACATCGCCAACAACCACCAGATGGCCGCCGGCCTCCAGGGCCTGCTGCGCGCGCCCGCGGCCGACGGGGTCGTCATCGACCTGCGCGCGCCCATCATCACGGTGGCCGGGCTGCAAACCCTGCTGCGCTGCCAGCGGACCGCGCGGGAACGCGGCGTGACGCTGAGCGTGGCCACGGACCGGCCCATGGTCCGCAAGGCGTTCCGTCTGACCGGTGTGCACCGCACCATCCCGGTGCACAGCTCGCTGGCGGACGCCCTCGCGGCGTAGCGGACGCGGGAACGCCCGGCAGGACGGTCCGGGCGTCACACGAATGGGGTGTTTACCGACTGGTGTGACGAGTTACCCGTCCCCCAGCCTTCCGTCAGCGGCCGCCGGAAGGCAGGCGCCGGACCGGTTGAGAACACAGCCGCCGGCGCCGCTCCTCTTTACCGAGTCCTGATCGAGTCCCGGTCGGATCCCGGTCGGACCTCTGCCGGGTCACTGTCGAGTCCCGGTCGAACCGTGTCGCGTCAGGAGGGGGGCCGGTGTTCGTGACGCCGCGGAAGCCGCTGCGGGGCGCCCGCCTTGAAGACCAACGGGTGCGCGGGCAGCCGGTTGACGGGCGCGGAGTGCCGGTAGCGGTCGATGGAGGCGGCCCGTCCGTACGGGCCGGGCCTGCGGTACTGCCGGCCACGGGCGACCGCGGCCTGCGGCTCGGCCGACGGGGGCCGCTGGGGGCGGCGGGGGCGGAGGAGGGCTTCTTCGTACCGGCCCAGGGCAATCACGAGCGCGAGCATCGCCAAAGGCCAGAGGGCGGCGAGCAAGGGCATGGCCGCTCCCTTCCTTGCCGGTCGTACACGCTGGCTGGAGCTTTACGTCGCTTCACGGGTCACCCTGCGGCGGAACGGCAAACCACCGGCCGAGCCCGGCCACTCCACCGGCCGTGCGCGCCGGGACTTTTCCGTTTCCCGGCTCCGGCACCCGCTGCGCGCAGAAGTGGCTGGTCGGCGGCGCGCGTTTCCGAACCGACCGGTCATCGCGGCTTCCGGAAAGCCGGTCCGCCGAGTTGCGCGGCGGCGTCCACCGTGCAGACCGCCAGGTGTCGCGGCCCCGCCCACGAAGCGGCGACCAGCCGGGGCCCGGACACCGGCTCTCAGCCCAGTCGGGTGAGATCGGGCCGCAGCCGGTGCCAGGTCGGCTGCCGGAGGCGGCCGGCGGAGGTCCAGCCGCTGAACGTGACCTCGGCGACGAGCCGTGGCTCGGCCCAGTGTGCCCCCGGCAGGTCGACCGGGTTCACGAAGGGCGGGGTGTCCCGCCGTACGACCGCCAAATACCCGGCGAGTTCCCGCCGTTCGCGGCCGGAGAGCCCCGATCCGACCGAGCCGACGTAGTGCAGCCCGTCCGGTTCGTCCAACCCCGCCAGTACGGCGCCGGGCAGCCCGGACAGTCCGCCGCGGCCCTCCGTCCAGCCGCCGATGACCACGTCGAGGGTCACCAGGTGCTTCGTCTTGCGCCACTCGGCCGACCGGGCGCCCGGGGTGTAGTGGGAGGTCAGCCGTTTGGCGACGACTCCCTCGAAGCCGGCGTCCAGGGTCGCCCGCCACGTCTGCCGCGCATGGCCGGTCACATACGCCGGGACCGACCAGTGCGGCCCGTCGTCGAGCCCCAGACCCGACAGGACGGCACGGCGCTCCACGTACGGGAGTTCCAGCAGCGCCCGGCCGTCGAGGTGCAGCACGTCGAACAGGACGAAGTGCACCGGCTGGTCGGCGGCCAGGCTCGCCGCGCGGCGCCGGCCCGTGACGCCCATCCGGCGTTGCAGCAGCCCGAAGTCCGGCCGTCCGGCCGCGTCCAGGACCACCACCTCGCCGTCGAGGACCGCGGACCGGCCCCGCAGCCGTTCGCCGAGCGGCGCCAGCTCGGGGTAGGTCACCGTCGCGTCGTTGCCGGCCCGGGTGACCAGCCGCAGCGTCCCGTCACCCGGCACCCGGCCGAGACACCGCGCCCCGTCCCACTTGGCCTCGAACGCCCACTGGTGCTCCTCCCCGGCCGCGGGCAGCGGGCCGGGGGTGGCGAGCATGGGACTGAGCGTGGGCAGTGCGCCGGAGGGGACCATGCCTTCGATGGTGCTGCCGTCGCTCGCGACGTGCAGGCGGAGCGGGCCCCGCCCGTGGCCCCGGGCCGTCCACGCCGGTCACCCGGCCGCCCGCGGCGCTACCCTTCCTCCGCCGCCTCCCGGTGGCTCTTCGCCAGCTCGACGTACACCGTGGCGTTGAGCCGGATGCCGTCCCGCTCCTCCTCGGTCAGCTCCCGCCGGACCTTGGCGGGCACCCCGGCGACCAGCGACCCCGGCGGCACCCGCATCCCCTGCGGCACCAGCGCCTGCGCCGCGACGAGCGACCCGGCGCCGATATGCGCACCGTTCAGCACGGTGGCGCCCATCCCGATCAGCACGTCGTCCTCGACCGTGCAGCCGTGCAGGACCGCGTTGTGCCCCACCGAGACCCGCTCGCCGACCGTCACGGGGAATCCGGGGTCGACGTGCACCGTGCAGTTGTCCTGGATGTTGCTGTCCGCGCCCAGCACGATCGGCCCGCAGTCGGCGCGCAGCACCGCCTGGTACCAGACGCTCGCACCCGGCGCGAGCGAGACGTCCCCGATCACGACGGAGGTCGGCGCGGTGAAGGCCGCCGGATCGACGGCCGGCTCTTTCCCGCCCACGCCCGCTATCAGTGCTCGCTGTTCCATGGCCGTACTCCTCGTCGCCGGGTCGGTCGGGTCCGCGCCTGGTGGCAGGCTAAGCGACGTGGCACCCGGTGACGGGGGCGGGCGGCCGGTAGGGGCCGGGGCCGGGCCGCGGAGTGGCAGGTCAGGAGTCGGAGCGGGCGTTCGTCGGTACCGGTCCCAGCATCTGCTCGCTGATCCAGTGCAGCGACTCCGGCATCCGCTGGATGTACGTGTGCCCGCTGTGCCGCCCGTCGGGGATCTCGAACAGCGTGTGGTGGATCGGGCCGCCGGTGTGTTCGTTGATGAACTTCTTCACGTACGGCACGGCCACCTCCTTCGAACCCAGCTCGAAGGCGAGGTAGACGTCGGGGCCCCCCTTGGCCTTCAGCTGCTCGGCCAGCCAGCGCGGGTCGTTCGCGCGCTTTTCCTTGGGGTGGCCGTTCCACATCGGGGAATCCGGCACGGTGTCCGGACCGTTCGCGATGACCGCCTTGAACTGCTTCGGGTTCTTCAGTACGGCCTTCAGCCCCGCGAAACCGCCCGAGGAGGAGCCCATGAACGCCCATCCGTCACGGCTGTCGTACGTACGGTAATTGGCGCGGGCGAAAGCCGGGACGTCCTCCGTCAGCCAGGTGCCCATCTTCGGCTGACCGGGGATGTCACTGCCGTCGTAGTACTTCTTCTTCGGGTTCAGGACCGGCATGACCAGGATGAACGGCAGCGTCTTGCCGGACTGCGACCATTCGGCGATCTTCTCCTCCAGCTTGAAGTCGCCGCCGATCCAGTAGTTCTTCGGATAGCCGTAGGAGCCGGGCAGCGCGATGAGGACCGGGAAACCGCTCTTCGCGTACTGGGGCTGGTTGTACTGCGGCGGCACCCAGGACCATATGTCGCCGGTGATCCCGGATTTCTTCCCGTGCCAGCGGGTCTTGACTATTTTCGTGCCGTCGTCGCCGGTGGTGCGCTCCGTCACGAAGGTCGAACGCGGCCCGGTGGGCTGTACGACCTTGGCGGTCCCGCTGCTCGCCTCGCGCGCCTGGGAGCGCAGCTGCGGCACATGAGAGGCGTCGACCTCGTCCCGGTCCTTGGTTCCGCAGCCGGCCGCGAGCCCCATCGCCATCAGGCTCACCGCGGCGACAGCCGCGGTACTGGTACGCAGGCGCTTCATCGGGACGAACTCCTTGCAAACTCATGTCCGGGCGGGGACAGCGGGCACCGCCTCCCGCCCCGTCAGGCGAAAGACACCAGAATAAGATCAGCCGACCGACCGGCTGAGGCTCCCCCGGGGTCACCGTCCGACCGCTCACACCACACACGGCCGCGCACCCTGTTGTGCACTTCCAGGCATATGGATGTCGAACAGGCGGGTTCAGGTTCCCTCGATCGGTATGTCGGGATGCGGTTGATTCGCGCCGCGGGCTCCGGGCATCGTGTTTTTCCGACTGGCGACAGCGCGGCACGATGCGGTGCCGCGGACGGGGATGACCGATGAGCGCAGGGGCCGAAGACCCGCCGCCGCCCGGAAGTTCGGGCCGCGCCGCGGCGCACGGCGCACTGCGCGGACTGCTCGCCCGGACCCCGCTGGTCACCGTGACCGGCCCCGCGGATGTGGGGAAGAGCACACTCGTCCGCGCCGTCCTGGAGGAGGCCGCACGGCACGACGGCCGCCCCGGCGAGCCCTTCGTCCGGGTCGGCTGCCGGTCGGACGTGGCCGGGGACGACGTCGCCGCCGCCCTCAGCCGGGCGGCGGGCCTGCCGTCCGGCACGACGCCGGAGGCCCTGGCCGCCCACTGCGTCCGGCACGGCCTGACCGTCCTGCTCGACGACTGCGATCCGGTGGCCGGCGCGTGTGCGTGGCTGGTGCGGCAGCTGCTGCGGGCGGGGTCGGGGCGTACGGGCGCGGCGAGTGCTGCCGGTCCGGTGGGGGCCGCGCGAAGCGGTCCGCAGACGGGTCTGCGGACCGGTCTGCGGACTGGTCTGCGGATCGTGGCCACGGCGCGACAGCCGCTGGGGGTGGGGGTCGAGCGGGTCGTCGTGCTGCGCGCGTCGGCCGGGGGCGGCGAGGCGGAGGAGGCGGGGGCGGCCGAAGGCGGTCGCACCGAGGAGGCGGGGGCGGCCGAGGCGTACGGTCCGTCCGCCCCCGCCCCCTGCTCCCCCCTCGACCGGCTCGTATGGGCGCGGCTGTCCGTGTTGCCCGGGGACTTCGACGCCTGGCTGGCGGGGTGCGTCGGTAGCCGCAGTGACGTTTCTGCGCAGCAGGTCGAGGCCGCTCTCGAACGCCTCCAGAGGGCGTCCGTACTGGCCCGCGTACGCGACGCGGCGGCCACGGTTCCAGCGTCCGAAACGGGAGCCGGGACCGGCGTCGGCACCGGAGCCGTCCCGCCGCCTCCCCCACCCCGCTACCGCCTCCCCGCCCCTGCCCGCGCAGCCGGGCTGGCGCACCTGCGGGCGGTGGGCGAGGAAGCCGTGGCGCTGCGCGCGTTCCGGATGGCCTGTGCCGCGCTCGCCGCCGAGGCGCAGGTCGCCTGGCAGGGCCCGGACCGCCGGATCGCCGTACACCTGGTGGAGACCGAACGGCACAATCTGCGCGCAGCGCTGACCCGGCCCCCGCAGGACGCGGCCGACGCCCGCACCGCCCTGGACACCGCGGTCTCCCTCTGGTTCTGGTGGGCCGTCTGCGGCCGTCGGCGGGAGGGCCGCGCCCACCTCGGCCGGCTGCTGCGGCAGTCCGGCGACGACACCGCCGTACGGGCCCGCGCCCTGTGGCTGGCGGGCTGGCTCGCCGCGCAGGACCGTGCCCACCGCACCGCCGAGCCGCTGCTCGACCGTGCCGCGCGCGCCGCCGCCCGGCACGCCGACGCGGACACGCTGGCCCGCGTCGCGCACGCCCGCGGTGTCCTGGCCCTCGGCTGCGCGGACACCGGCACCGCCGTGGCCTGGCTGCGCCGGGCGGCCGAGCACACCTGGCAGGACTCCTGGTACGGCCCCGGGCCCGCGTACAGCCAGGTCCTGCTGGCCATCGCCCTGGCGGCGCCCGGGCCAGCGGGCGCCGCCCTCCCCGGCCCCTTGAGCAGCATGACCGGGGCCGGCACAGCAGCGGGTGCGTACACCGGTCCCGTCCCCGTCCCGCAAAACGGAACCCGCAGCGGTCCCCTTCCGGGGCCCCGCTGCGGGCACGGTCTCACCTGACGGAACGCCGCCGCGTCACTCGGCCATCGCGTCGGCGGGCTTGGCGACCGACGCCTCGCGCCGGGCCGCCGCCTTCGCCGCCCGCCGCTTCATGAAGACGAACGAGCCGACGCCGAACAGCACCGCGGCCACCAGCCCCAGCCAGGAGAAGCGCTTGAGCCAGGACTCGGCGACGACACCGACGTAGTAGATCAGCGCGGTCGTGCCACCGGCCCAGACGACGCCGCCGAGCACGTTGGCGATGAGGAACTTCCAGTACGGCATCCGCAGCACGCCCGAGAGCGGCCCGGCGAAGATGCGCAGCAGGGCGATGAAGCGGCCGAAGAAGACCGCCCACATGCCCCACTTGTCGAACTTCTCCTCGGCCATCGCCACCTGGTCGGGCCCGAAGTGCTTGGGGAACTTCCGCCCGGCCCAGTTGACCAGCGGCTGCCCGCCCTTGCGGCCGATCAGGTACCCGATGGAGTCTCCGATGATCGCGCCGGCGGACGCGCAGACGCCCAGCATCAGCGGATCGATGTGGTCCTGCGTCGCGGCGAGCAGCGCCGAGCTGACCAGGACGATCTCACCGGGCAGCGGAATGCCGAGGCTCTCCAGGCCGATGACCACCCCCACCAGGAGGTATACGCTCACGGCCGGAATCGTCTCCAGCCACTCCATCTGCAAGGCCGCTTCCTCCACTAGGTGTCGGGCCCCCGTGGGCCGCTGCCCGGCGTCCGCGACGCCGTCGAAAACCGTGCACTCCCCCGCGCGTCCGCATGCCGCGACGCGCCCGGGCAGCCTACTCGATCCACTTCGGCCGCCCCGCTGCCCGGCGTCAGGGGTACGGCCCGCCGCGCGGTGCGCGACGGGCCGGTGAACGCCTGGCGGCGGGCCGCTGACCGGGCCACTTCTCCGTACCGCCGTACGAGACGCGACCCGGCGGCGTGGAGTTGCCTCGGCCCCGGATGAATTTGTGCGCGCCGGGTGCCGGGCCGCAGCGGGCGGCCCGGCACCGGAAGCGAGGACGGCGCTACTGCGCGGGGTCGTTCGGGCGCAGCGTCCACACGATGGTCATCTCCCCGGTGACCGCGCCGTCCTCCCTGGTGATGGCGACGTGCACCGGGAACTCCGGCCGCTCGCCGGCGTCCAGCTCGGCGAGCACGTCGGCGACCGGACGGCCGAGTTCGGCGGTCGCGGTGACCGGGCCCATGGCGAGCTTCTTGTAGCCGATCTCGGCCCGTACGGCGAGCGGTACGGCCCGCGAGAGCTGGTCGCCGAAGGCCGCGAGCACGATCGCGCCGCTGGCCGACTCGGCGAGGGTGAACATCGCGCCGGCGTGCGGCCCGCCGACGTGGTTGTGGTACTCCGCCTGATCGGGCAGCCGGACCACGGCCCGCTCGGCGGTGGTCTCGGTGAAGTCGAGGTTGAGCGTACGGGCCATCGGCACGGTGGCCGCCATCATTGCGCCGATCGACGGCTGGGTCTCGGTGGACATGGCGGCATGTTACCTACGAGTAGCTTCCCGGGGGAAGCCCCTGCCGGCGTTCCGCCCGGCAATCCGGGGCGCTTATCGTGGTGACCCATGTGGCCAGGTCAGCAGCCGCCCGGAGGCGAGCAGAACCCGTACCCCGCGCGGCGCGCGGACCCGTGGCGGCTCCCGGTGGGGCCGTGCTGACCACCGACCGCGACGGTGCCTGCCGGGCCCGCCGCCGCCCCGCCTGGGCCGGACGCAACTACACCCTGCTGACCGGCGCCGCCGTGGTCACGGGCCTCGGCAGCGCCGGCTCGCTGATCGCGGCGGCGTTCGCGGTGCTCGGCGCCGGCGGCTCGGCCACCGACGTCGGCCTGGTCGCCACGGCCCGTACGGTGCCGCTCGTCGTCTTCCTCCTGATCGGCGGCGCGGTCGCCGACCGGCTGCCGCGCCACCGCGTGATGGTCGCCGCGAATGCGCTCAACTGCGTCTCCCAGGGCGTCTTCGCCCTGCTCGTGCTGACCGGGGAGGCGCGGCTGTGGCAGATGGCGGTGCTGGCCGCCCTCGGCGGCACCGGGCAGGCGTTCTTCGCCCCGGCCTCCGAGGGGATGGTCCTCTCCAGCGTCTCCGGCGCGGACTCCGGCCGGGCCTTCGCCTTCTTCCGCATGAGCATGAACGGCGCCAACATCGGCGGCGCCGCGCTCGGCGGCGCGCTGGTCGCCGCCGTCGGCCCCGGCTGGGTGCTGGCCGTCGACGCCGCCGCCTTCGCCGTCGCGGGCGCCCTGCGCGCTTTCCTCGACGTCGGCCACATCCCTGAGCGCGCCGCCGGGGCCGGGATCTTCAGGGAACTGCGCGACGGCTGGCGCGAGGTCGTCTCCCGGCCCTGGCTGTGGGCCGTGATCGGGCAGTTCGCGGTCGTCAACGCCGTCGTGGTGGCGGCCGAGGCGGTGTACGGGCCGATGGTCGCCGAGGAACACCTGGGCGGTCCCCGGCCGTGGGGCCTGGCGCTGGCCGCCTTCGGCGCGGGCACGGTCTGCGGCGCGCTGCTCATGATGCGCGCCAAGCCCCGCCGCATCCTGCTCACCGGCGTCCTGTGCGTGTTCCCGCTCGCCCTCCCCTCGGCCGCGCTCGCCGTACCGGTGCCGGTCACCGTCCTCCTGCTGGTGATGTTCGGTACCGGCATCGCGCTGGAGGTGTTCGGCGTGCTGTGGATGGTGGCGCTGCACCAGGAGATACCGGAGGAGAAGTTCTCCCGGGTCTCCTCGTACGACTGGTTCGGCTCGCTGGCGATCACTCCCCTGGCCACCGCGCTGGCCGGACCTGTGCAGGACCTGGTCGGGCGGACCGCCGCGCTGTGGGGCTGTTCCGCGCTGATCGCGCTGCTGACGGCGGCCGTGCTGTGCGTACCGGACGTCCGCCGGCTGACCCGCCGGCCCGCCGGGGTCCCCACTCCCCGCGGCGCGTCCGCCACGGCTCCGGCGGAGTCCGCCACGGCCGTCCCGGCCTCCGGGCAGCCGCCCTGCGCGGCCTCAGCCGATGCTGAAGGCGCCGTCGGGCGGACGGGGTGACGGTACGGCCTGGGCGTCGTGCACGGGTACGGCGTCGCCGATCAGCCGCTGGAGCGCGGCGCCGTGCTCGACCCGCGCGGGGAACACGTCGGCGGCCGTGCGCCGGGCCAGCTGCGTGAGGGGCAGATCGGCGCGGGACGCGGCCAGCACGATGTTGCCGAAGCGGCGGCCGCGCAGCACCGCGGGTTCGGCGATCACACAGAGATGGCCGAACACGGTGGCCAGATTGGCCAGCTGGGCGCGCAGGAAACCGAACGGCGCGCTGTCGGCGAGGTTCGCCGCGTAGATCCCGTGCGGGCGCAGGACCCGGGCGGCAGCACGCGCGTACTCCACCGAGGCCAGGTGCGCGGGCACCCGCGAGCCCCCGAAGACATCCGCCACGATCACGTCCGCGCTGCGCTCCGGCACCGCTTCCAGGGCTGTACGGGCGTCCTCGGCCCGCACCGAGATACCACTTTCCGGGGGCAGCGGCAGGTGCTCGGCGACCAGGGCGAGCAGCCCGCGGTCGGCCTCGACGACGTCCTGGCGGGAGCCCGGACGGGTCGCGGCGAGGTAGCGCGGCAGGGTCAGCGCGCCGCCACCGAGGTGCAGCACGTCGAGCGGCGCGGCGGGAGCGGCGGCCGCGTCCAGGACGGCCGCGAGCCGGCGCGCGTACTCGAACTCCAGGTCGGTCGGCGCATCGAGATCGACGTACGACTGCGGGGCACCGTCCACGGTCAGCAGCCAGGCGCGCGCACGGTCCACGTCCGGCATCAGCTTGGCCGTGCCGCAGTCGACGGTACGGGTGACGGGGAGCGGCTCGGGGTCTTCGGTGTGGCCGGAGGGCTGCTGCTGCGGCGGCCGGGCCCTCTCGGGCGAGCCGAGCCCGCCCACGCCGGGCGCCGACCCGGCTGTCCCGCCCTCGGCCCGCATGCCCGGTATCTGCTCGGCTGCTTCGTCCACCGTCCTATTGTGCCGGTACGAGGGTGCCGTCCGACCCCCGTCGAACCGGTCGCTGCCCGCCCTCTCCCCTCACTCCTCCCACACCGCCCTGACCCCCTCGGCGTGCTCCATGGCCTGACGGCGGCCGGCGCGGGCCGCGGCGGCGCGCTTGGCCGGGTCCAGGACATTGCGGCCGAAGGCGGCGCGGGACGCGCGGTCGGGCACCAGCACGCACACCCGCGCGCCGCGCCGAGCCAGGGCCGCTCCCTGCGCCCGCGCGGTGGCGATCGGCCCGCCGCCCGCCGCCACCGGCGCCAGGACGACCACCCGGCCGTACCCGGCGGCGAGGTCCGCGTTGGCGCTGGAGTGCACGCCCCCGTCGATCCACTGCTTTCCGCCGATGCTCACCGGCGGCCAGACGCCGGGCACCGCGCAGCTCGCGCTCACCGCGTCCACCAGGCCGGCGCCGCTGGTGTCGTCGAAGGCGGTGCGCCGCCCGGTCGCCGCGTCCACCGCCGTGATCATCAGCCGCCGCGCCGGCCAGTCGTGAGACACCAGGCGCCGCGCGATGGCGTCGCGCCGGCTCGGCCCCGAAGCCGACCGGGCGGCCAGCGCGAGGCGCCCCATCCGTACGCCGAAGTCCACGGCGTCGCGCGAACGCAGCGCCAGGTACGCGAAGCGGGCCAGCGCCGGCGTCCCCATGCGCGCCGCGGTCTCCCCCGTGACCGGCGCCAGCTGACGCGCGTACAGCTCGTCCGGGGTGAGCCGGCCGGACGTGAGCTGGGCGCCCACGATCGAACCGGCCGAGGTGCCGATGACGACATCGGCCGTACCGAGATCGACACCGGCCTCGACGAGACCGGCCAGCATGCCGGTCTCCCACCCGATGCCCGTGTACCCCCCGCCACCCAGCACCAGCGCGGTTCCCGTCATCGTGGTCCCCTCTCCGGTCGCGACCGGGGCATCCCGGTACGGCGGTCTCGTACGTGATCCCGTACGTGATCTCGTACACGGTCTCGTACGCGGTTCGTTCGCAGTGTGGCAGCCGTACCGTTCCGGTACCCGGCGCGCCGTACGAACCGCGTGGAGCGGGCCGGACGGACCGGGGGAGGGCGGATCGGGACCGGCCCGCGGGGCCGGAGCAGGCGCGGTGCCGCTACGGCTCCGCCCCCGCCCCGGCCCCCGCTCCCCCGGCTATCCCTCCACCGTGCGGACCGTCCCCGCCCCGACCGTCCTGCCGCCCTCGCGGATCGCGAAGCCGAGGCCGGGCTCCAGCGGGACATCGCGTCCCAGCTCGACGGTCATCGTCACCGTCTCACCGGGCCGGGCGACGGCGCGCCCGCCGAGGTCGACGTCGCCGACCACGTCCGCCGTACGGATATAGAACTGCGGGCGGTACCCCGTGGACAGCGGCGTGCGGCGCCCGCCCTCCTCCGTGGACAGCACGTACACCTCGGCGGTGAACCGCCGCCGCGGCGTCACACTGTCCGGCGCCGCGACGACGTGCCCCCGGCGCACCTGGTCCCGGTGCAGACCCCGCAGCAGCAGTGCGACGTTGTCCCCGGCCTGGGCCGACTCCATCGGCTTCCCGAAGGTCTCCACGCCGGTCACGGTGGTCTCCGTGTCCGCGCCGAGCACCGCCACCCGGTCGCCGACGCGTACCGTGCCGCGCTCCACGGCGCCGGTGACGACCGTGCCGCGACCGGTGATGGTCAGCACGTTCTCGACCGGCAGCAGGAACGGTGCGTCGAGGTAGCGCTCCGGCGTCGGCACGTAGGTGTCCACCGCGTCGAGCAGCGCCTCGATGGCCTGGCTCCACCGCGGGTCCCCCTCCAGGGCGCGCAGCCCGGAGACCCGTACGACGGGTACGTGGTCCCCGTCGTAACCGTGTGCCGACAGCAGCTCGCGGACCTCCAGCTCCACCAGGTCGGTCAGTTCGGGGTCGCCCGCGTCGGCCTTGTTCAGCGCGACGACGACGTACCGGACGCCGACCTGCTTGGCGAGCAGGACGTGCTCGGCGGTCTGCGGCATGATCCCGTCGAGCGCGGAGACGACGAGGATCGCACCGTCCAGCTGCGCCGCGCCGGTGACCATGTTCTTGATGAAGTCGGCGTGGCCCGGCATGTCGACGTGGGCGTAGTGCCGGGTGTCGGTCTCGTACTCGACGTGCGAGATGTTGATGGTGATGCCGCGCGCGGCCTCCTCCGGAGCCCGGTCGATCCGGTCGAAGGGCACGAAGGTGCCGCTGCCGCGCTCGCTGAGCACCTTGGTGATCGCGGCGGTCAGGGTGGTCTTGCCGTGGTCGACGTGGCCCATGGTGCCGATGTTCAGGTGGGGCTTGGTGCGCACGTATGCCGTCTTGGGCATGGCTGTCGTTCCTCGCGGAGAAGCGGTGAGTACGGCGGTCCGATGCGCCGCCGTGGGAACCCCTGAACCCCGCCGACCCTCCCCCTGCGGGGTTCGCCGGTCGATCCGGAGAGGGTCAGCTTCGCGCGCCGTCGATCGCGGGGACGGCCGCACCGGCCGCGGCCGCGGCGGGAGCGGTGCCTGCTGCGACGGTGTCCGCGGCCAGGGCGACGCCGGGGAACTGCACGGCGTCGGCCTCGGCCCTGAGGGCGGCGATGAGCGCCGCGATCGAGTCGACGGCAGCCCTCGGCGCGTCCGCGACTGCGGACGTGAGCGCGAGATACGACTGCCGGAACATGGCGCAAGGATCTCGTGCGGGGAGGGCTCGCGTCGAACGATTTATTCGGGAAGGGCGGCCGGTGCGTCACGGGAGTGGCCGATACGTTGCGAGGGGGTCCGCCCCTCCCGGTTCGGTCCCGGGCGACCGTGAATCCATCTCCCCGCCACCCTTGTCGGTTACGCTCCCGGGATGCTCGAACCCGCCGCAACGCCCGACGGCCTCGCCGCGCGCTGCACGCGTGTGCTCTTCTCCCCCTGGGCCCGGCTCGCCGTACTCCTCGTACTGCTCGCCGGGGCCGCGATCGCGATGATCGTCTGGCAGCCGCAGCGGCTGCTCGCCCACGGATGGCCGCCGGCGTGGGCCGGCGGCGGCGCCGTGGTGATCTTCGGACTCGCGTACGGAGTGTGCACCACCGCCTTCGTCCCCCGCCCGGTCCTGAACCTAGCCGCCGGTGCGATCTTCGGCAGTCTGCCCGGCTTCCTCTCCGCCCTGGCCGGAACGGTCCTCGGCGCGGGGCTCGCCTTCGGGCTCGGCCGGCTGCTCGGCCAGGACGCCCTGCGGCCCCTGCTGCGGGCCCGCTGGCTGACCGCCGCCGACCGGCAGCTCAGCGAGCACGGCTTCCGCTCGATGATGGCGATCCGCCTCTTCCCCGGCCTGCCGTTCTGCGCCACCAACTACTGCGCCGCCGTCTCCCGCATGGGCTGGGGCGCCTTCCTGCTGGCCACCACGCTCGGCAGCGTGCCCAACACCGCCGCGTACGTCATCGCCGGCGCCCGCGCCTCGTCGCCCACCTCGCCCGCCTTCCTGATCTCCACGGGCTTCATCGTGCTCTCCGGACTGGCCGCGGTGGCCGTGGCCTGGCGCAAGCGGGCGTCACTCCGGGGGCGTTGACCGGCGGGCGCCCGGAAAGAGCCCTTTGACCACTCGGACACTTCCGGGCGCTACGCTGCCCCACAGCCGGTCGCCGCACCCGCCGACCATCCGCACGCACTCCTGTCCCTTCCGTCCTCGTGCCGCCCGACCCGCGTCCGCGCCGGGTAAGCGCTTGATCACCCTCTGGATAGCGTAGTTTCGATGCACTGGTTTGAATCCTTCATCCTCGGCCTGGTCCAAGGGTTGACCGAGTTCCTGCCCATCTCCTCCAGCGCGCACCTGCGGCTGACCGCGGCGTTCGCGGGCTGGCAGGATCCCGGTGCGGCCTTCACCGCGATCACACAGATCGGCACCGAGGCCGCCGTCCTGATCTACTTCCGCAAGGACATCGCACGGATCGTCGGCACCTGGGCGCGCTCCCTCTTCAACCGCGAGCTGCGGCACGACCACGACGCCCAGATGGGGTGGCTGGTCATCGTCGGATCGATCCCGATCGGCGTCCTGGGCGTCACCCTCAAGGACGCCATCGAAGGCCCCTTCCGAGACCTGCGCCTGATCGCGACCACCCTCATCGTCATGGGCGTCGTCCTGGGCATCGCGGACCGGCTGGCCGCCCGCGACGAGTGCGGCGGGCGCCACCGCGCCGTCAAGCAGCGCAAGGACCTCACCGACCTGAACGTGAAGGACGGCCTGCTCTACGGCGTCTGCCAGGCCATGGCCCTGATCCCGGGCGTCTCCCGCTCCGGCGCCACCATCAGCGGCGGCCTCCTGATGGGCTACACCCGCGAGTCCGCGGCCCGCTACTCCTTCCTCCTCGCCATCCCCGCCGTACTGGCCTCCGGCGTCTACGAACTCAAGGACGCCTTCGGCAGCGAAGCCACCGCGAGCCACGTCTCCTGGGGCCCGACCGTCCTCGCCACCCTCATCGCCTTCGTCGTCGGCTACGCGGTCATCGCATGGTTCATGCGATTCATCACCACCAAAAGCTTCATGCCCTTCGTCATCTACCGCATCCTGCTCGGCGTGGCCCTGTTCGCGCTGGTGGGCGCAGGCGTACTGAGCCCGCACGCGGGCGAATCGGCGGGCTGAGGGAACGGTTCCGGGCCCCGGGAGCTGCGCGTTCCGGCTAGCACCAACACGCAGAAACCGGCAGGTTCCGGCACCTCCACGCGGGCATTTTCCTTGGTCGACTCCCATTCCGCTCCCAGCTGCCGGGTTATAGTCACCGGGTCGCGAAAAACGATGTCTCGCGGGTCCGCCCGCCGGGCGTCGCGCATACATCGATGCAGATGGTTCTGATCGGTGAGCGTCTCCTGCCGGGACCGGACATCCTGTCCGCTCACGGCGCTGACCATCGCCGACGCGTGTCGGCGCTACAGAGGAGCGCAGCATGCAGAAGACCATCGCCATTGTCGGAGCGGGACTGGGCGGGCTGACGCTCGCCCGGGTGCTTCAGGCCCACGGCGTCGCCGCGACGATCTACGAGGGTGAGGCTTCGGCGACGACCCGCGCACAGGGCGGCCTGCTGGACATCCACGAAGACACCGGCCAGGTCGCGCTTCGCGCAGCTGGTCTGTACGACGAGTTCCTCCGTCTGGTCCGCCCGGGCGAGGACGCCAAGCGCGTGGTCGACCGCCACGGCACGATCCTGTTGGACATGCCTGCGGACCCCGGTTCGGCCCGTCCAGAGGTGGATCGTGGCGAACTGCGGCACCTGCTCATCGACTCGCTGGCGCCCGGGACGATCAGGTGGGGTCACAAACTCGCCTCGGTCCGGCACCGTCCGGAGGGCGGCTACGTCCTCACCTTCGCGGAAGGTTCCGCCACGCGCGCCGACATCGTCATCGGCGCGGACGGTGCCTGGTCGAAGGTGCGTCCGCTGCTCACCCCCGCCGAGCCTGTCTTCAGCGGAACCTGCTTCATCGAGATCGCCCTCACCTCGGGCGCCCAGAACTGCCTGACGAGCGTGGCTGCGATCAGCAACGGCACGCTGATGGCGGTCGCGCCGGGCAAAGGCATCATCGTCCATCGCTACGCCGACGGGCACGTGCGCGGATGCGTGGCGCTGGACAAGCCCGAGGAGTGGATGAAGTCGATCGACTTCGGCGACCCGTCCGCGGGCCTCCGTCAACTTGCCGACGAGTTCGACGGCTGGTCGCCGCTGCTCACCGCCTTCGTGACAGAGAGCGACGTGGAACCGTGGCTCCGGCCCATCTACGCCCTTCCCGTCGGGCTTGAATGGGACAGGGTGCCCGGAGTGACGCTCGTCGGTGACGCTGCGCATTTGATGTCGCCCTTTGCCGGGGAGGGCGCGAACCTCGCCATGTACGACGGCGCGGACCTGGCGAACGAGCTGGTTGAGCAACCCGACATCGAGGTCGCGCTCAGCGCCTACGAAGAGCGGCTGTTCCTGCGTAGTAGCGACGCCGCCGGCCGCTCGGCGCAGAACCTGGAGATCTTTTTCGGCCGGGAAGCACCGCAGAGCGTAGTCGCTCTGTTCGATCACTCCTGATACCTCGGTTAGGTTTCGCGTTCTTGCCGCGGACCCGGCGGGGAACGGGTACGGCCACCGCGTGATCATCGGGGGTTGTGTGGACTCCTGAAGATCGTGCGGTGGCCGCAGGCTACAGCGCAGGCCCTGCCGGTTGGCGGGCGATGTCCGATCGGTGCATGGCCCGGATCGCGGGACGGTTCGGGCGGGCGGAGCCCCGGGCGACCGCCCGCGCCTACCTGCTCGGGCTGCTGTCGAGTGTCGAGCGGATGAACTGCTGGCAGCTGGCCGAACAAGCCGTCGCCGGCTTCAACCGCAAGCACAACCTGTTCCCCACGGATCTCCCCCACGCACAGCACCCGGCTGTACGGCATCGCCGCAGCCGCCGTCGCCCTGGTTGCCTATTGCGTACCCGGCCTGCCGACCGAACTGGTCCTCGCCCTAGGTGGCGTCTTCAAATGATCTTGCGTGGTGGATCATGGTCGGGTGCTGCGTCGACATGAGCTCCCGGATGCCGAGTGGGAGTTCGTCCGGCCGTTGCTGCCCGCGTCGTTGCGGGGCAGGAAGCGGCTGGACGACCGCACCGTGCTCAGCGGGATCGTGTGGAAGTTAAGTACCGGGACGGCTTGGCGGGACGGCTTGGCGGGGCGGCTTGGCGGGGCGGCTTGGCGGGGCGTGCCCGAGCGGTATGGCCCATGGGCGGCCCTGCACACCCGGTTTCGCCGGTGGGCCCTGGACGGCACGTTCGAGCGGATGCTCCAGGCCGCCCAGGCGAAGGCGGACGCGGCCGGCGTCATCGGCTGGCTCGTGTCGATCGACTCCACCGTGGTCCGTGCCCACAGCATGTTGCCGGGGCCCGAAAAGGAGGCTCCGCCCCGGGTCTCGGCCGGTCCGGGGCGGTCTGACCAGCAAGATCCACCTGGCCTACGACGCCCCGGGCCGCCCGCTCGCCTTCACCGTCACCGGCGGGAACACAGGCGACTGCACCCAGTTCACCGCCGTGATGGACGCGATACGGGGCCCCGACCCGGCCCGGGACGGCCCCACCTGTTGCTGTTGAAGAAGTCGCGGTCGGCGAAGAAGCGGGACTGGTCGCGGGCGGTGACCGACTCCTCGTATGTGCGGGTCGCTCGGCGCGGCGGCAAAAGCGGGCCGAGCCCGGTCGACTGTGCACGGCCGGGCAGCAAGCACCTCGTCATCACCGACGCTCAGGGCGTCCCGCTCGCGGTGTCGCTGACCGGCGGAAACCGCAACGGCGTCATACAGTTGCTGCCGCAGTTGGAGAAGGTCTCGGCTGTGGCCGGCGTCGCCGGCCGCTCCCGGCGTCGGCCGGACATACTCCTCGCCGACCGACCGCGTCCAGCGCCTGCGGTGAATTCTCCGGCTTGTCCAGGTGCTGTGGTCAGTTCAGTGGGGTGTGAATTCGGGGTAGTAGGCCGCGGCGGCGGTCGCGGTGTCGATGTTCCGTGGGAAGAGCGCGGTTTCGTAGGCGCGGATGGCCGCATCGATGTTCTCGGGCTGTTCGGCGATGGCGTTGCCGAGCCGGCCTGCGTCGAAGAGCGCCCAGTTCGCTCCTTCGCCGTCCGGCGGTGCCAGGTGGGCGGCGTCTCCGATGAGCGTGACCCCGGGTATATGGTCCCAGCGGTGTCCGATCGGCAGCCCGTACAAGGGGCGGAAGATCGGCGGGATGTCGCTGTCGGCGACCAGGGCGACGAGCTCCGGCGCCCATCCCTTGAACATCGCCGCGACCGTGCGGGCGAGGCGGTGCACGCGCCGGCCTTCGGCAGTCATGACGATGATGCGGCCGCGGGCGGAGGCGGGGTTTGGGATCTGTTCCAGCAGGCCCATGCCGAGGAGGGCGTGGACGGTCTGGTGGGCGCTTCGCCGGGCGACGTTCATCCGGCGGGCGAGGTTCGAGACGGTGGTGCCGTCGGGTGGCATGCGGAGTGGCGGGAGGCGGGTGCGGTGCCGGTGGCCCGGGCGCGGAAGGCGGTGGGCGTGGTGCCGGTACGGCGGCGGAAGAAGGCGCTGAATGCGGTGGCGTGGTGGAAGCCGACGCGTTCTCCGATGACGGCGGGGGGCAGGGCGGTGTGGGCGAGGAGACGTTTGGCCTCCAGCAGGACACGGTCGTCGATGAAGCGCTTGGCTCCGCAGCCGACGGCCGCCCGGGTGGCGCGGGTCAGGGTGCGCACGCTGTAGCCGAGCCGGGCGGCGTAGTCCTCGGCGCGGTGGGTGTGGGGGAAGTTCTCCTCGACGGCCTGCCGGAATCGGCGGAATGGCTCGTCGCCGCAGCCGTCGGGCGGTGGGGAGCCGTCCGGGTGGGCGAGGTGGAGCAGCAGGGCGGACAGGAGGCTGCGCATGGCTTCGATGTGGGCCTCCAGCGGCAGCATGGCCACATCGCCGTAGCCCTCTTCGAGCGCCCTGCGGACGTGGCCGAGGGCGGGTGCCCGGCGGGCGGGGGGCCGCAGCAGGCAGCGGCGGGTGTGGTCGTCCGCGCCGGTGACGGAGACCGTGGCGGGGCTGAGGAAACCGGACGGGAAGAGGATCGCGGTGCCCTCGGCCTCGGACAGGGGCGTGAGGAACTGCAGAACCTGTCCGGGCCGTACCCATAGCCAGCTGCCGGGGGTGACGTCGAGGGTGCTGAAGTCGACGGAGCAGCGCAGGGCTCCGGTGGTGACGGTCAGCAGCTCGTGGAAGGCCGGGCGACGGGGCCGGTAGGGGTCGAAGCCGTGGCCGCGCGCCCGTGCGGCGAGGCGGGGGAAGTCCAGCACCTCCACGCCGGGCGGTGAGCCGGGAGTGGGGCGGTAGGGGACGGCCGTGATGCCGTCGGCCGCTCCGCTCTCCCCTGCGTGTCCGTTTTTCTTCATGGCGTGTCCCAAGTGTAGGGGATGGCCCTTCTGCCGCCGCCTTAGCGTTGGGGTGCGAGCAGGTGGCGATGAGACGCCGGAACAGCGAGCTGCCGGAGAAGCGGCGCTCCCGGACCCGTTGCCGCTCGGCGACCGAAAAGCATCAGTGAGGGCCGGTGGTCCGGTCCGTGTGGAGGAGGGCTGCCGTGCGGCTGATCATCGGGATGACGGGAGCGACCGGCGCGGTGTTCGGCGTCCGGCTGCTGGAGAACCTCCAGCAGCTGCCGGAGGTCGAGACGCATCTGGTCTGCTCCCGCTGGGCCCGGTCGACCATCGAGCTGGAGACCGGACGCTCGGCGCGGGAGGTCGCCGCCCTGGCCGACCACGTCCACGCGCCTGAGGACCAGGGCGCGCCGATCGCCTCGGGGTCGTTCCGCGTCGACGGCATGGTCATCGTGCCGTGCTCGATGAAGACGCTGGCCGGGATCCGTACCGGTTACGCCGACGGCCTGGTGGCCCGGGCCGCCGACGTGGTGCTCAAGGAACGGCGCCGACTGGTGCTGGTGCCGCGGGAGACGCCGCTGAGCGAGATCCACCTGGAGAACATGCTGGCGCTGGCCCGGATGGGCGTCCAGATCGTCCCGCCCATGCCCGCCTTCTACAACCATCCCGAGAGCGTCGACGACATCGTCGACCACATCACCGCCCGGGTCCTGGACCAGTTCGGCCTCCCGGCGCCCGCCGCCCGGCGCTGGCAGGGCATGCGCGAGGCCCGCCGGGAACGGCCCGCCGCCTAGGACCCCCACGCGTTCGACAGCAACCCGAAGGAGCCTTTTCATGGCCTATGACGACCTGCGCAGTTTCCTCGACGCCCTGGAGCGGGAAGGCCAGTTGCTGCGCGTCACCGACGAGGTGATGCCCGAGCCCGACCTGGCCGCGGCCGCCAACGCCGCCCCCCGCCTGGGCGACGCGGCCCCGGCGCTGTACTTCGACAACGTCACCGGCTTCACCGACGCCCGTATCGCCCTGAACGTCCACGGTTCCTGGGCCAACCACGCCCTGGCCCTGGGCCTGCCCAAGGACACCCCCGTCAAGCGGCAGGTGGAGGAGTTCATCCGCCGCTGGAACGACTTCCCCGTCGCCCCCGAGTGGCGCGAGGACCCGCCGTGGGCCGAGGACACCATGGACGGCGACGAAGTCGACATCTTCCGGGTGCTGCCCTTGTTCCGCCTCAACGACGGTGACGGCGGCTTCTACATCGACAAGGCCGCGGTCGTCTCCAAGGATCCCGAGGACCCGGAGCACAGCGGCAAGCAGAACGTCGGCATCTACCGCATCGAGGTCAAGGGCAGCCGCGAGCTGGCCCTCCAGCCCGTGCCCATGCACGACATCGCCCAGCACCTGCACAAGGCGGAGCGGGCCGGGGAGGACCTGCCCGTCGCCATCACCCTGGGCAACGACCCGGTGATCTCCATCGTGGCGTCCACCCCGATGAAGTACGACGAGAACGAGTACGAACTCGCCGGCGCCCTGCGCGGTGCCCCCGCCCCCGTCGCGCCGGCCCCCCTGACGGGGCTGCCCGTCCCGTGGGGCGCCGAAGTGGTGATCGAGGGCGTCATCGAGGGCCGCAAGCGCGAGATCGAGGGGCCCTTCGGGGAGTTCACCGGCCACTACTCCGGCGGCCGCAACATGCCCGTCATCCGCGTCGACAAGATCTCCTACCGCACCCGGCCGGTTTTCGAGCACCTCTACCTCGGCATGCCCTGGACCGAGGTCGACTACCTGATAGCCGCCAACACCTGCGTACCGCTGTACCAGCAGCTCAAGGAGGAGTTCCCCGAGGTGCGGGCGGTCAACGCCATGTACACCCACGGCCTCGTCGTCATCGTCTCCACCGCCAAACGCTACGGCGGCTTCGCCAAGGCCGTCGGCCTCCGCGTCCTGACCACGCCCCACGGCCTCGGCTACGCCACCACCGTCATCGTCGTCGACGAGGACGTCGACCCCTTCAACCTGCCCCAGGTCATGTGGGCGCTGTCGACCAAGATGAACCCCTCCGGGGACCTGATCCGCATCCCCAACCTCTCGGTCCTCGAACTCGCGCCGCAGGCACAGCACCCCGGCATCACCGACAAGCTCGTCATCGACGCCACCACCCCCGTCGCCCCCGACCACCGCGGCAACTACGGCAACCCGGTCCGCGACCTGCCCGAGGCCGCCGCCTGGCTGGACCGCCTCCAGCGACTCGCCGCCCACCGCTGACCCGGGACCGCCGGCCACTCCGGCCGTCCCGGCCCCGACCGCACAAGGAGCCTCATGTCCGAGAAGACGCCCGAGAAGACCGTTTGCCCCCGCTGCGCCCACCCCGCGATCGCGCGACTGTTCACCTCCCCCGTCCCCGGGGTGTGGGACGTCCTCCAGTGCGAGCAGTGCCTGTACTGCTGGCGCACCAGCGAACCGGCACGCCGCACGTCCCGCGCCGCCTACCCCGACGGCTTCAAGCTGACCGCCGAGAACATCCGCGACGCCCCGGATGTGCCCGCCGTACCGCCGCTGCGCGACGCGCGTTAGCCATCTCACGGCATCAGAGACGAGTCCACCCCCCTTACGTCATGAAGCTGACGTAAGACTTTCAGACGCCTTCCGTGAGGAGGTCTGCTACCACACTCCCGCACCGACCATCGACAGGCCCAGCCCATGGCCGGTGTCCATAGGAAGCTGGAGCAGTTGCGGGGCCGCCAGGGACACGGTGTAAATAAGCGATTCCGATGCCGAGCGCGGCGGTGTTGGCCAGGAGGACCGGACGACGCACGGCTGCCCGCAGATCCA
Source organism: Streptomyces sp. NPDC018019 (assembly GCF_044327805.1). Classification (NCBI taxonomy): domain Bacteria; kingdom Bacillati; phylum Actinomycetota; class Actinomycetes; order Kitasatosporales; family Streptomycetaceae; genus Streptomyces; species Streptomyces sp. NPDC018019. Next base: position 89,589 of record NZ_JBIRGD010000022.1, on the reverse strand, counting down.
CCAGGGGACCTGCGCGCCGCAGTTCCAGCACTCCGGGACCGGCCAGCAGGAGCGCGGCGCCCAGGAAGAGCGCCAGCGTCGTACCGCTGAGCCACCCCCAGGCGGCCACCCTTCGTGATAGCCAGCAGCAGGCACACCCGTAGCGCTGCCGCATAGGCGGTTCAACGGGAAAGACGGCGCAGCGCACTCGGGTTGTGACGAGTGCCGAGACCTCAACGAGAACGGTTACGAGCAGAATGGCCGACAGAGCCCGCTGACCCGGTCCCTGCCGGAAGGCCCGCTGACGGGGTTCCAGGAGGCCGCCGCGTCCCACCCACCGGACGCCGCAGCGATGACAGCCTTCGTCACCAGCCCCCACAAAAAACATTCACCTGTGCACGCTGGTCTCTCCCTGGAACCGACGTGAACACCTATGCCACGGATTCCGCCAACGGGACACGGAGACCCGCGACGTGCCTCCTGCCCACATTTCAAACATGTCCCCGACCAGCGAGCACAGGAAGACCTGACGAAGCCCCGCTTACTGCTTGCCGAGCGTGGCGCCCCGGCCGGCGAGCAGAGCGGCGACCACACTGATCGCCGCGAGGGTCCACCACAGGCCGGTCGGCCAGTAGTCGAGCATGCTCGTTGCCAGAAGCGGCGCGAGCGCCGTGGCCGTGCCGACGAAGACCTGGTTGAACGCCATGTAGCGGCCTTGTTCCGCATCGGGCGGAAGGCTGGTGAGCAACACCATGGCGCCCTGGGAAACGGCCATCTCCCCCACCGTGTACACCGCCATCGCCGCTGCCAGGACGGCGAGCCGGACGTGTTGGGAAGCGGAGGAGACCAGGACTGATGCCGCGTACAGCACGAGGTACGAGAGACCACCGAGCGCGAGGACAGCGGTGGGCCGGAAGCGGTCCAGTACGCGGCTCACTGGCAGCTGCAGGACGGTGAGCAATACCGTGTTGACCGCGAACAGCGCGCCCACGGCCCATGACGGCAGCTCCAGATCCCGTAGGACGAAGACGGGCAGTGCGCTCTCCACCGTGAGCGCGGCTGTCCACAGCAGGGCGTTGGCTCCGGCCACGCGCAGATACGGAATGTTCTGCCACGGGCGGATGCGTGCGCTTCCGGAGAGGCCGGGTCTCGTGTGCCGCAGGGCGGGGGCCGTGCCTGGTACACGCATGTAGAGCGCGCCGGCCAGCAGGAAGCTGGCAGCGTTCACGATGCCGAGAAAGATGAAGCCCGACGTCGTGTCGACGACCAGCAGGCCGGCGAAGAGGGCACCCGCCCCCATTCCGGCGTTGAAGACGACCCGTGACAGCGCGAGCCACCGGCTGCTCTGCCCTTTGGGCGCCAAGGCGACCGCGAGGAGGGGGCCGGCTGCCTGCTCGGCACGGTTGCCCAGGGCGAGTGCCACGCTGAAGAGGGCCAGGGGGACGATGCCGTGCAGGCAGACGAAGCCGACGAAGCATCCGGCGCGGAGCGCCGTCGAGGCGATGATCACGGCCCGGGGCCCGAACCGGTCCACCAGCCGCCCGATGGCAAGCAGCCCGGGCAGGGCGGTGAGCGTGGTGAATGTCAGGACCAAGCCCACCGTACTGAGCGAGAGCCCCGACAGCTGTGTGAAAAACAGCAGGGAGAACGGATAGAAGAACCCTGTGCCCAGGGCGTTGACGCATCCGGCCGCACCGAACCAGATGACCCCGGGCCCTCTGGGGAACGCCGAAGCTCGCTCCTCCGGGTCCTTGACATCGGTGGTTGTCATCGGATTCGTCCCGTCGAGGCGAGCAGATCGGCGACCTGGGCACCGGGTGTGTCTGCGGCTTGCCGCGCGAGGCTGATGACGGTGTCGAGGAGACGGCGTGCGGTGGCGGCCGTGATGAGGTCACGGTCGTAGGAGAGATGTACGGTCAGCTGCTGCGGAGATTGGAGGAACGCGAGGATGACGGGCGCCGGCGCCAGTGCGGTGCTCAGGGCCAGCGGTGTGGTGGTCGTTCCCTTGAGCACGAGGGTCGTGGACCGGTGCTGAAGGTTCGTCTCGATGTAGTTGACCAGGATGTACGGCGCGGGCGACGGCCGTCCGAACGCCTCGGGGTCCAGTCTGCGTACGACCTCGGCGAGAGGCAGCCGCTGGCGGGCCAGGACGCTCACCGCCCGGTCGCGTGCCTGCTCGATCTGGTCGGCGAACGAAGTGCAGGAGACCGTTTCCAGGATCACGGGCAGGCTGTTCGCGGTGTAGGCGACCAGCCCGCCCGAGCCCGCGGCCTCGCGGTTGGCCATAGGAGTGAGTACGCCTGTCCGCTCCTGTCCGGTGATGTCGGACAGGGCGACGGCGACCAGGGCCAGCAGACAGTGGAAGAGGGACGCTCTGCATTCCTTGGCCATGCTGGTCAGAGCGTCGGTGGTCTCACGCGACAGGTGGGCGACGGGTTCCTCACCGGCGAGGAAGCGGCGCTCCACGGGAGGAGCGGGCCGGATCAGGTCGGTCATGGGCCAGTACGGAGGGGTGCCGTCCAGCTCCTTGCGCCATTCCTCGATGACGGCATCGGCTTCCGGCGAGGCCAGCCATGCTGCTTCGTCCCGCAGGTAGGCGCGGTAGTTCGGCTCCGGCCCGTCCCAGACCACAGGCGTGCCGGTGCGGCGTGCCGCGTAGGCGCGCTGCAGATCGCCGAGGAGAACGGCCATGGAGACCTGGTCGGAGACCACGTGGTCGCAGGTGATCAGCAGGACGCCTGTGTCGTCGCCGCAGTCCCAGAAGGCCGCGCGGAACAGCATGCCGGAGGTGAGATCGAAGGGGGCGTTCGCGAGCTCGGCGACGGCTGTGGTCGGCAGGCCTTCGTCCCCGGATACGGTCCGGTGGAGCAGCCGCACCGGCCGGACCGGGGTGATCTCCTGCCGTTCGGTGCCGCGGTTGTCGACCAGAAAGCGGGTCCGCAGGGCTTCGTGACGTGTGACCACATCGGTCAGCGCCTGCTCCAGGGCGTCCAGCCACAGTCGGCCGTCGACCCGGCAGGCGGCCGAGACGTTGTGCGTCCCTGGGCCGAGATTCTGCTGAGCGCGCCAGCGTTCCCGGGCCAGCCGGAACGCCTGCTCCGGGGAGACCGGAAGGAGCCCCGCAGGCCCGGGCGGCCCGGCGGGCACCCTGGGTGATGCGGTGGACGGGGCCTGGGCGACCCGGTCCGCCAGCCCCGACAGGATCGGGGTGGCGATCAGGTCGCGTACGGCGATCTGCGCGCCCAACTCCTCCCGTATGCGGGCGATCAGCCGCATCGAGAGCAGAGAGTGCCCGCCCAGGGCGAAGAAGTCGTCGGTCCGCGCGACGGGCCCGTGGCCGAGTATCTCTTCCCATATGCGGGCCAGGGCGCGTTCCGTCGCGGTTCGCGGTGGTGCACCGGAGGAGGGCGTGCAGCCGGCATCCGCGGAGGCGGTGGCCGCGTCCGGTCGGGGCAATGCGTTGCGGTCGATCTTCCCGCTGGGTGTACGCGGCCACTGCTCCACCTCGGTCACCGAGGACGGCACCAGATGGCCGGGGAGCCGTGCGCGCAGAAAGTCCAGCAACTGCGCCGGGGTGACGGTGCCAGGCGCCACGAGCCGTACGTACGCGACCAGACGGGCATCCGTCTGATCGGGCGGGCTGTGGGCGATCACGGCCGCGCTCTCCACATCGCCGTGCTCCAACAGGCGGTGCTCCACCTCGCCGGGCTCGACACGGTGTCCCCTGATCTTGACTTGACTGTCGGCCCGGCCGAGCAGTTCGAGGGTTCCGTCCGCACGCCGGCGTCCCAGGTCGCCCGTGCGGTATATCCGCTCTCCCGGAGGTCCGAGAGGATGGGGCGGGAAACGGTCGGCGGTCAGCTCATCCTGCCCTCGGTAGCCGAGGCCGACCCCGGTACCGCCGATCCAGATCTCTCCCACGGCGCCCGGCTGCGCACGGGCCAGGTTTTCGTCCAGGACGAGGACTTCGGTGTCGGGCAGGGGACGGCCGACAGGCACGGTCGCGGTGTCGGCGGAGGTGACGCGGTGCGCCGTCGACCAGATCGTGGTCTCCGTCGGACCGTAGATGTTCCACACCTCCTCGCATCGCTCCCCCAGGGCCGCCGCCAGGTCCACGTGCATGGCCTCTCCGCCGCACAAGGCGGTGCGGAGCCGGCCCCGCCACCCGTCGGCCAGCAGCATCCGCCACGTCAGCGGAGTGGCCTGCAGGACCGTCGCGGCGCTGCTCATCAGCAGTGCGTGCAAGGCGTCTCCGGCGACGACCTGGTCATCGGTGGCGATGACCAGACGGCCTCCGGTCAGGAGCGGGAGGAACAGGTCCACCAGGCTCGGGTCGAAGGAGGGTGAGGTGACGGAGAGCCAGGTGTCGCCGGGGAACGGACGTACGACGGAGCTCATCGCCAGCACTCCCTTCGAGAGGGCCTGGTGGCTGATCTCGACGCCTTTCGGCCTGCCCGTCGAACCGGAGGTGTACATGACGTACGCCAGGTCGCCCGGAGCGGCCGTCCACTGGACCCCGTCCACGTGGCTGGTGCCCGGCGCGTCCAGGAGGACGGTCGGCTGGGTCTCCTCCATGCTCTGCGCGAGGTGGCTCAGCGTGACCATCGCCCGCGCTCGCGAGTCCCGCAGCATGTAGGTACGGCGTTCGTCCGGGTAGGCCGGGTCGACCGGGACGAAAGCGGCGCCGCAGCGCAGCACCCCCAGCAGAGCGGCGGGAAGGAACACGCTTCGGCCGACCACGACAGCGACGACATCGCCACGGCCGATGCCGGCTGCGGCCAGCCCGGCCGCGACCCGGCCACTGCACCGGTCGATCTCCGCCATGCTCATCGACGAGCCGTCGCATTCCAGGGCGTTCCGGTCCGGGGACCGAAGGACGGCCTCGGCCCAGAGGTCGGGAAGCGTCCGTCCGGACCAGGGAAACGGGCCGAACGTGGTGGACACAGGCGTCGTACCGGACATCAGCCGACCTCGATTCCGAGTTGGCCCATGGCCGCGTCGGCCCGGCGAACGGCTTCGCCGCTGTCCTGCCCGACGGCCACCACGCCGCCGAGCACGTCGACGTTGTTCTCCGCGACACGTATCCGGTCGCCGGGAGCGACGTGCAGATCCATCAGCACCACCCCGGGACTGCGATGAACCAGGTCCGCCCCGAAGACCGCGCGCACCACGCCGTCCCGGGAAGCCGTGAGGTAGCGCGAGGCCGCGGCGCCCCGGGGACTCAGGGTGAGGTCCGGTTCCCGTCCGGTGTGCAGACGTACCATCTCGCGCTGCAGATGCAGCCCCGTGCTCTCGTGGATGAGACGTGTGATCTGGGCGCCGGGCATACGGGCATTGACCTCGATGAGCTTGGGGCCCGTCGCCGTCATCTTGATCTCGACATGGGCCGCTCCGAAGTCGTGCCCGACCGCGTCGAGCGCGGCGGCCGCCGTGGCGGTGCACTGCTTCTGGACACTGTCGGGAAGAATCGAGGGAAACGTTTCGCCGAGCTCGACGAAGTGCGGATGCGGGCCGAGCGCCTTGTCGGTCACGCCGAGTACGGTTCGTACCCCCTCGACGGTGACCGATTCGACACTCACCTCGAATCCGACGAGGTACTCCTCGACCAGTACGCCCGGGGTGCGCCGGCCGCCGCGGTAGTCGGTGGGGACCGAGGCGATGGAGTGGTAGTGGGCTGCTACTTCCTCCGTGGTGCGGCACAGCCTGACACCGACGCTCCCGGCCTCGGTCATGGGCTTCACGACGCAGGGCAGCCCGATGCGCTCCGCCGCGGCAACGGCCTCGCTCTCGGACCGTGCCCACGCCCAGGCAGGCGTGGGCACCTGTGCCGCCTCGGCGGCCTGCCGTGTGCGCAGTTTGTTCCGGGCGGTGTGCGCCGCATCCGGTGAGAGACCCGGCAGGCCCAGTGCGCGCGCGGTCTCGGCCACGACGGCGGTGCTGTAGTCGGTGGTCGAGTAGATTCCCCGCAACTCCCCCTCGTCGTAGGTGGACTTCAAGGCAGCGAGTACCGCGGCGCTGTCATGTGTGTCCGCCTCGACGACCTCGTCGACGCATGCCGCGAACGCTTCCCGGGCGTGGGAGTCCGGAACATAGCGGGACACGCTGCCGGTGACGAACGCGGTATGGAACCCCTGGGCGCGTGCCGCCTGCAGCGGTGTGAGGCCGAACGCTCCCAGGCCGCTCTCGACGACGACGAACACTCCCGACGTGCGGGTCCGGTGCGACACGCCGCTCCTTTCGATGATGGGTGGACTTTCGCCGACGCGGAGCGCCGGTCTCACAGCCGCAGCAGGTGGCAACGCTGGTCGGTCACGGCACATCCGCGGGAGCGCTTGGTCTCCTCGCTGCCCAGCCCGTAATGGACGGTGGTGACACCGGCGGCGGCAGCCTCCTCCACGAGCCGGTAGTAGAGGAGCTCGAAGTACAGCGGAAGCCCGGACTTCCGCTGGTAGGCGTAGTCGTAGCCCGTCTGGCGCGCGTACCAGTGGCCCTTGTGACGCAGGACCAGCCCGAAGCCGCGGATCTGCCCGTCGCCGCGGGCCACGATGGCGAAGGCATCTTCGCCGAAGCGGTCGCGGACCTGCCGCAGCTGCGGCAGCGACTGGTCGGGGCGCCAGTCGATGCCGTACTTGCGCAGCAGCTCAGCCTCAAGCTCGGCGAAGCGGGGCAGATCGGCACGGTCGAGCGATTCGACAGCGACGGAGGTGTCGGCATCGCGGAGCTTGCGCCGTTCGGCGCGGATGGACACGCGTCGTTTGCGCGGCAGGGACGCAAGGCAGCCGTCGAACCCGTCCGACGGTATGTGCAGCGAGCTGTACCGGCCGGAGGTGTAACTCGCGTATCTGCGCGTGGCCAGGACGGACGCCAGCAGACGGTCGTTCTCGTCCAGGTACAGGAAGGCGATGCTGGCGGCGCCGGCATCTCGTGCCCGGCTCTCCGCGGCCGCCACGAGGGTGTCGAGGTCCCCGGCCGTGGCCTGCGGCCCGTACAGGACGCGCGTGTTGCCGAGGTGCCGCCCGCCCGCCACCAAGGACGGCATGAGAGAGGAGACCGGCTCCGCCGGCAGGCCGGCCAGATAGTCGGCCGCTCCGGTCAGGTCCGCATCCGCGCTGTTGCGCAGGACGACATCGGGCCTGCCGAGGGCCCAGGGCACCGATGCGGTGGCCAACGCGGTGGCCAGGCCCGCGACGGGAACTCCCGCCCGTTCAACCCACAGGTAGGTCATCGCGACGCCCGCGGTGCTTTCCACCACGTCGAGCCAGTGGGTGGAGAGAAAGACATCGCTGGGACGGGTCAGTGCGTCCCACGCCTGACGGGGCAGGTCGGCGGCGCGCTCCACGGCATGCACACCGCCGGGCGGCCGGGCTGTCCTCGGGGTCATGTGCACGTGCCCGGGTCAGGTCGTGTAGTCAGCGTTGATCTTCACGTATCCCTCGGTGAGATCACAGCCGTAGACGGTGAAGGCTCCCCGGGCGATGCCCAGATCGACCCGGATGATCACCTCGTCAGCCGCGAGGTAGGCGGCGGCCTGTCCGAGGAGTTCGTCGCTCGGCTCCTCCGGGTGCATCACCAGGTCCCCGAAGCGGATGCGGACGCGGGCGGGCTCGATGTCCGTCTCCTCGTGGAGCTTTCCGATGGCCATCGCCACCCGGCCCCAGTTCGGGTCGCTGCCGTGTACCGCGGCCTTGACCAGCGGGGAGTTGACCACACTCTTGCCGACCAGCTTGGCCTGCGCGTCATCGCGGGCACCCGTGACCTGAACCTCGATGAGCTTGCTCGCGCCTTCACCGTCCGAGGCGATGTCCCGCACCAGGTGCAGGGCGCATTCGTACAGCGCCTGCTCGAAGGAGGCCAGATCGACCGGGCCCGCGAGGCCGTTGGCGAACACGGCGGCGGTGTCGCTGGTCGAGGTGTCCGTGTCGATGCTCAGCGCGTTGAACGTCTTGTCCATCACGCGCCTGAAGAGCGCGTCCAACTCGGCGGCCGGAACGTCCGCATCGGTGAAGAAGAAGGTCAGAAGGGTGGCCATGTTCGGTTCGATCATGCCCACGCCCTTGGCGATGCCCGTGAGCACGGCGTCCCCGCACCGTACCGAGAAGAACTTGGGCCGGGTGTCCGTCGTCATCATCGCCCCGGCCGCGGCGGCGTAGTCCGCCTCGGGGAACGGCCACGTGAGGGCGTCGAGCCCGGCCCGAATGCTCTCCATCGGGTAAGGCCGGCCGATCACACCGGTGGAGCCGATGATCAGTTCCTCCGGCGGGATACCCACGGTCGCGGCGACCTTTCGGCGCACCTCCTCGGCGTGTTGGGCACCGGCGCGGCCGGTGGCGACGTTCGCGTTGCGGGAAAGCACGACCATGCCGCGGCACTGCTGCCGTGCCGCCGCCTCACGGCTGAGTACCACACTCGGGCCGGCGAAACGGGACTGGGTGAACACCGCGGCGGAGCGCGCGGGCACCTCGGAGACGACGGCCACGAAGTCGTCCTCGACGTCCTTGAGGCCCATGTTCGTCGAAACGCTGCGAAAGCCCCGTGGGCACAGTGGATTTTCCTGCATGGTCAACGCACCTTCCTGGCAGCCAGCGGCCCCCGCGCTTGCGGGGACCTCCGGACACATTATGCATGGCAATGCATGTCAGTGCATACATAGTTGCATCCGGGTGGCGATCAATGGATCATGAAGCGCGCAACAGCGCTGGACAGTCCGGCATTTGGACGTTCCGACGGCTTCCTGACGTTCTGCCCCATCGTCTGTTGCTATGCAGTGTGCGCACACCTGAGGCGCACACGATCACCATGCGGAGACGCATCACATCGGGGAGGCTGCATGTCGGCGGGCAATACCGCGACGGCGAGCATGGAGTGCGAGGTCCTGTCGGGGGGAGTGGCTCTCGTGGAGTTCTCGCAGGCGCACAAGCAGAATCCGTTCAGCAGAGCGCGGATGCGCGAGTTGGCCCAGTTGATGTTCGACCTGGACGGCAACGACGAGGTCGGGTGCGTCGTCCTGTACGGCGGGCCGGGCAGGTCGTTCGGTGCCGGTGGCGACTTCCACGAGGTGTCGGAGTTCTCCGGCGGCGACGAGGTCGACGCATGGATCGACGACATCACGGACCTCTACAGTGCCATCGCCGGAATATCCAAACCCGTGGTGGCCGCCATCGACGGCTACGCGATCGGCGTCGGCCTGCAGATCGCGCTCTGTTGCGATGTACGCATCGGCAGTCGTGCGTCAAAGCTCGTGATGCCGGAGTTCCGGGTGGGTATCGCGTGCAACTTCGGCGGCTACATGCTGGAGACGGTGGTCGGGCGCAGCGTCATGCAGGAAATGCTCTACACCTGCGCCGAGTGGCCCGCCGACCGGGCGCTGGCGGACCGCCTCCTGCACGAAGTGGCGCCCGGCGAAGCCCTGCTGGAGCGCGCGCTCGAACACGGCCGGCGTATCGCGGCCTACACGGCCGCAGCCGTGCGATCCACCCGATCGCGCGTCAACGGCCCCTTCGTCCAAGGGCTGCGGCGGATACGTGAAGAAGGCAAGAGGTCCCACCGCACCGCCTTCTCCGCCGGCGAAGCACAGCAGCGCATGCGACGCGTCATCGGAAAGGACTGAATCATGGCTCCCCTCAGCAAATGGTGCGTGCTGGCCAATACACCGGTCCACGGCTTGAACCACCTGGCGCAGCTCGCCGACCTCGGTGATGTGCGGGTGTACTACCGCGGCCCCGAAGGCGCCGCCCTTCCGGACAACCCACCGTTCATCCTGGACGTACGCACCCTGACGTCCGCCCCGGAAGGCCAAGAGCTCACGAGGGCTTCCGTGATCCGCATCGATGCGGATGCCGTGAGCGTCCGTGTCTCATCGCTCAACGAGGATCCGGTCTACTACGCGGTCAACCGCATGCGCGGCCTGTTCGCCTACTTCACCGATCTGATGCTGGCCCCACTCGTTCTGCCCGCGCTCGGAATGCCCGTCGAGCTCGCCTCCGCGTCGCCCGCCCATGAACGAGGTACCCTCCTGCTCGGCGTGGACCGGGTGCCCTACGGCACGGTCTCGCGGACGCGCCGCAGTGGCGGAAACTGGCTCACGGACACCTGCGACGGCCATGACCCGCTCGGCGACTTCCGGGCTCCGCACCGCCACGACCCGCTGGCTGCGGGAGAAGCCCAACTGGAGGCTCTGACCGCGGAGATCGAGCGCATCGACACGTCCACGCCCACGGGAACCGGCTACGCCACCCTGTTGTCGGGCGGAATCGACTCCGGGACGGTGACCTACCTGGCGGCCACGACCGGTCTTTCCGTCACCCCGTACAGCGTGGGAACACCGTGGGGCGACGAACTGGCCGACGCCTCCGAACTCTGCGCGGAGCTCGGGATCGCCCTTGAGCCGGTTCACCTGACGGAGGACCAGATCATCGCGTCCATCCCGGAGGCTGTACGGTGGCTCGGCGTCACCGAACCCGAAGTCGTAGAAGTCGCCCTCACCGCCACCTCGGTGCAGCGGCTGGGAGCCATTCCCGCAGACAAGGTGCTGCTGACGGGATACGGCAGCGACCTCATCAACGCGGGGCTCTACCGCCCCTACGACCACCGGGACGACCTGATCGAACAGTGTCTGTCAGCCGTTGACCGCACGCGTCGCAGCAATGAACTCTCCAACCGCATGGCTTTGGCGTACGGAGCCACGACCCACCACCCCTTCTGGTCATGGCCCGTGATGCGCGTCGCATTGGAGACCGCGCCCGAGTGCAAGGTCCGGGAAGGGCGGGAGAAGTTCCACCTGCGCACTGCGATGGGCAAGCGGCTCCCCGAGCCGATCGCCTGGCGCAAGAAGATCGCCGTTCACCACGGAGGAGGTCTGCAACAGGGCGTGATGCGCCGCCTGGAGAAGGAAACCGGCACACAGGACCGGCATCTCCTGTACTTGGCCACCTTCGCCGAGCTCCTGGACCGCGCCGCGGAAGGTGAGCTGGAGCCCGCAGATCCCTGGACCCTCTTCGAGCGCGCCGTACGCCGGGTCCAAGCGCACTGACCGCCCCGGCACTCGCAGCCACCTGCACTTGTCGGCCGCACGCGCCGGCAGACCGATTCAAGGAGTACCGAACCGCATGACCACCGTGACACCCGGCCCGCTCACCGAATCCGGCATGGGCTCGGTCATCGCCCCCGCCGCAGAGACGGATCTCACCCGCTTGGGCGGGGACATCCGTGCTGCCGCACTGCAGCACGGATGCGTACTGCTCAAGGGGCTCGACCTCGACGAAACCCGGTTCCAGAGCCTCGTGCACGCCATGGGGCAGACCGTCGACCACAAGTTCGGCGAGGGGCAGGCCGACCTGCTCAAGCTCAACGCGTCCCACGACGCGGGCAAAGTGGTGACCGGCCGGGGCCCGCTGCCGCTGCACACCGACGGACTGCTCGTCGGCGAGCGCACCGACCTGATCATCCTGTACGCCGCCGACTTCGCGGACGCGCCGGGTTCGGGCGAAACGTTCGTCTGCGACCAGCTGACGGCCTGGGACGAGATGCCGGCCGAGCTGCGCGAGACACTCGACCGCACCGGGACACTGGAGTACCTCGTCGAGGAGCGTGGCTACTTTCCCGACGTTCCCCAGGACTGGTACCCGATCGCCTCGGTGCGTGACTACGGCCGGGTGCGCTCTCTCAACCTGGCGATGAACTTTCCCGTTGGCACCGAGCCGCGCGGCTGGCGGGTGCGCGTTCCCGGTTTGGCGCCGCACGAGTCCGACCGGTTCCTCGCCGAGCTCGACGCCTACCTGCGCGGGCCGCGCTTCACGTACCAGCACCGATGGACGGTGGGCGACCTGCTCGTCATCGACAACCAGCGAACGCTGCACGGCCGCACCGCGATCGGCGCGGGTGGTACGCGTGTCCTGTTCCGGGGTCAGATCACTCTCTGAGACCACCACCGGCGACAGATGTCCTCTCCTGCCCCTGCACGACCGCCCCACCTGCGCAGGGCCCCTACGCGCTGTCTCGCCTACCTGACCGACCAGGGCATCACCACCAGCATCTTTCCCCGCCACTTACTCAAGGGCGGCACGGACGCCTCCTCGGAAACGCGAAAGACGGTCACCACACGGAACGCCTGTACGGTCCCGTCGTCAACGAGCGGGTGCAGCGACGGTTCACGGTAGCGGGCCTGGTCACCGATGGACGCCTCATCTCCTGGCAGGGCATCCGTGCCGACGGCGCCACTGATCTCGCCGGCCATAGCGCCTCCGACGAGCAATGGAAGAAGCCGGTCGCTGGACGAAGGAGCTCTTGTCCCCCACCACGTGTACGTACGTTCGGCGGGGGACGGGGAGCACGACGTCTTTGGCGAGGTCCCGTTCACGGTCGCCGGCACCCGGGCGTTGCGGGGATGCAGCGCCTGGACGCCGCCGGGGGCGAAGTCCGGATCGTACAGCCCGGTACGTACAGCCCAGGGATGCGGGCGGGGCCTGACAGCAGGTCCAGGCGCGAAGGTGGGCGGCATTCCTACCCGGCCGAACCTCGACTGACAGAGCCCGCCCGAGGCGAAGCTCCGTTGCGATGCCATGTTCGCCACGGCCGGGTGTGTCATTCCCGAGCGGCGTGCCACCTTGGAGTACTCACCGTCCGACCCGAAGCACGGTGCAGCGGCTGCGACCTATGCCTTCGCCCAGGGAAAACTGTGCAACTGGGCGAAGGTGAGCCGAGCAGACGGCCTCAACACTGCCAACCGGGCACGCACCTGCGGTGACAAGAGCAGCGACCCGTTCGTGCTCATGCCTGCAACGGTTCCTCACGACTCGTGCGACGAGTTTCCCTTCACCGGCTCTTTCGAAGGCGGGACCGACGGTGCCCTGTGCCGCTGTTCGAGAACGGCCAGTGGATGATCTACGAGGCCCGCAAGGAGAACTCCCGCAGCCGCGCCAAGGGCCCGGCGCGCAGCCACTGGTGCTACGGCACCCCCGGCGTCGCCCGCGCCCTGTACCTGGCCGGCACGGCCCTGGACCACAACGCCTGGCGGGACACCGCTGTCACCGCCCTGCAGCACACTCTCGCCCAGTCCCGCCCCCACCCTCAGCCCCCGGACGGCCTGGGCCTGTGCCACGGCCTGGCCAACCTGCTGCACACCACCACCCGCCTCGCCCACGACAGCCACGACCCCCTCCTGGCACGCCACCTGCCCGCCCTGGCTGACGGCCTGCTCGCCGCCCTCACCCGCCTCCCGCACCCACCTGTCCTCCAAGAGCACCCGGGACGCCAAAACCCGCCTTCCTACCCTGCGGGCCTGCTCAACGGCGCCAGCGGCATCGCCCTGGCCCTGCACAGCCACGCCACGGGCCAGCCCCCGTTATCTTCTTCGCGGTCCCATTGCGGAACCGCGAAGAAGATAACGGGGGCGGTCACCGTCTGGTCGGACATCATGCGCCTCAGCCCGGCGATCCGCCCATGGTTCCTGGCACAGGCCGCCGACACGCTGCCGCGCCATCTGCACCAGCGGCTGGCCGCCAGCTACGGAAACCGTCGCGGCATGCCCGCCGGCTATGTCCGCCGCGTCACCGCCCACATCCACGCCCGCGCCGCCCAGAACGGGCTGCCGACCCGGCAAGACTGCCTCCGCGCCCACCCGCCCCACCGGCCACCCCAACAGCTCTCCCTGGTGTGACCGGTCGGGGTGTGCGCTGGCACATGCGACGCTGTCCACGGGGCCGGGGTTCGCGGGCACGGCCGGGCGGTATGCGCCCGGCCGTGCGATCCGCCGCCGACCGCCGAATCAGGCCGGGGTGAGGGTGAGAGGCGGGCTGTAGGCGTCGAGTGGATCAGCTGAGGTGATCAGCACGCGGTAGGTGCCTGGCGGCAGATCCGGGTCCGTGACGCTCACCGCAAGGCCCGTGGGGTCGATCCCGGTGGCCGGCACCGCCTCGGTACGGCTGCCGCCGCACCGTCGGTGACAAGGCGGATCTCCAAGGGGTGGCCCAGGACACCGGTGATCTGCCAGGCCACCCGCTGGCGGGTGCCCGGCGTTCATGAGGCCCCGTCAGCAGGTGCACGGACCAGGAGGTTGCCCGCCTCCAGGGCGACGCCGGCGTTCGGATGGCTGAGCAGCTTGTTCAGGGCGCCACCGAGGCGGCACACCGAGGAGAGCGGGGACGGCATGTCGGCCCTTCATCATGGGGATGGCCTAGGTGTTCTGCTGTGATGTCAGCGGACGATCTTGACGCCGAAGCGGGTGCCGAGGGCGAGACCGATGGCGGTGTGGAGGTGCGCGTACATCTCCATGCCGCGGGCGGCGGCCAGCGGGCCGAGATCGACGATGTCGCGCCAGCCGTAGGCGCGCAGCAGCTCACCGGCCGCGGCTTTGGCGTCGGCGTCGTCGCCGGCCACCAGCATGGTGTGGTCGCCGCCCGCGAATTCCTCGGGGTGGGTGACGGTCTCCTGTTCCTGGGTGACGAAGGCTTTGACGACCTTGGTCTCCGGCAGGGCGCGCTGGATCTGCTCGGCCAGGCTGTCGGTGTCCACCGGGTCCAGGCGCGGCATCACACCCCAAGGGGTGGGCCAGGGGCGTTCGACCTGGTCGGGCTGCTGGTAGACGTAGGGGACGGCGTAGTCGACGAGGGTCTTGCCGGCCAGCGCCTGGCGTGGGAGGGCGCTCAGGGCCTGGACGGCGTGGGCGCCGTCGATGCCGCTGATGACCAGCTCCGCGGCGTCGGCCGCTTCGGAGAAGGTGTGCAGCTCGATGCCGGGGTGGGCGGCGTGGAAGTCGCGGTAGGGCGGGGTGCCCATCATGTCCGGCTCGGTGCGGGCCAGGGTGGCCTCGGGATTACGGGTGCCGACGATGACGTGGTGGCCGAGTTCGGTCAGGCGGGCGGTGTGGCAGCGGGCGCCGGCGCCGGTGCCCAGAACAGCGATCTTCATTGGGAACTCCTTCTTCCGCGGGGGCGGGATGGTGTGCTCAGGTGGTCGATGCGGGTGATGTCATCGTGGGTGAGGTGCAGTCCGGCGGCGTGCGGGTTGCTGTTGATGCGGTCGGGGTCGGCGGATCTCGGGATCACGGCGATGTCGTGGGCCAGGTGCCAGGCGATGACGGCCTGCGCCGGAGTCGCGTCGTGGGCCTCGGCGATCTCGGCCGGGACCGGGTGGTCCAGGCCGGGCTTGCGCAGCGGGCTGTGGCCCTTCACGGTGGGCGGCCGGCAGATGGGGGGCCGTAGTGGGCGGCCCGCTCGGTGCCGAGCCGATCCAGGCTGCGGGCGACGACGGCGTGTCCCTTGCCCGGGTGGTGCTGGGCGAACTTCGTTGTCACGAACACCTCGCGGCGGCCGATGCCGCTGTCGGTCAGGGCCCGCCCGACAGTCTCCTCGTTGCCGTAGAGCTGGGGCGGTGTCCAGGTGCCGGTGGCCGGCCTCCAGCGCGTGGAGGACGGCGCGGTAGGCGTCCTCGCCCTTGAGCTGCCAGGTGCCGGACCCCGGTAGAGGCATGCACGTCCTGCCCGGCAGCGTGGTCGTGGGGATCGCGGGGGTTTCCATCGAACAGGCGGCTTCCAGAACTCGGTGGTGCATCGGGTAGGCCGTACGAGCCCGGTCCCCGGGGCCGGGGGGACTGCCGCAGCGGTCCTCCCCCGGCCCGGCTAGCGGTGGTTCAGCGGGCGCCGTTGACCTTCTGGTCGAGGTCGAGGGTGAGCTTCAGAGCGTCGAGCACGCTGTCCGGGGCGATCCGGTTCTCGGCCTTGCCTGCAAGGACGTCCATGACGTGGCTGATCATGGCGGTGTACTGGTCGGCGGGCGGCAGGTCGAGTTCGCGGGCGCCGTCGGCGGTGTAGGCAGTGAGCGTGCCGGTCGGCTTGCCGTCGAAGCCCATCGCGGACGAGGCGTCCAGCACGCCCTGTTCGAAGGCGGCGGTGAATCCGCCGCGAGCTCCCCACGCCTTGGGCATCAGGGAGGAGATGGAGCTGCGGGCCGCCGCGCCGTCGAAGCGGAAGGTCGCGTCGATCGCGCCCGAGTCCTCGTCGCGCGCCACAGTGGATACGGTGAGGTCCTTCGGCAGGCCGAGGGTACGGGTGATGATGTCCATGTCGCTGTGCAGCGCCTCCAGCGGCAGCACCTTCAGGCCGAGCGAGGCGCCCGGCCACAGGTGCGCGGTCAGGTTCCACAAGGTCAGCTGCTCCAGCCGCCCGTAGATGTTCTCGCGTACCGCGTCGAACAGGGCCTGGTTCGCGGGGATGAACCGCTCGAACATGTCCACGAACACATGCTTCTGGCTGCGCGCGGCGGCCTCGGCGACCCGCTTCGCATCCTCCAGGTTGTCGGCCAGCGGGAGTTCGACCAGCGTGTGCTTGCCCGCCTCCAGCGCGCGCAGGACGTACTGGGCGTGGAGCCGGCTCGGCAGGCAGATGTCCACCAGGTCGAAGGAGTCGTCCTCGAAGGCGGCGTCCATGTCGGTTGAGGAGGCGAAGCCGAACCGGCCCGCCACCTTGGCGGTATTCTCCGCGTCGCGGCCGAACATCACCACGTCCACGTCGCCACGGGCGGCGTAGACGGCGGCGTGCGCCTGTCCGAAACCGGTCCCCAACAGCGCGATCTTCATCAGTAGTCCCTTTCGGATGACAGCGAGGTGGTCAAGCCCGCAGGCGCGGGCCGGGAGAAGTTGTCGTTGGTTGCGTTCAGGAGGGCTGGGCCTGGCTGATGCACACCGGCTGGCCGGAGGGGTCCAGCAGGACCGTCCAGTGCTCCCCGCCGGGCTGGAAGTCGGGTTTGTTCGCCCCGAGTTCCAGCAGCCGCTTCTCGGCGGCGGCCACGTCGGGGAACGCCAGGTCCATGTGGAAGGGCAGGTCCTGCCCCGGCCAGTCGGGCGCGGTGAAGGAGGCGGAGGTGGAGAAGATGTAGGCCGTGTTGCCGACGGTGACGGGGTAGGCGACATCGTTGCCGTGCTCGTCGGGGTAGGGCTGTCCGACGTCGCTGCCCAGCGCTGCGGCGTAGAACTCGGCGAGCCGGCGCCCGTCATCGGCCCAGATCGCGTACGAGATCACCGAACCGTTGAGCGTCTCGGCGGAATGGGTGGTGCTCATGGCGGAGGGGATTCCTTTCCTTGTCCCGGCGGCCCGGCATGTCGGGGCCGCGGATCGTGCAGGTGGCACCAGTCGGGCAGGGCGGCGCGGGGCGCTTGCCCAGTCCGCCCGGAGGGTCAGGCGCCGGCGGGCGGGGAGAACAGCCCGAAGCGTCGTCCGTGGGGGTCGCGGATGCGGGCGCGTACCGGGGCACCCGGCACGGAGGACGGTGGCTGCTCCACCGTCGCGCCTTTCTCGCGTGCCGCGTGGGCGGCGGTGGCCGCGTCGGTGACCAGGAAGGCGGGCATCATGTGCTCGGCCGCGCCGAACTGGCCGCTGTAGTCCCACAGCAGGCCGGAGGGGTGCTCGGCGCCGGGCCCGTAGACGGTCTGGCAGGGCACACCGCCGATCGTCCCGGCTTCCTCGAAGCGCCAGCCGAAGCCGTCGGTGTAGAAGGCGGTGGTGGTCTTCGGGTCGGTGGTGCCGATCTCGAAACCGGCCATCGCCCCCGGCGGCGGGGTGAAGGCGGCCTGCGCCATGTACTCCTCCGTGCCGGCGATCCGCTCCTCGAACCGCTGCGAGGTGGACTGGGAGAACAGGGAGAACAGGTTGCCGCGCGGATCCGCCAGGCGGGCGAAGACGGTCACGTCCGCCACCTGGGTGGCCGGCACCACGACCGTGGCGCCGAGCGCAGTGAGCTTGTCCACGTCCGCGGGGACGTCGGCGGACAGGATGGAGAGGTTGATCACCTCGTCGTCGGTGTCGCCCTGCTGGATCGCGCCCATCGGCCAGGGTGCGCCGGGGGCGAGAATGCGGGTGTAGGTGCGGCCGTCGACGGAGGAGTCGGGGTCGACTTCGAAGCTCCAGCCCAGCAGCGGGCCGTAGAAGCCGGTGACCGTTTCGGGGTCGGTGGTGCCGATCTCGAACCAGACGGCCTGGCCGGGCGACAGCAAACTCATCAGAAATCAGTCCTTTCCTCACTCCCCCTGGCGAGAGGTGGAGGGTGTGCGGGGCCGTCGGTGTGCTTCGAGCCTGGCGGGCCCCCGGTGGCCCGGCCCCGCGACAGGGCCACTCGGGTGATACGCCTGCGTCAGGCAGCGGGGACCGGCTCCTGCCGCTCCTCCGCCTGCTGCTGCGTACCGGCGGCGGCCGGCTTCTTGCCCGCGAGGCGGGGCACGGCGAACAGGAGCACGAAGGCCGCGGCGAACACGCCGGCGACGTACCACAGGGAGCCGGCGAAGGCGTTCGGCATGCGCTGTGCCTGGTCGGCGGGGGTGCCGTGGCCGAGGCGGTCGAAGAAGACCACCGAGGACAGGGCGACGCCGACGGCCTGGCCCAGCTGGGTGGTGGTGTTGGTCAGCCCCGACGCCGAGCCGGCGTGCTCGTGGGGCACCTCGGAGAGGATCAGGTCCGTGAGCGGGGCGACGATCAGGCCCATGCCCAGGCCCATGGGGATCAGCGGCACGATGGCCTGCCACTGCGCGATGTCCGCGCCGTAGTGCCGGGCCCAGTACAGGAACAGGATCATGCCGGCGGTGGCCAGCAACGCGCCGGCCTGGAGGACGGCGCGGCCGAAGCGGGGCACCAGCACCTGCATCGACAGCCCGGCCCCGGCCATCATCGCCGCCGACAGCGGCAGCCCTGAGAGGCCGGCCTTCAGCGGCGACCAGCCCAGCCCGAGCTGGAGGTAGAGGGTCCAGGCCAGGAAGAACACCCCGGCGGCCAGGCCGAACATCAGCTGCACACCCTGGCCGCCGGCGAAACTGCGCCGGGAGAACAGCGCGAGCACCACCAGCGGCGAGCCGCCGCGCCGTGTCAGACGCCGCTCCCAGGCGACGAAGACGGCCAGCAGCGGCACCGAGGCGGCCATCGACACGTACGTCCAGGTGGGCCAGCCCAGCTCACGCCCCTGCGTGAGCGGCAGCACCAGCGCCAGCAGACCCGCCGCCGCCAGGACCACCCCGACGATGTCGAGGCGCGCGGCGCGCTCGGCCTTCGACTCGCTGATCACCAGCGCGCCGGCGATCAGTCCGGCGACGCCCAGGGGGATGTTGACCAGGAAGATCGGTCGCCAGCCCCAGCCCATCATGTCGCCTTCGACGATCAGCGCGCCGATCAGCGGGCCGGTTACGGTGCCCAGCGCCATGACTGCGCCGTAGATGCCGAAGACCTTGCCGCGCTCCCGCTCGGGGAAGGTGACGTGGATGATGGACAGCACCTGCGGCACCATCAGCGCGGCCATCGCGCCCTGCGCGATGCGCCCGCCGAGCAGCAGCTCGGGGCTGTGGGAGATGCCGCAGACCAGCGAGGTGAGCGTGAAGCCCGCCACGCCGAGCAGAAAGATGCGCTTGCGGCCGAACAGGTCTCCCAGCCGTCCGCCGGTGATCAGTCCGAGCGCGAACGCCAGCGCGAAGCCGCCGGTGATCCACTGAAGCTGGGACGTCGAGGCGCCGACCTCGCCTTCGATGCTGGGCAGGGCCATGTTCACGACGGTGACGTCGACCGCGTCCATGAACGAGGCGATCAGCACCACGGCCAACGCCGCCCACCGGCGTGGATCAGCCCCATTCAAGGCGTTCTGGGGGGTTTTGTTCTGAGACATGCCCTTCACGTTAGAGGCCTTTTAGGACAAACTATGTCCGTAAAGGCGGGCATTCTGGATGCATGACGAGTGACCTTCCCGCCCGGATGCTCCGGCTGCTGTCCCTGCTGCAGACCCGCCGCGAGTGGTCGGGCACCGAACTCGCCGACCGGCTCGGTGTCACCGGCCGCACCGTCCGCCGCGACATCGACCGCCTGCGCGAGCTGGGCTACCCCGTCGAGGGCACCACCGGCCACGCCGGCGGCTACCGGCTCGCGTCCGGCACGGCCATGCCGCCCCTCCTCCTCGACGACGACGAAGCCACCGCCACCGCCGTGGCCCTGCGCACCGCCGCCGGCCACCTCACCGGCATGGAAGAAACCGCACTGCGCGCCCTGGCCAAACTCGAACAAGTCCTGCCCGCCCGGCTGCGCACCCAGGTCGCCGCCCTGCAGCAGACCACCGCCGCCATCGACTGGGAAAGCCGCGGCCCGCGCATCGACCCCGGACTGCTCGCCACCCTCGCGACCGCCTGCCGCGACCACGAAACCGTCACCTTCGACTACATCACCCGCGGCGCCACCACCGCGGCCCCCCGACGCGTCGAACCCCACCACCTCGTCTCCTCCGGCGGCGCCTGGTACCTCCTCGCCCACGACACCGGCAAAGACGACTGGCGCATCTACCGCCTCGACCGGATCACCCACCCCGCCCCCACCCGCCACCACTTCACACCCCGCACCGTCCCCGGCGACGACCCGGCCGCCTACGTCGCTACCAAGATCGCCACCGCACCCGCCCGGTACCGCGCCGTCGCCACCGTCCACGCGCCCGCCGAGACCGTCCGCCGCCGTACCGGGGCCCTGCCCGACCGCGTCAAGCCCCTCGACGAAAACTCCTGCACCGTCGATTGCTCCGGCAACTACCTGCCCGGCATCGCCCAGACCCTCGCCGCCCTCGACGCCGACTACACCCTCGACGCCGACCCCCAGGTCACCGCCTACCTGCGCCGGACGGCCGAACGGCTCCACCGCTCGGCCACCGGTCAGGGGCATACCTCAGAGACGTGAAGGTCACCAACCTGCTCGCCGGAGAGCACACGCGAGCCGCGAACATGACGTTGAGGCGACGGGCGTACCGCCCCACCGCATGCACCGCTCACCGCACGAGCAGGAGACCACGGCATCTCCGCCCACGTGCACTCACCGGCGATGCCAGGCGCGTCCCGCCGCCACGCTGTGATGCCACCCGCGGCAGTCGGCTCGGACGCGCCGCCCGGAGGCCAGGCGTGGCTGCATGAGGTGCTACGGGAAAAGGATGAGGCAGCGGCACCGGGCCGGGTGCCGCCGCCGTGGGGAACTCGTCTACCCAGCCTGGTTGTCGGCCTGCTTGGGCAGGCAGAACAGCAGCGCCCACAGCAGGGCGAGGAGGCTGCCGACCCACCACAGGACGGTGATGAACGCGTCGCGGTTGAGCGCGGCCTCGGGTGAGCCGCCGGTGGTCGCGAAGAACACCAGCGCGGTCAGCGCGGTACCGAGGGCGATGCCCAGGTGCATGACGGTGTTGAACAGGCCCGAGGCCGATCCGGCGTCCTCGTGCGGGACCTTGGCCAGCGACAGGTCGGCGAGCGGGCCGCCGACCATGCCGAGGCCGAACCCGATCAGTACCACCGGAGCGGTCATCGCCAGCAGGCTCAGGTCCGCCTGGCCTGCTTCGATCTGGAGCCCGTAGGCGGCCATCGAGGCGAGCGTGACGAGAGCTCCGGCCTGCGGCAAGCGGCGGGCGAAACGCCCGCCGCTCCTCGCCACGACCGTCGCACCGCCCAGCTCTCCGACGGAGAGCAGCACGAAGGCCAGGGCCGCGTGGAAGGGGCTCATGCCCAGTCCGTGCTGGAGGTAGAGCGTCCAGGTCATGAAGAACAGCCCGCACAGCAGGCCGTGCATCAGCTGCGCGGCCATGCCGCCGGAGAACTGCCGGCTCCGGAAGAGGGACAAGGCCACGAGCGGGGCGTTGTTCTGCTTGCGCTTCTGGTGGCGCAGGAAGACGCCGAGGACGAGCAGGCCCGCGGCGAGCAGGGCGAAGCACCACAGCGGCCAGTGATGCAGGTGCCCCTCGGTGAGGGGGAAGACGATCAGGACGATGGCCAGCGCGGACAGGAGCATGCCGGTCAGGTCGAGCCGGTCGGCCTTCCCCGCGGTCGACTCGGGGATGAACCTGCGCCCCAGGAGGATCACGGCGAGGCCGACGGGCACGTTGACCAGGAAGATCGGCCGCCAGGACAGACCGAGCAGGTCCGACTCGGTCAGCAGACCGCCCATCACCGGGCCGAGAACATTGGCGAGCGACATGACGGCCCCGTACAGGCCGAACACCTTGCTGCGGTTCTGCCCCTCGAAGGTGACGTGGAGGGTGGCCAGGATCTGCGGGATCATCACGGCCACTCCCACGCCCTGGAGCGCGCGGGCGGCGATCAGCACGCCCGGCCCGGCAGCGAGGCCGCACAGCAGTGAGGCCGTGGTGAACACGACGGTGCCGATGAGCAGGATCCTGCGCCGGCCGTAGAGGTCGCCGAGGCGTCCGCCGGTGATCAGACCGACGGCGACGGGCAGGGAATAGCCGGTGGTCAGCCACTGCACCGTGTCCGGTCCGGCGCCGGTCGACTCCTGGATCGCGGGCAGGGCGGTCAGGACGACCGACTGGTCGATCATGTCCATCAGCTCGGCGCCCAGCAGCACCAAGAGGGCGATCCAGGCCGCCAGGCCCATCTTCGAAAGCCCCGGTGTGGGCTGGGTCGGGGGCTGGGTGGTGGTGTGCTTCGGCTCGTTGTCGAGCGCGGAGGAAGACACGACGGAAAACTCCTGATCCAAAGAGATCGGGGAGCCCTGCCGACAGCCGCACCGGGACCGGAAACCACGAAACCCGGGGCAGACGGCAGAGCTGCACCCGGGAAAGAAAACTGCGGGAAGGGTGACGCAACTCAGGCCAGCGCGACGTCCACCCCCGGACACGTGCGACACAACAGCACGCGGGGAATGCGGACGACTACACGGCCTGGTTAATAGGTCAACACCTCAAGATCGATACAGAAGAAACAGGAAATCCGGTCGCTGCCACCGAACCTCGGCGCAGGAACTCATCCACGCTACGACATCCCGGGCTTTCGATGCAAAGCAGATGGTGGGCTCGCCCCTGTCGGTCCGGCCGGCAGAAGGTCAGCCCCTCCACTGTCAGAAACGAATCATGTGTGAGAACGCGGCCCGCGCCCGCGCACGGCGTTGCCAGCGGACACCGGCAGGCCCCAGCCGCTCATCCGCGTCGGCCGGTCCCGCAGCTACGAGCACGTGACCTGCGGGCTCGCGTGCCCGGTGTGGGGCCAGAGCGTCGACCGTGCGCCGCCCGGCGTTGCGGCTCAGCCCCGACGCCGGGCGGCCGGATCTGGGAGGCGACGTGCCGGGCGACCGGGTCCACGCCAGGTCCTCGATGTCCTCGGGAGGCGAGCGGGTTGGCCAGCAGCCGGGTGTTCTCCTCGAAGATCTCTTCGCCCCGGCGGTAGGAAAGCCGGGCACGACCGGTCTCCGGGCACACGTCGAGCGTCGGCATTCCGGCCGGGGCCTTGCGGTCGGTCAGGAACAGCGGGCCGCGGGTGCGGCGGGCGATGAGGCGGGGCTCGCCGACCGAGCTGAACGCCATGGCCGATCAGTGGGACCTGGAAACGAGGTCCGCCGCCTGCGGGCGAAGACCCGCACGATCGGCGAGTCCTTCGCCCAGGAACAGCCACTGCTGCGGCCACTGCCCCACGAAGTGTTCGAGACCGGTCGGTGGTTCACTCCGCGGGTCAACCGCTTCGGCCAGGTCACCGTCCGCTGCAACTCCTACTCGGTACCGGTCCGTTTCATCGGCCGACAGCTGCGGGTGCTGCTGCACGCCAACGACCTGGCCGTCTATGACGGCCGCAGCGTGGTCGCCCACCACGAACGGCTCAGCGGCCGGGGTGAGTCCCGCCTGGTCCTGGACCACTTCCTGGAAGCTACCCTGCGCAAGCCGGGTGCCTTTCTGGAGCGACCGCCCTTCGAACAGGCGAAAGCAGCAGGCAAGTTCATGCCCGTCCATGAAGCCTGGTGGACCGCGACCCGTGCCGCCCACGGCGAGGCGGCCGGCACCAGAGCTCTGATCTAGGTGCTGCTGGGCCGCCACTTGGAACTCGAACACGTCGTCGCCGGACTCGCCGCGGTCCACCGGGCCGGCGCGCTTACGGGCTTGGGGGAATTAGTGATCGTCCTGGCCGGGCCGTGACATGGGAGACTTTCCTGTAGTCCGCGGCTGGCTGGGAACGCTCCCGGTCAGCCCGGTCGCCGGGGCGAGGAGGGCGCATGGGCGGGAACGATCCGCACATCCATGTTGAGTCGAAGGTGGTCCACGGCGATTTGGTCGGCCGTGACATGAGGCGGGCCGCACGGGTTGGGTGAGTTGCGAAGCTGACCTGGGCCCGTGCGGCCTGTTCCCATCCTGCCCTGTCCGGTGTCTCTCGTGCACACTTCGGCGAGTTGTTCGCCGAGCTCGCCGGACCGTGGGAAGTGACCCGGCAGTCCGCGCTGAGGGCCGCGCGCGGCGGAGAGCGCAAGCGGGCAGAGGGTGCCGGGCCCAAGCCGAAGCTGGTCTTCTTCGACCGCCTGCTTCTCACTGGGCTGCGCCCTCCCGGGGCCCGGCGGGCCTCGATGTGGCGCACTGCTCCGCCACGCTTACGCTGCGGTCGCGCGGAAGGGAGTTTTTGCCCTCACCACAGCCGCTCGGCCGGGCCGCAGGAGAGAATCCGAACATGACGACGAACGCCTCGGGCGCAGACAAGGTGGAAGCGGCATGGCAGAAGCTGTTCGCCTCCGACCAGGTGAGCGCTGAGTTGGTCGCGGAGGCGCACGCCGAGCCACAGCTACGGCAGCTCTTCCCCTGGATCGGTATGTGGGAGCTGCACTTCAGTCGCTGTACTGAGCTGCGTTGGACGTGGGACGTGCCCTACATCGGCCCGACGGCGGCTGGCCCGGGCCACGCCGGACCGTACTACGTCGAGGGACCTTCGCGGACTCAGAAGATCGGTAAAGCTGATACAGCGCAGGAGGCCGTCGCAATGGTCGTTGAGCGTCTGCCGGCCAACTGCGGTCCCGCGTTCAACGGCACGTCCGAGGAACTCGAGGCGTATGAGAGCAGGCGAAAACTGTGATCGTTTGGCCGTCTCAGTTGCGTAGGCGGTCCTGACGGCCTCGGCCGACCAGCGCTCGGCAGCTGAAGGGCTGATCACGAGCGGGTGCTGGAGAACGCTTGGAGAAATTGTTGTGCCGATGTCGAGCAGGGCCGCGCATCGTCCCGCTTCGGAGGGACGTCCGATGCCGCGGAGTCGGCGGGTGTCGAGGAGGTGGAGGACCAGGTCGACCATGGGCGGCTGGGTCCTCGGTGGGGTCTTGTCGAGGCGGGGTGAGTGGAGGAGGGAGGAAACTGAGCGGGGACCAGGGCCACGCCCCGCCATCGGGGGCGTCCGTGCGCGGGAGGCTGGGACCAGCCGGCCACCCGCGCCGCCGCTCCAGGCGCCTACACGCCTACGCGCCCAACCGGTGGAAGTCGCGGTTGTGGTAGACGAGCCCGTCGCCGCTGCCGTTGCCTCGTACGTGGATCTTTTCGACACCGATGAAGAGGACGCTGTGGGAACCCATCGGCGTTTGCTGACGCAGTACGCCGGTCATCGTCACCGGCGCGTCGCGCAGCACGGGTACCTGTGCGGTCGGCGTCCAGATGTCCCAGGTGAAGCGTTCCTCCATCGTCACCTTCGTGGCTCCGGAGAAGTGCCGCGCCAGCTCCGTCTGGTCGCCGCCGAGGACGTTCAGCGCGACCCGGCCGTTGCGTACGAAGACATCGTGCATGGCGCTGCTCCGGTTGACGCACGCCAGGACCGTCGGCGGGGTGTCCGTGACCGAGCAGACGGCGCTCAGTGTGATCCCGCAGCGGCCGCCCGGCCCGTCGGTCGTGAGGATGCTGACCGCCGCCGCCACACGCGCCATGGCGTCCCGGAATTCGGCTCGGCCCGCTGTGCTCGTCGTCATCTTCGATTTCCGCTCCTGTCCTGCTCGTTCGTGTTCCGACGCGTCAGGTTTCGCGACCGGTTGGTGTGCCGCTTGTTCGATGCGCGGCGTCGTCTGGGTCATCTGTGCCAGATGTGTCAGGCTGATCGGACGTGTCAGATGTTCGTGGCGATGGGCTCGTCGATTCCGATCAGCGCACGCCCGTATGCCTCGCGGGCCAGTTGCGTGTTGAGGAAGCCGTGTCGGCTCGCCGTCTCCAGGTCGCGCCAGGCGCGCTGCAGCGGATTGGCCTGAGCGAAACCGCTCGCGCCGTGAATGTCGAGCAGCCGGGCCATCGCCTGGCGGCAGTTCTCCACCGCCGTGGTGACGTCCATACGGGCGCGGGCCCGCTCCACCAGGCTCATCGCGGTGCCCGACGCGACCGCGGCGTCGATCGCGTCGGTCGCACGCCGAGTGTGCAGCCGGGCCGTGTCCAGGTGCTGGGTCGCCTCGGCCAGCCAGAGCTGCGTCACCACCGCCTCCGGGGCGGACGGGTACCGGCTGTAGACGACCTTCTTCTTCGCCGCCAGCGTCTCGTGGACCAGGTCCAGCGCCCCGTGCGCGGCACCGAGCAGCGGGCCCGCCATCATGACCGATCCGCCGATCCCGCTCAGGATCGTCTGCTGCGCGGTCCTTTCGCCCGTGGGGGTCATGACCCGTTCGGCCGGGACGAAGACGTCCGAGGCCACGATGGTGTGGCTGCCGCTGCCCCCCATGCCGGCGACCCACCAGTCCTCGTCGATGGTCAGGTCACTCATCGGAACGGTGAGGCCATGAACGGTCCGGCCGCCGTCCGTGGCGGTGCCCGTGGCCAGCACCATTGCCCATCGGCTGTGTGCGCAGCCCGAGGCGTACCCCCACCGGCCGGTCAGCCGGACCCCGCCGTCGACCGGCTCCACCTGGCCGGCGGTGGGATTCAGCGAACCGCACAGCCATGCGTCCGGGCCCGCGCCGTACAGGGCGGCGTTGATGGCGGGGCTCTTCGGGGAGACCGCTATCTGTCCGCTGACTCCCACCACCCACGCGGAGGAGGCGCATCCGCGGCCCAGTTCGGCCGCCACCGCGGTGAGGGTCCCGATGCCGTGGCCGTAGCCGCCGTATTCGACCGGCACGCACAGCCGCGCGAGCCCCGCCTCGGTGATCGCGGCGAGGCTCGCCTCGCTCAGGCTCCGCCGTTCCTCGGTCTCGGCGGCGTGCTTCCTGAGCAGCGGTACGAGCGCGGCGGCGCGTTCCACCAGCTCCTCGCGTGTGGGGACCGTGCCGTACTCGTGGTGGGTAGCAGTCGTCATCGTCATGCTCGCTTCCTCGGTGTCCGGGTCCGGGGCCGCGCCCCGGTGGAAGAAGCGAGTCAAGCCGAGCGGCGCGGTGCCCCTCTTGTGACCGCGACCAGAGATCAGTGCGGCCTTTGTGATGGCGCTCAGAGCTCAGCCCGGCCTTCGTGGCGGTGAGCAGGAGTCAGTCCGGCCTCGGTGCCGGCGTTCCGAACACCTCGACGAAGGTGAGGGCCGCGTGCACGGCCAGCCGGTCCTCCTTCACCGAGCGCCGGCGCAGCTGCTCGGCCTTCTTGACCCGGTACAGCACGGTGTTCTTGGCGATGTGCAGCCGCTCGGCGACAGCGGAGACGGCACGGTCCTCATCGAGATAGACCCTCAGTGTGGTCCGTAGCTCCGCCATCGCCGGTTCGTCGGCCGCGAGCGGTCCCAGCACCCGGGTGACGAACTCCCCGGCCGCGTCCGGACGAGCGTTCAGGAGTATCGGCAGCTCCAGTCGCGCGTAGTCGTATAGGGGCCCAGGAGAATGCCCGGCTCTTCCGGCCCGTTCAGCCGCCAGCGCCTGTTGGTGGGAGCGGCGAAAGCCCGCGAGAGCTGTCCCCGGGCGGCCCAGTGCGATCCGCAGGTGAGGCGGGAGGCGCCAGTTCCGGGATGGGGAATCCCTGTCGGAGTCCGGCTCGGGCAACCCACCGACCCGGCCGCCCCATGCCCACAACTTGGCCGTGCCGGTCGGTATCAGCAGGATGGAGGAGCATCCGGCGGACTTCAGCAGCCGTGTCGCGGCGTCGGCGAGATCGTCGGCTCCGTTGGCCGGATCGGCGTCGTCGGTCGAATCGGCGTCGGACCAGGCGATGAGCGCGAGGTGGTGCACGGTGAGGTCGTAGGACAACCGGGACACGGCGCGGTCCCGGCCCACGTCTTTGCCCGCGAGGATGTCCCGCACCATTTCCTGCCGGGCCGCCGCGGCGCCGGCGAGCCAGCGGTCCCGCACGACCGTGAACTCCTGCGCCATCAGGGCGCTGAGCGCGGCCATCCCCTCGAACAGGTCCGCGGACATGCGCCGCATGCCCTCGGCCTGGCTCTCCGCGGGCAGCTCGGCTCGGCACCAGTCGAAGAGTCTCCCGAGGAAGTCCGCGTGGAAGAGTTGGACGCCCTGCAGTCCCACGTCCACCGACACCCCCCTCGGCACGGCCTCCTTGACCAGAACGGAGATCTCACCGCGCAGGGCGGTGGGCAGGGTGTGGTCGCCCGTCAGGGAGACGACGGCCGACAACGCCAGGGCCTCGTAAAAGCGTTGCGGGCGAAAGTGGATGTAACGGACGTCGGAGAGGCCGCCGTTGTTCCGTCGGGCGGTCATGGCCCGGCCTGCCTCTACCGCCCAGCCCGCCGCGGCCCGGCCGACCCGGGCGACCGCCTCGGCGACCAGTATGGGATCGGAGACGGCCGAGCCGATCACCGTCTCGTCCTCGGGCCGCAGCCTCCCCAGCCACGAGCCCTCCGGCCCCGGGCTCCCCGTCAGGCTCCCCGCCGTGCTCATGAGGCACCACGTCGGCACCCGAAACGCCCGTCGCCCATCTGCTCCCCGCTCTCCGTATCCACGTAAGCCGTCCCGCCCTTCGGCGCGTTCACGGTACTTCGGCCCGAGGGCTTGCCCGCACACAGGCACAAAGCAGTCACCGGCGACAACCGGGCCGACGGCCGACAGCGAGCAAGCCGCCGACAAGCGGCCGCACCGGGCCGCGCCCCACCTGCCCCCGTCCCATCCCGGCCTATGCGGAGAGCCCCCTCGGTAGCGGGGCACCTGGCGGTAGGTCCGGGTAGAGCTGGTGTGAACGACCAGACCGGCGGGCTGAAACCAGCCCGTCCCGGGTCCCTTCGCGATGCCGTCCCTCGACGGCAGCGTCCGACGCGGGCAGCGACAAGCAGGCCAAGAAATCGTTCACGCCCAATGCGGTCTCCAAGGGTCACCGCGGGAGCGCCGCCTACCGCCTCCCGGCTCGCCTGGCAGCACGCTGCCCTGGCGAGCGAGGGACTGCCGGGCCGCGTCACTGCTGGCCGCGTATCGGGGTTTCGCTCCGCGCTGGGTCACGGGTCCGGGCGGCCGCGTCGTCCGGTGTGGTCAAGGCATGGTCGGCGACGTCGATCCGCAGACTGCTCCTGGGCCTGTCCCGGTAGGGTCCCCGGGTGTTCCCAGGTATCAGCACTCCGTCGACGAAGCCCTTCGCGGGTATGAGACCGCCGGCAGCCTCGTACGCGGAGTCGGCTGGGCGACGGCGCTGCACATGCGCTTTGCCCGAACCGCCACCGAAGTCGAGTGCGTCCTGGAGTCGGAGATCGGGTACGCGGCGACCGGGGCGGCGCATCTGGCGTCCAGCGTGCTGCGCCTGGGGATGGTGGCCGGCGGTCGGAGCGTCCGGAAGCCCTTCAGCGGGGCCGTGCCAGCCAAGGAGATGTATCAGGCGGCGAAGAAGCTGCCGCTGAGGTCCGCTCCGCTTTGGACCATGAGGTCCGTCAGGAGCTCGCCCGCGCTGGGCATCGCGTGTAGCCGCTCGCACTGCTCAGAGCGCCGTTGGCGCCCGCGATCCACCAGCGATCGGGTCCGGCGAAGCCGGCGGTGTAGAAGACCTGGTCGGCGGCCGGGGCCCGGCGGCCGGGCTGGGGAACGGGGGGGGACTGACGGGAGTAGTCGGACAGGGCGCGAGTGGCGATGTAGGCGTCCTCCCGCAGAGGTGCGGTGAGGATTTCAGCGACGGTGTCGTGGGCGGCCTTCGGGCCGGTTCTTCGACGCGGCCTCCTTGCGGATCGCCGCCTCGGCGATCCGCCGGGCCTGGGACTGCTTGTCCTTCGTCCCCATCGGCTTGCACACCTTCGCACGCTGACGCTCCGCGGTGCGGCCCGGACCTGTGAGCAGGCGGCCGCGCTGTTCATCGGACCGCCTATGCCGCCGTGAGGTGTGCGCGCGCCCAGTCGGTGAACGGGGTCAGCGGGATGCCCAACGCCCGGGCGTACTCGGGGCGGGCCGGCTGGCCGACGAGGTTGTTCCACTCGTGTCCGGCTCCCCAGCCCGGCATGCCCGCCGCGAGTGCTTGCTCAAGGTTCATCGTCGGGGCGGCCACCGCAACACCCCACACCTCCGTGAGGACCTGCGCGATCTGCTGCATGGTGAGCCGGTCGCCCGCCAGTTCCAGCTCGACCTCGTGGAAGCGGTCCGGATTTTCGATGGCGTGGGCGGCTGACGCGCCGATGTCTTCGCCCGCGACCAGGGCCAGCTCCGTGTCCGGCTTCACGATGGTCGCCAGACCGCCTCCGGGCCCGTGGGGCGTGAGTGCGTGGAGGTTCTCCATGAAGAACGCGGGCTTGATCACGGTCCAGCGCGGGAAGCCCGCACGGCGTACCGTGTCCAGGATCGCCTGCTTCGTCTCGAAGTACGGCTGCATGGACGTCCAGCGGCCTTCGGCCCAGCCGGGAGCCGTCGTGTGTGCGCCGACCCCGCTGGTGGAGGACTGCACGAACTGGCCCACGCCCGCCCGCCGGGCCGCCTCGATCAGGTTGGTGGCCTGCGCGAGCTCCGCGGCGAAGTCGAAGCCTTCGCCCGTGGACGGCGGCCTCTGCACCGAGAACACCGCACGGACCCCCTGAACGGCACGGTCCAGCGAGCCCGGGTCGGTCAGATCACCGGTGACCAGTTCGGCCCCCAGGGCCTGGATGGCTTGCGCTGCGTCCCCGCGCGGGTCACGGACCAGTGCCCGGACGGGCCTCCGGGCGGCGAGCAGGGCCCGGACGGTCGCGCCGCCCTGGTGCCCCGTGCCGCCGGACACCAGAACAGGAGCGGGGGTTACAGGCATCGCCGGATCTCCTCGTACGTCTGCGGCGGCTCGAAGCGGGTTGGCGCGACTGTCCGCGTCAGTGTCAGCGCCAGTGGTTGTTGCTGGTGTGGTCTCCGCCGAGCCAGCGGGCGAGATCGGCGTGCGCCGTCGCGCGCCGCTCGGTGTCGATCTTCTCCGCGTCGGGGTGATCGACGGTGAACTCGAGCATCAGCCCGTTGGGGTCCGTGATGTACAGCGAGACACAGAATCCGTGGTCCGTCACGAAGGTGTCCGGCTCCGCGTAGCCGGCCTCGCCGATGCGTTCCCGCATGGCCCTTTGGGTCTCCTGCCCGACCTTGAAGGCGATGTGACGAAAGGGGGTGAAGGTGACGTCGGTCTTGAATTTCTTCTGGTCGTCGGGGTCGGCGAACTGGAAGAAGGCCAGGGCGCCGCCGTCGGCCAGTCCGTAGAAGGTGTGGCAGTAGGCGCGCTCGGCACCGGATATCACGGCGCTCTCGGTCCATGTGGCCACCAAGGGCAGGCCGAGCACATCCTCGTAGAAGCGCCGGTTGGCTTCCTGGTCGTCGGTCAGCCACGCGTGGTGGTGGAGGCGAAGAGGGAGGGCTTGGCTCATGCCGGATCATCTCCTCTGATGAGACGGGCATCAGGCCGGCGGCCAGGCGGCTGCCGGCTCCCTACCCAGGATGCCTCAATCCCGTTTAACCTTAAACTATTTTCCGCCATGGCCCGCCCCCCCCCGGCCAGCGCCGGCCTTCTACCGGACGACCTGCGAGAGCGGGGAACCGAACGGCGAGCACCGACCGGGATACTGCCCCTTCCCGTACCCCCCATCCACACCCTGGCGGGCCACCTGACCTGGCAATACCCTCGGACGAGCAACAAGCGCCGGCAGCGCACCGATGTGTCCGCATCTGCATGCACGCCGACTGCCACCGCCAACCTCACACAGGCGACGACCGACAGACCGCCTCGATCTGCCAACCTGCGAAGTCCAGAGTGTGCTTGCCAGGTGCGCTACGAGGCGCAGGCACTGTTCCAAGGGGGCCGGGGCCGAACAATGGGCTCCGGCTAGGCCGTGTATCGAAAGTGGATCTTGGTCTGTGAATGATCACAGTTCATGGGGCGGGGTGATCTCACGGACGAGCAGTGGGCGGTGTTGGAGCCGTTGCTACCGAAGGGTATGAGGGCGGGGCAGCCGCCCGTCTGGTCCCGGCGGCAGTTGATCGACGGCATACGCTTCCGAGTTCGGACCGGGGTTCCGTGGCGGGACGTCCCCGTAGAGTACGGACCGTGGGGCCGGGTCTACGACCTTTTCCGCAGGTGGCAGCGGAGCGGAACCTGGCAGCAGATCCTTACCCGGCTCCAGTCCCTGGCCGACGCGAAGGGTGCGATCACGTGGGACCTGAGCGTCGACTCCACGGTCTGCCGCGCCCACCAGCACGCGGCCGGAGCCCGAAGGCAGGGTGGCCTGCAGAAGGAACCACCGGGCGGTGTCTTCGCCGAGCCCGGAGACCACGGACTGGGACGCTCACGCGGCGGGTTCACCACCAAGCTGCATCTCGCCGTCGAACAGGGCCAAAAGCCCATGTCGATCGTGATCACGGCCGGGCAACGCGGGGACTCGCCGCAGTTCGAACCCGTACTGGAGAAAGTCCGCGTGCCCCGCATAGGGCCGGGCCGGCCACGTGTCCGTCCCCGTCGGGTCCGCGCCGACAAGGCGTACGCCTCCCGCAGAAACCGCGCTTACCTGCGGCGCCGCGGAATCCGCTGCACCATCCCCGACAAGGCCGACCAGGCACGCAACCGCCAGAAGCCCGGCTCCCGCGGCGGCCGACCACCACGTTTCGACCCGGCCGACTACCGCAGGCGCCACGCGGTCGAGTGCGGGATCAACCGCCTCAAGAGGCACCGCGCCGTCGCCACGCGCTACGACAAGCTGGCGGTCCGCTACGAGGCGACCGTCCTGATCGCTGCTATCAACGAGTGGCTGTGATCGGCACCCGTCGAGCGACGGCCTCGAAGCAGGGCTGCGTGACCTGAAGGCGGCCGCGGAAGCCGGTACCCAGGACCGCCGGAACCGACAGACCGGCGACATCCCGCCGAACGGGCTGCTCATCCGGGGGGTTGTAGCGTGACCAGATGAGGAGCGAGGTATATCGGGACGTGGGCGAGGCCGCCTGGTCGTGGGTGCTGGACAACGTGCGCGAGGCCGAGGGCCCATGGCTCGTGCAGGCGGTGGTGGAGGGCGGTCCGGAAACCGTGTCGCCGCCACAGGACCGCGATTCGCTGTACGCGGGGATCGCCGGCTTGGCCCCGGTGCTGGCCGAGATCGCGCAGTACCGCGAGCTGAGCGCGCGGGAAGCGGCACTGGCGACCGGCATCGTGACCAGGCTGTCGGCACAGGCCGGGCAGCGAACGGAACCCTCGCTGTACGACGGCCTCGCAGGCGACGCGACGGCGCTCAGACTGCTCGCCCCGGGCGAGGAAGCGGTGGCACTGCGGCGGCTGGCCACCCTGGCGACCGGCGACGGATGGAAGACCACCCTCGATTTCGAACCGGGCTCCGACGCGCCCCTCACCGACGTCGTCATGGGGACCGCGGGCGTCGTGATGACGGCGGTCTGGGCGAAGAGCGAGTTCGCAGAGGCGATCGCGACGACGGGAGGCGAGGCGCTGCTGCGGGCGGCGGACCGTACGGAAGCGGGCCTCGACTGGGGCATGACGCCGGGGAGGCCGTCGAGGGCACCGAACTACTCGCACGGAACCGCCGGCATCGCGGCCGCACTGGCGGTCGCGGGCACCGCCCTGGACCGTCAGGACTTCATCGAGGCCGCGGTGGAAGGCGCCCGGCACGTCCTCTCGGTGGGGTCCTTGGAGGACGCCGGTTTCGTCGTCCCGCACACGATCCCGCCGTCGAAACGGGAGGTGGAACCGGTGACGTACACGTGGTGCCACGGCCCGGCGGGCACCTCGCACCTGTTCACCGCACTGGCGCACGCAGGGGTCGCCGAGGTGGCGGGCCATGACGTCGACGAACTGCGGCACCGCTGTATGACCTCGATCCTTACCTCGGGCCTGCCGCAACGCCTCCGTCCCGGCTTCTGGGACAACGACGGCCGCTGCTGCGGAACGGCAGGCGTCGGAGACGTCCTGCTGGACGCCGCCCAGGACTGCCGGGCGCCGCAGCGGAGGCAGACCCTGCTGCGGGCCGCGCACCGGATGGGCGATGCGCTGGTCGACCGGGTCATCAGGGGTGATGCGGGCGCCCGTTGGCGCTTTCTGGAACATCGCGATGACCCGCCGCTGCTGCCGCCCCAGACGACGTGGATGCAGGGCGCGGCAGGCATCGCGGCCTACCTTCTGCGCCTCGCCCGGTACGGCAAGAGCGGCCCCGACGCCCCGGTCGTGGACCGCCCGGACCAGTGGTGGGCCGTGCCGGCGCACCTGCGGAGTACTCGCACGGACTCATGAGCGAGTGGTGGCCTCATTCGAGACAAGTAATCCATAACGATCTCGGCCCAGGCCTTGTGCGATGCGTGGGCCGCCCTAGGCCAAGAGCGGAACGGTGCAGGACCGGGTCGAGTTCAGGGGCGACCGCTGTCGAGCGGAAGGCGCCGATGCAGGCCACGGAAGGCAGCACCTCAACGGGGCCGAAGGCGCCGGCAGCCTGGTCCGGTTACTCGTGGGAGGGGGGAACCGCATGGACCGGCGTGGAGGGGAACGCACGTTCAGCCTGCCGCTGGAGACTCCTGACCTTCATGTCATTGACGGGCTTGCACCGGGTAGCCCTCCAGCATCCCTCCGTAGGTCGAAGACATTCGCAGCTCGGTGAGTTCGATCGAACGTCCAGACGAGAGGGCTATGTGGCTCAGTGACATGCCGACACCCTATGTGCAAGATTCACTTCCGATACACGGCCAGAGGAACGCCCCCGACAGAGGAGCGAAGCAAGGCCGCCCGAACAACGTGCAGCCCTCGTCGACCTCGGACACGACCGGGCCGGATGTCGGTGGCGTGACATAGGTGTTGCTGGTGGTGGCCAGACGCCGGTGACGACCCGCCCGCTCCCACCTCAAGGCCGCTGCCCGCACACGTCGCCGCCCCGTATGCTCCCGCGATCGCCTGTCCGAGGGCTGGTCGGGCACCTCCCACGGTGGTGCGCTGAACCGTGCACAGGCCGGAAAAAGGGGGCGCGGGGTCTGGCTGAGGAGGCCGCGCCGCCCGGCCAAGACCGCCACCGGTGAGGCCGAGCGGCCCCGAAACGGCGGGAACAAGCCACCGCGGCCCCGCGCACTCCCCTGCCCGGGGAGGGCGGGGACCGTCAAGGCAGCGGGGCCGGGCGGGAGCCGGCTGTCAGGGATGTGCGGCCCGGGCCTCGCCGTGATGGGGTGGGTGGCCGGCGGTGTGACGTCAATGTCGCCGTAGGGCGGGTTCGGTGTGCGTCAGGGAGTTCGGCGCCGATCAGGCACTGCCGCGCTGGGGTACCGCCTGGGAGGACTGGGCGAAGAGGCCGGAGTGGACCCGCCGCAGCCGGTTCAGGCCCGCGCGGCCGTTCGAACGGTGTTCAGTTCACGGTGAGGTGAAGTCGTAGTGAACCCCGGTGAGGTCTTCCGACGCCGTCCACAAGAGTCCGGCAGTCGTGTCGTTGCTTGTACGACGGGCGCGGAAGGAGGGTGCGGGGGCGCCCCACAGCCCTGCCCGGGGGCCGATGTAGGAGTCCGGTGCCATGTCGGGTGCAGTGGCCGCGTACAGCGTGGGAAGGGCCCCGCAGTACGCGGACTGGGCGAAGAGGCGGTTGGAGAACGTCATCAACCGCTCGGCGGCCCTGCGTCCGTCCATCCGCGCACCCGCGGTCTGGAGGTTGGTCGCCGCGTAGCCGGCGTGCGCGGCCACGGCGGTCACCTGGGAGCCGGCCCGCGTCAGGCGGCGGGACAGTTCGTGGGTGAACAGCAGGTTGGCGCTCTTCGAGCGAGCGTAGGAGACCCAGGGGCGGTACCGGCGCTCGCTGTTGAGGTCACCCAGATCCACGTCGGCCAGCAGGTGGAAGGCGCTGGAGACGGTGACGACACGTGCCCCCGGGGCGGCGAGGAGGGTCGGCAGGAGCAGGCCGGTCAGCGCGAAGTGACCGAGGTGGTTGGTGGCGAACTGTGTCTCGAAGCCGTCCGGGGTACGGCGGCGCGGGAGCGCCATGACGCCGGCGTTGTTGATGAGCAGGTCCAAGGGGCGCCGGCCGTCTTCGCACAGACCGGACGCGAAGGCGCGCACCGACTTCTGGTCGGCCAGATCCAGCAACCGGACCTCGGCGCGTGCGGTGGGCACCTCGGCGCGCAGCCGACCGAGCGCCTGACCGCCGCGCGCCGCGTTGCGGCAGGCCAGTACGACATGCGCGCCCCGGCGGGCGAGTTCGCGTGCGGTGACGTATCCGATGCCGCTGTTGGCGCCGGTCACGACCGCCGAGCGTCCCGACTGGTCGGGAATGTCTCCGAGTCCCCAGCCCGTCATGGCCGTTGCTCCTCCTTCGGCCCATTGGGCGGGCGCGGTACCGTGCCGCTCCGCGGCGGTGGGGGCGCGCCGGTGGCCGGGTGGCGTGGTGTGGCCGTCATCCACAGGCCCTTCACGGTCAACGGAGCGTGTGCGGCGATCCGCACACGCGTCGCCGGTGCCGGCCGCAGCCGCCAGTCACGGGCGAGTGCGGCGAGCAGGATGACGGCCTCCGCCATGCCGAAGTTGTCACCGAGGCATTTGCGGCTGCCGGCTCCGAAGGGGATGAAGGCGTCCCGGGCCTCCTGTTTGAGGGCGCCCGGTTCCCAGCGGTCCGGGGCGAAGCGCTCCGGGTCGGGGAAGAGCACGGGGTCGTGGTGGAACAGGTACGGGCTGATCACCAGGTCCGTACCGGGGCGGAGGCGCCGCCCGCCCAGGTCGACCGGCCGCTGCGCCCGGCGGTCCAGGGCCCACACGGGCGGGTACATGCGCAGGATCTCCGTGACGGTGCGCATCGTGTGGGGCAGCCTGGGGATGTCGCCGGCGACGATGGCGCGGTCTGCCAGTACGTCGTCCACCTCGGCGTGCACCCGGCGTTCGGCCCGGGGCGCGTGGGCGAGGTGGTGGCAGGCCAGCCCGACGACGGTCGCCGCGTTCTCCGACCCGGCCAGGAGCAGGGACATCACCTGGTCCCGCAACTGGGCGTCGGTGAAGCCCGGTTCGCCCTCGCGTCCGCCCGAGCGCATGAAGGCGGGGAGGAAGCCGTGGGCGTCCGTGGCCGTGCCGCTGTGTTCGCGCGCCTGTTTGACGATGTCCTCGGCGGTCTCCCAGGCCAGTGCCAGGGCCCGCTGGAACCGGCGGTTGTGCGGGAGGGGAAGGCGGTGCGCGGCGCCGATCGGTACCGCGATGCGTGCGTAGACGCCGGCGAAGACGGTGTCGAGCAGCGTCAGGAACCGCTCGACCTGCGTGGTCCGCGCGGTGGGGAAGATGGAGCGGATGAGGATGCGGATGGTGGCCCGGCGGGCCTGGGCCTTGATGTCGGCCGTGCCCGTGCCGCGCAGCGCGTCGCTCAGCCGCTGCGCCTCCTCGCTCATGATGGGCGCGTAGCCGTCGATGGCCGGACGGGTGAAGGCCGGTTGCATACGGCGGCGGTCGCGCAGGTGGGCCGGTCTCTCCACGGTGAACAGACCGTTTCCGGAGATCGGACGGAGGTGCTCGAAAATCACACCGCCTTTTTCGAAGTGGTGCGCCTGGTCGATGAGCACCTCGTGTGCGAGATCCGCACGGCATACCAATACGGCGGGCCTGGGGCCGACCCGGATCTTCACCAGGTCGCCATTGCGACGGCATTCGCTCAGGAAAGCAAAAGGTTCTCGCAGTAATCTGCCGGAGTGTCCGAGCAGAGGTAAGGCGCCGCCGGCGGTCACCCATCTCGCCTCCGGGACGGAATTTCGCATGGCGTCACCTTCTTGAAGGCGGTACGTCGCGCTCTCGAAGGCCCGTCCTCGCGAGCCGCGGACCGGCACAGGACCGGCCGACGGTGCACGGCACGTGGCCGCCAAGGCCGGCCTTCGCCACTGTGCAGGCAGGGATACGAACTGTCAACAAGGCGGCCCGGGCCCGTTGTTCACGCAGCACGAGCCGACGCATCCGCATGGATCTCATCTGGAAAGGCAGCATCCGCGAAGCTACCCCACAAATAGGAAGAAGGGGCCAAAGTCTGCCTTACGGGCACCGGTACGCAGCGCCGTCGCCCGCAACGGAACCCGCATCAGGAGGAGAATCCCGTTGGCTGATTCCCACAGCCTCGTCCCACAAGTTTCGTGTTATACAGATCAAGGCTTTGCTTTCTTCAGCGGGCTGGTTTCCGCCGCACCGTTCCGGCTAATGGCCGGTCAATGCGCGTACCCACCACAGGTCGATCACAGAAAACACTCCCCTGACGCCCCACAGCATCCCGGGCGTCCGACGCCGGTGCCCTGACCTCGTCATGTCCGCCCGACGGTCAGGAACGGCCGGACCCCGCCACGTACCGCACGAGTTTGTCATATGCATGACGCACTCGCCCAGTGAGGAGCCCCCGTGCCTGCCGACTCCCGTGCACCCCGTCCGGAACCCATCGCCATCGTCGGAATGGCCTGCCGCTTTCCCGGCGCCATCGCCACACCGGACGCCCTGTGGAGGGCACTTTCCGCGGGACGGGACCTGATCACCGAGGTCCCCGAGGACCGTTTCGATGCGGCGCGGTTCGTCGCCGACGGCCGGCACCCCGGCAAGAGCTACACGGCAGCGGGCGGCTTCCTCGACGACATCAAGGGCTTCGACGGTTCCTTCTTCTCCCACATCTCCCCGCGCGAGGCGCAGTGGCTGGACCCGCAGCAGCGCATCCTGCTGGAGATGGCCGTCGAGGCACTCGACGACTCGGGAACCGACGCCGCCTCCCTCGCCGGGTCGGACACCGCGGTGTACGTCGGGGTGTCCAGCCACGACTACATCGACCTGCAGACCTGCCTGCCGCAAGACAACAGCCCGTACGCCATCGCGGGCAGCGCCGCGGCGAACACCGCCAACCGCATATCGCACCTCTTCGACCTGCACGGCCCCAGCCTGGCCCTCGACACCGCGTGTTCCTCGGCGCTGACCGCCGTGCACGCCGGCTGCGAACAACTGCGCTCCGGGGGCAGCCACGCGGTCCTGGCGGGCGGCATCAACGTCTTGATCAGTCCCTATGTGTACGCAGGGTTCGCGGCGGCTTCGATGCTCTCCCCCACCGGCCGGTGCCGGACCTTCTCCGCGCAGGCCGACGGATACGTACGGGCCGAAGGCGGCGGCCTGGTGATGTTGAAACGTCTCTCCAGCGCACTGGCCGACGGTGACCGGGTGCACGCGGTCATCCGGGCCGACGGCATCAACAACGATGGTGTCACCCCAGGGCTCGCGGTGCCCAACGCACACGCTCAGGAGTCGCTGCTGCGGGAGGTCTACGAAGGGGCCGGGATATCCCCCGACGACCTGGTCTACCTGGAGGCGCACGGTACGGGCACCCCCGTCGGCGACCCGGTGGAGTGCAGGGCCATCGGCCGGGCGCTCAGTTCCCGGCGGCGCAACGGCGCGCTGCCCATCGGATCGGTCAAGACGAACATGGGACACCTTGAGGCGGCTTCGGGTATGGCCGGCCTGTTCAAGGCCCTGCTCGTCCTGCGCGAGCGGACCGCCCCGGCGACGTTGCACTGCGAACCGTTCAGCGACGCCATCGACTTCGACGCACTCAACCTCCGGCCGACGGCGCTGCCCCATTCCCTGGAGGTGTCCCCGAACTCCGTCGTGGGCGTGAACTCCTTCGGCTTCGGCGGTGCCAACGCCCACCTGGTCCTGGGCGCACCGCCGCAGGCGCGGCCGTCCTCGCCCGCGTCCGGCGCGCTCGCACCGCCCGCCGCGCACCGCCCGTCGGCGCACCCCGTCATCGTCTCGGGCGCCGGTCCCGCGGCCCTGAGCGCCGCGGCGGAACGGCTGGCCGCCCATCTGGCGGAGGCCCCGCCCGGCGAGGAGGACGACGGCGAGCACGCGCGCCGCGGCCGCTTGCTGTACGACGTGGCCTACACGACCTGCCGCCGCAGGAGCCACCACCGGCACCGTGCCGTCGTCCTGGCCACCGACACCGACCGGGCCGCGACCGCCCTTCGGACCATCGCCCGAGGCGAACAGCCACTGCCCGGCAGCGCGGTGTCGGAACAAACGCCACACGGCCGCGTCGTCTTCGCCTTCAGCGGCAACGGAACACAGTGGGCCGGGATGGGAGCGGACCTCCTCGCCACCGAGCCGGCCTTCGCGCGGGCGGTGGACGAAGTGGACGAGGTGCTCGCACCCCGGCTGGGCTGGTCGGTGCGCGAAGAGCTGTCCGCGCCGCCCTCCCAGTGGCGGCTGCGGTCGACAGAGGTCGCCCAACCGCTGCTGTTCGCCGTCCAGATGGGCCAGGTCGCGGTGCTGGAGCGGGTCTACGGCATCCGGCCCGACGCGGTCGCGGGGCACAGCGTGGGAGAGACCGCGGCCGCGTGCACGGCCGGGGCGCTGGACCTGCGGCAGGCGGCCGAAGTGGTCCTGGCCCGCAGCCAGGCCCAGGCGGCGACGGCGGGGCGGGGCCGGATGGCGGCCATCGGGTTGTCCGAGCAGGAGGCGCGGGCGGCCCTGGCCCCCTACGACGGCGCGTTGGAGATCGCCGGAGTCAACAGCGACCGTGACGTGACGGTGAGCGGGGACGCGGACGCGTTACGGCGGCTGGGAGAGGAACTCGCCGCCGAACAACGGTTCTTCCGCCCCCTGGACATCGATCACGCCTTCCACAGCCGGTCCATGGACCAGGTGGAGAAGCCCCTGCGCGCCGCCCTCGCCGCCCTGCGCCCGTCCCCCGTGGCCCTCTCCATGGCGTCCAGTGTCACCGGATCGCCGCTCCAGGGGCGGGAGTTGGACGCAGAGTACTGGTGGCGCAACGTCCGCCGACCCGTCCTGTTCGGCAGGGCGGTGCAGACGCTGCGGGCCGAAGGCGGTGACGTGTTCGTGGAGATCGGCCCGCACCCG
Organism: Streptomyces sp. NPDC018019; assembly: GCF_044327805.1. Taxonomy (NCBI): domain Bacteria; kingdom Bacillati; phylum Actinomycetota; class Actinomycetes; order Kitasatosporales; family Streptomycetaceae; genus Streptomyces; species Streptomyces sp. NPDC018019. The sequence goes on along the minus strand of NZ_JBIRGD010000022.1, from coordinate 48,739 downwards.
GTCCTCACCGGTTACCTGCGCAGGCTCACGGCCGACTCCACGGCCCCGGTGGCCGTCGTCCCCACCTGCGCGCAAGGGAGCGACGGCCCGGAAGCGCTGCGGACGGCGGCGGCCCGGGTCCTGGCCGCCGGGGCCCGCCCGCGGTGGGACGCCTTCTTCCCGTACCGCGGAGCGGTGGCGGACCTCCCGCCGTACCCCTGGCAGCGCGAGGAGTGCTGGCGGGGCGAGAGCCACTGGTGGAACGGGACCCACGCGGGCAACGACATGCCGGTGGACGACACACACCCGCTGCTGGGAGCCCGGCTGACCGACATCGACCCCGTGTGGTCCGGGCTGCTGGAACCGGCCCGCCTGCCGTGGCTGGCCGATCACCGGGTAGATGGTGAGGCGGTGCTGCCCGCCGCCGCCTACGTCGACATCGCACTGGCGGTCGCGCACCGGCAGTTCGACGCGCCGGTGGAGATCACCTCGTTGGACATCTCCCGCGCGCTCGTCCTCCCCGACGACGCGGACGGCGGCTGCGTACGGATGCAGACCTCCCTGGGCGAGGAGGGGCACGCCGTACGGATCGCGAGCCGTGCCACCCCCCGGGCGCCGTGGCTGACGCACGCCCGCGGCCGCGTCCGCGCTCTGCTGGCCCGCACCCCGCGTCCGGTCGACACCGCCGAGGTGCTCCGGCGCGCCGGTGCGCACTGGACCGCGCAGGAACACTACACACGCGCCGCCCGCAACGGCCTGCCGTACGGCCCGGCCTTCCAGGTGCTGAGCCGGCTGGACCACGGTCCGCACGAGGCGCTCGCCGCCTACCACTGCGAGCTGCCCGCCGACGGGTACCGGGTGCACCCCGCCCTGCTGGACGGAGCGCTGCAGGCCGGCGCGCCCCTTCTGGCCGACCTGGACAACGGCTCGGGTCCCTTCCTGCCGGTGGGAATCGACCGGGTACGGCTGTGGAACCGGCCACGGGCGGACGGCTTCGTCCATGTCCGCGGCCGCGAACTCGGGGCCCACGAAGCCTGCTGGGACATCACCGTGACCGATCCCGACGGCACCGTGGCGATGGAGATGACCGGCTGCCGACTGCGCCGTTACGCGGGCGGCGCCAGGCGGCACCCCCGGCATCTGGTGCCGGGCCTGCGGGCCCTGCCACGCCCGCACACGCAGACCGGGACCAGCCCGTTGCCCACGCCGGCCGAGCTGCGGGAGGCCACCGCGTCCGGGACACACGCCGGATACGGGCCGCCGTCCGCCGGCCCGGCCGTACAGCGTGGCGAGGACGGGTTCACGGCGTGCTTCGAGGAACTCAGCGCGCACTTCGCGGCCCGCGCCCTGGCCTGCTTCGTCACGCGGGACACCCCGTTCACCACCGACGACCTGATCGCCGCGGGCGTGCGGGCGAAACACACCCCGCTGTGTGAGCTGTTGCTGAGCCTCGCCTCCCGGTGGCAGCTGGCCGGACGCGAGGAGAGCGACGACGGCCGGCCCCGGTGGCAGTTGACCGGAGTCCCCCAACCCGAGGCGCTGCTGCAGGCGGCCGTGGACCGCTTCCCCGGACAGGTGATGTCCGTGGCGCTCTTCGCCCGGTGCGGCATGCACGCACCTGAGGTCCTGCGCGGCGAGACGGACGCGGTCGAGCTGCTCTTCCACGAAGCCGACCAGCATCTCGTCGAGCACTTCTACAGCCACTATCCGGCCCTGCGCACCGACCACCGGCGTGCGGCCGCCGTCGTGCGGGCCCTGGTCGCCCGGTGGCCCGCCGACCGTCCGCTGCGCGTACTGGAGGTGGGGGCCGGTACCGGCGCGACGACCGCGCGGTTGCTGCCGCTGCTGCCCGCCGAACGCACCCAGTACGTCTTCAGCGACGTCTCCCCCGCGTTCTTCGCCCGCGCCCAGGACCGCTTCGCGGCCTACGACTTCCTCACGTACCGGAGCCTGGACCTGGACCGCGACCCGGCCGACCAGGGATTCGAGGACGCCGGATTCGACCTCGTGATCGCCACGAACGTGCTGCACGCCACCACCGACCTGCCCGCAACCCTGACCCGGATCAGCGGGCTGCTGGCCGACGGCGGCCAGCTGATGGCCGTGGAGATCCACGACGCCGAATCGCTGGCCCTGTGCTTCGGGCTCCTGGACAGTTTCTGGACCTATACCGACGGCGGACTACGCACCGGCTCTCCACTGCTGCCCGCCCGGGCGTGGCCACCGCTGCTCCGCGACAGCGGCTTCACCGATGTCGCGCGCCTCAACGAGGACGCGGACGAGGAGGACTCCTCGGCGGCCGGCAACCACTCCCTGCTGCTGGCCCGCCGCCCCGAGCGCGCGGCCCCGGTGACCGGACCGCCGCCCCACGCGGCCGACGGCCACTGGCTGCTGGTCGCCGAGCGGCCGGAGGCGGCCCTCGTGCAGCGGCTGGCCGATCTGCTGGCCGCAACCACCGACGGCTCCGTGCCGGTGATCACACCCGGGGAGGTGTCCGCACACCTGTCCAGCATCGCGCCGGACCACGCCCACGAACCCCGGCTCGTCCTGCTGCTGGACCAGGACACTCCGCCGGCGGCCGAACCCGAGGCCGTCCTGGACCAGGCCCTGAGGCGCCTCGACGCCTTGCGCGACATCGCCGCGGCCTGCGCGTCGCTGCCCGAACAGGCACGTCCGGCGCTGTTCCTGGTCACCCGCCCCAGTGGGACCTTCCCGGCCCCCGAAGTCCCCGAGGCCCCTGGGGACGCGGTCGCCTGGGGCGCGGCCCGGACCCTGGCCAACGAACAGCCGCGGCTCACCGTCCGGCGGATCTCCCTGCACCGCGGCGACGACCCCGCGCAGGACGCCCTGCGCCTGGCGCACGAGTTGCTCGGCCCCGACGACGAGGACGAGCTCCTGCTCACGCCCAACGGACGGTTCGCCGCCCGCCTGGTGAACCCCCCTCCGGGCGCGCCCGGCGACGAGGGGAATCCGGTACCGCGCGTCCTGCGGGTGGACGTGCCCGGCCGCCGGCACCGGCTCTCCTGGCACCCCGCACCGCCCCGGCGGCCGGGCCCGGGCGAGGTCGCCATCACCGTGGAGGCGGCCGCGCTGAACTACCGCGACGTGATGATGGCCATCGGCATCTACCCTCCCGGCGGCGAGGCCGTCACGCCCGACGGCATCGCCCTCGGGCTGGAGTGCGCGGGCGTGGTGACCGAAGTCGGCTCGGACGACACCGGGTTCGCACCGGGCGACCGGGTCTACGCCATCGCCGACCACTGCCTGGGCACCCATGTGGTGGCCCGCGCCGACCGGACCGGCGCGATCCCCCAGGACATGACCTTCACCGAGGCGGCCACGCTCCCGGTGGTCTTCCTCACCGTCCAGCACAGCCTGGAACACCTGGCACGGCTCGCCGACGGGGAGACCGTCCTCATCCATGGAGCCGCGGGAGGCGTCGGCCTGGCCGCCCTGCAGTACGCGCGCCGCCAGGGAAGCAGGGTCATCGCCACCGCCGGCACGCCCGCCAAGCGGAACCTGCTGCGCCTGATGGGAGCCCACCATGTCCTGGACTCCCGGAACCTGCATTTCGCCGACCGGATCGCGGAGCTGACCGACGGCGAAGGGGTCGACGTCGTCCTCAACTCCATAGCGGGCGAGGCGATCCCCCGCAGCCTCGAACAGCTTCGGCCCGGAGGCCGGTTCGTCGAGTTGGGCAAGCGGGACATCTACGCCGGGACCCCATTGTCGCTGCGTCCGTTCCGCAACAATCTGGCGTACTTCGGTGTCGACGCGCACCAACTGCTCACCCACCGGCTCGGATCGGTCCGCTCGACGTTCGCGGACATGGCCCGGCGTATCACCGCAGGCCACTACCGGCCGCTGCCCCACCAGGTGTGGCCGGCCACCCAGGTCGACGAGGCGTTCCAGGCCATGCGCCGCTCCCGGCACCTGGGCAAGGTCGTGGTGTCCTTCGACTCCGTGCCCCCGCTCGACCGGCCTGCGGCGACGCCGCGCCCGGACGCCGACGGTACCTACCTGATCACCGGCGGGCTCGGCGGCCTGGGTGCGGCCACCGCGCTCCACCTGGCCCGGCGCGGCGCCCGGCACCTGGTCCTGGTGGGCCGCCGCGGCCTGCGCACACCGGGGGCCCCCGAACTGACGGCGGCCCTCGAAGCGCTCGGCGCGCGTACGGACGTCCACGCGGTGGACGTCACCGACCCGGACGCCGTGGCCGGCCTGCTGAAGTCCGTCGACGCGAGCGGCCACCCACTGCGCGGCGTCCTGCACGGCGCCATGGTGCTGGACGACGGCACGCTGGCCGGCCTCTCGGACGGCCAACTGCGCGACGTGGTGGCGCCCAAGCTGCTCGGCGGTCTCCTGCTGGACTCCGCGACCCGCGGCCGTGCGCTGGACTTCTTCGCCGTCTATTCCTCGGGAGCCGCCACCGTCGGCAACCTCCAGCAGGCCAACTACGGTGCCGCCAACCTCTACCTGGAAGCGCTGACCCGCTGCCGACGCAGCGCGGGCGAGCCCTCGCTCGCCCTGGCCTACGGACCGGTCAGCGACGCGGGCTACGTGGCGCGGGAACATCTGACCGACGCGATGACGGCACGGGGATGGCTGCCCATCACCACCGACGAGGCCCTCGATGCCTTCGACGAACACCTCGCCCGGGGCACCGACGTGGTCTTCATCGACCGCTCCGACTGGCGCCGGGTCGGGCAGATCCTGCCGGCGGTGGAGACCCCCCGGTTCGCCGCCGTGACGCCCGACGGCCACGACGGACTGCCGGGAGACTCCCCCGACGACCTACGACGGCGCCTGCTGCAGGCCGACCCCGGGCCCGCACGTGCGCTGGCCGCCGAGGCGCTGACCGAGGCCCTGGCCAAGGTGCTGCACCGCACCCCGCAGAGCCTGGGACACGACCGGCCGCTGGAGCAGTTCGGAGTGGACTCGCTGATGGCCACCGAAGTGGCGCAGGCCATCCGCCGGCGGATCGGCTGCGACTTCTCCACGCTGGAGATCACCAACGCGGGCGACATCTCCACCCTGGCGCACCGAGTCCTCGTCAGGATCGGCCATCCGGCCACGGACGCGGCCATGGCGAGTACCGGGGGCGGAACCGGAGACGGAGCCGGAACGGGAGCTGGGAGCAGGGCCGGAACGGGAGGCGGGACCGGGCCCTCGGCCGGCGGAAACGGCAGCCGTGCCGTACCGGTGCCCTCCGCCCACCCCCGTACCACCGGACCGCAGCGGTGACCCTCTCCAGCGGCAGCGAAGCGCGCGCCGTCCACGAGGGCCAGGCCGTGTACGGCGCGCTGCTCCTGCACGGATACAACGCCGTGGTCTTCGGCATCAATTACCGTGCCTTTTGGCGGTGTTCGCCCCAGCGGGTGGTCGACCTGTACGAACGCAACATCACCGACGAACACCTCGACATCGGCGTCGGGACCGGCTACCTGCTCACCCGCTGCTCCCCCTCCGCCCGCCGCCGCATCGCCCTGGCCGACCTCAACCCCCATGCACTGCGGCACACGGCCGCCCAACTGACGGGGTACCAGGTGACCTGCCACCGGGCCGACGCCCTGAAGCCCCTGCCGCTGCCCCGCGCCTCCTTCGGCTCCGTGGGCCTCAACTTCCTGCTGCACTGCCTGCCCGGCCCGCTCTCCGCGAAGGCCGCGGCACTGGATCACGCGGCGGCCTGCCTCTACCCCGGCGGCAGACTGTTCGGCAGCACCGTGCTGGCCCACGGCGTACCCGTGACCCCGGCGGGCCGCCGGCTGATGGCGCTCTTCAACCGACGCGGCATCTTCCACAACGCCGCCGACTCCCTCGACGACCTGCGCGACCAACTCGCCGCGCGCTACCCCGCATTCCACCTCACGACGCACGGCTCCGTCGCGCTGTTCGAAGCCGTCGTCGAATGAACCACGCTCCCCACACAGGGGTTTCCAGGCTCGTACCGTTCGCACCTGAGCGGTACGGCACGCGGGCTGTTCCTTGGCTGTCGAGGGGCTCTCCGGAGTGCCCCGGAGCAGTGCACGATGCCGTGTGGACGCATCTGGTGGTCCGGACCCGGGCCGAGGGCGGGTGTTGGACGGCGGCGTGTACGGGGATGGTGTTGCTGGTTCTGGCCCGGGTGGCTGCCTGGGTAGCGGCGGGATAACCCGGCGCCCCCGGGTCGGGGTGGGGGCGCCCAGAGCTGGTGCTGGCCCTGGCGGTGGGCGCCGCGGTGCTCGCTCCCGCCGAGGCCGAGTTGATCGCAACGTCCCGGTTGGGCCGGACGCCGGTCCTCGTCCGGGCGCGGGAGCACGGGGTCCCGGCGCGGGGCGTGTATGCGCGGTGGCGCAGCAGGGCCGAGCGTCGGCTGGCCGCCTACCTGTCATGGGCGTAACGCCAGGTGCGTTTCGGTGGCGGCGCGACTTGCTTCCGTGTCGCGTCGGACATGACGGCAGTTATAGGCGCGCAAGCCGGAACGTTCCAGTCTGCGTTACGACGACCGGGCACCCAACAGCAGCGTCCGTACTCTTTCCGGTGGACTGCCCGCACTCGGAAAGCGCAAGTGACACCCGGGCCGGCTTCTCTTGCTCAGGGCGTCGCCACCGGAAGCCACCTCACCGCTGATTCACATCACCGATGACACGACAGCGGAGAGGGGCACCCGATCCGTGTGGCCGGATGCCCCTCCCGTCATGCGGTCACACGGGTGTCAGGACGCGCTGGGCCACATGGCCGTGCGCGAGCCGAGGGTGCCCTTGCCGTTGCCGGGGTAGAGGTACAGGCCGCCGGAGCTGTTGATGGCGGCGATGTCGGCCTTGCCGTCGCCGTTGAAGTCGCCGCCCAGGACGGCGCGGAAGCCGCCCCAGGTCTCGTCGGGCCACATCGCCTTGTCGTAGTCGAACGTGCCCTTGGCGTTGCCCGTGTACAGGCCCAGGCCACCGGTCTGGGAGACGGCGGCGATGTCGTCGCGGCGGTCGCCGTTGAAGTCGGCGGTGGTGAGGTGCTTCTTGGACCAGGTCTTGTCGTGCCAGACCTGGCGCTTGAAGCCGGAGAGCCGGCCGTCCGCGGTGGTGGTGTACGCGTACAGCGAGCCGTCGTTCCAGATGGCCACGAGGCCGTCACGGCCGGAGTCGTCGGCCTTGTAGCGGGCGAACTTGGAGACGGTCTTCCACGCGCCGTCCTTGGCCATCGAGCGGGGCGAGCCCAGCTTGCCGCTCTTCGTGCCCGGGTACAGGTCGAGGTAACCGTCGACGTTGAGGGCGGCGATGTCGGTCAGTCCGTCACCGTCGAAGTCGCCGGCGGTCATCGCGCGCTTGCGGCCCCAGGAACCGTCGTGGTTCCACAGCTCGCGGCCGTATTCGAGGGTGCCGTTCGGACCGGTGTAGAAGACGTGCAGGTTGTGGTCGTCGAGGACGGCCGCGACGTCAGGGCGGCCGTCGCCGTTGAAGTCGGCGGCGGTGACGACGTCGGTGACATGGTCGTACATGGCCGTCAGCCGGATCTGCTGGACCCAGCTGTGCAGGTCGTCGACGCGGGTCTCGACGGCGCCGGTACGGGTCTCCTCGGAGCCGAAGCAGCCGCCCTGCCACGAGGCGTGGTTGACCGCGACCAGTTCCAGACCGTTCTTCGTCTCGCGCAGGGCCGGGCCGCCGGTGTCGCCCATGCAGACGCTCGCGCCGTCCTTGCCGGTGATGGCGAGCGTGGTCGTGTCCACCGCGTCCACGGAGAAGCCGCCGCTGTGCAGGCGGCCGGGGACCCATTCGTCCTTGGTGCGGCCGTAGCCGGCCACCCGCAGGGTCTCGTCCTTGGCGGGGGCCGCGGACCCGACGGCGACCGGGGTGATGTCGTCGACCGGTGCGGACAGCTTCGCCATCACCAGGTCCCGGTCCGTACGCGGCGCGAGTTCGGTGATGGTGCGCACCTGCCCGCCCTTGCCGGTCAGGTCGGTGCGGCCGATGGTGGCCGTGGCCGCCAGCTTCGGCTTTCCGGCGGCGACCTGGTCCTGGCCGGGGTTGGCGGCGAAGCAGCTGGCGGCCGTGAGCAGCCACTGGGAGTCGACCAGGGCGCCGGTGCAGGCGCGCTTGCCGCTGCCGATGTCGAGCTTCGCCGTGAACGGGTACGCCCCGTCCTTGGCGGCGTCACCCACAACGGCGCTCGCCGGGGTACCGGTCAGGAGGCCGGCCGCGACAGCGGTCGCGGTCAGTCCGGTGAGCCATGCGGCGCGCGGACGTCTGCCAAACACTCTTGCTTCCTCAATTCTTGGGAGGGAAAGGGATCAGGGGTGGCGCGGGGTGCTTGCGGCGGCCGGCACGGCAGCGCCTTACGGGGAATGGGTCCCCGGGGAGTTACTTGCTCGCGATGATTTCGAGCAGCGTGTGCTCCCGGCCCGCGGGGTCGGCGTTCTCGCCGATGCCCTTCCAGGAGTTCTTCGGGATGTCGAAGGACTTCTTCTCGGTGCCGACGGTCATGTTGACCTTGGCCTTGTAGTCGTGGCTCTGCACGCCACCGACCGCGGGAACCTCCAGCGCGAGGTATCCGCTGTCCCCGGAGACCTTGAAGCAGAAGTCCGACCGGTCGCGGGCGATGAACCTCAGCAGGTTCGGGCTGCTGTCGCATTCGGCGAGGACGATGTGCCCGTCACCGTGCTTGAGCTTGAGGTTCTTCTCCTTGAGGATGCGGTCCGCACCGGGGTAGGAGAAGTCCTCGATGGCGAGCGGGGGCTGCTCGGACGATCCGGCGGCGGCCGAGATCCGGTCCGCGCGGGTGCCCGAGGACTGATCGGCGGCGCTGGCCGCCCCGGTCAGCAGGACGGCGCCGGCGACGAACGCGCTGCCGGCCAGACCAACGGCCAGCGGGCGCAGGGGTATCCGCATCGATGACTCACGTTTCGGTTGGTGACGGGTGAAGGGAGCAAACCGCCCCCAGCGGAAGGATTATCACTCGGCGTCACACATCATCAAACCCTGATGGTTCGTTACCAAAGCGTCACTCGTCCGCCTATCCCTTCCTGTATCCCCTGATGTCAGGGTGCGTCGGTTCGTCAACTCGCCACTTATGCACGAAAGTTGGCGAGCCGCATCGACCGGCTTCCCCGCATCCCCGGCGATCGCCATCAGCAATACGTCCGACTTGTCAAGATTTTCTGTGTGTGATCATGCTTCCGGACGCGTGGCCGCGCTTCTCGACGTCAACCAAGAGATTCCGGATGAGGAAGCACCTGACATGAAACCGTCAAACGTGTCGCGCCGAGCGCGGCACAGGCGCGGCAGATTCACCACCGTGGCCGCGGCGGCCACGGCAGCGGTGATATTCGGCACCACCGCGGCGAACGCGCTCCCGGCGCAGCCCGGTGAGGCGGCGCCCGCCGAGAACGCCCGCGCCCAGGCCGTCCAGGCGTGGAAGGTGGGCGGCGCGGCGACCAAGCGCGAGGCCGCCAAGGCACTGACCGGCTCGGCCGCCGACATGAACGAGTTCCTCGGCGGTGCGCTGCGCCGGGCCGAGGTGGAAGACGCCCGGTTCGCCATCCTCAAGACGATGGCGAGCGCGGGCAAGGGGGTGTCCGCCGCGGCGGACAAGGCGCTGTCCGGCTCCGACGACGAGGTGCTCGCCTTCGTCAAGGACGGGTACGAGAAGCCGCTCCAGGACGACCGGCGCTTCGCGGTCCTGCGCGCCATGAACGCGGGCGGCAAGGCCGTCAACCGCGAGGGCCAGCGGGCCCTCGACGACGGCACGCCCGCGACCTTGGACAAGTTCCTCCAGGAGGGCCTGGAAAAGGCCACCGACGAGGACAACCGCTTCGAAGTGCTCCAGGTGATGAACTCCGGCGGGCCGGCCGTGAAGCAGGCCGCCGAACGCGCCCTGAACGGGGACGCGGAGGACATCGCCGAGTTCCTGGACCGGGGCCAGGAACTGGCCCGGGCGCGCGACCAGGAGACGATGACCGTCGCGCAGCTGGCCCACGTCGCCACCGAGGCCGGCAAGAAGGCCAAGGCCCAGACCGACGAAGCGCTGGACGCCGCCGAGGTGGCGGACAAGGCCGCGGCGAACGCCAAGAAGGCCGCCGAAGAGGCGGCGCGGCAGACCGCGGCGGCCAAGTCGGACGCGGACAAGGCCGGCCGTTTCGCCACCAAGGCCGCGCAGGCCGCGGAGGGGGCCGCGGAAGCGGCCCGCACCGCCATCCGCGCCTCCAACAACGCGGTGGCCGCGGCCCGTACGGCGGCGCGTGCCGCCTCCAACGCCGCCTCCGCCGCTGCCGCCGCGAGCCAGGCCGCGTCCCGCGCCTACCGCGCGGCGAACGCGGCCGTGTCGGACGCCGGTCAGGCCAAGGCGGCCCGTCAGGCCGCCGAGCAGGCCCGGAACGCGGCAGCGGGTGCCCGTACCGCCGCGTCCGCGGCCGACCAGGCGGCCAACGCCGCCACGGCGGCCGGCAGGTCCGGTGCCGCGGCGGCCAGCGCCGCCCGCAACGCGGCCGCTGCCGCCGAGGCCGCCGCGCAGTCGAGCGCCAGCGCGGGCGTCGCACAGGCCGAAGCGGCCCACGCCAGGCGGGCGGCGGCCACGGCCCGCGCCGAGGCCGGCCGCGCGACCACCGCAGCCAACAGCGCGGTCTCCCTGGCCGACCAGGCGGCCAAGGCCGCCCGCCAGACCCGCACCGCGGCCAACAACGCGGCCGCGCACGCGGACGCGGCGGCCAAGGCCGCCGACAAGGCGGCGGACGAGGCCGGCAAGGCCCAGGACGCGGCCAACAAGTCCAAGGCCCACGCGGAAGCCGCGCTCCAGGCCGCCAAGACGGCGGGTGAGGCCACCGAGCAGGCCACCGAGGTCTTCAACGTGGCCCGGGCCGCCGAGAAGAAGATGCTGGAGGCGGACCTCGCCGCGTCGCTGGAGCAGGCGCGCGACGCCAAGCACCTCGAGGACGACCTCAAGCCGGTCCTCGCCAAGCAGGAGACGCAGGCCGCCCAGACGGACAAGGAGACCAAGCAGCTGCTCTCCGAGGCCGGCGAGAAGCTGGGCAAGGACGACCAGGCTGCCATGAAGGCGGCCCGTCAGGCGGCCGTCAACCTCCTGTCGAGCCAGGGCACCTGGACCCGCGCGGCGGCCGAGGAGGCCCTGTCGGGCTCCGACGAGGACCTGGCGGCGTGGCTCAAGCAGGACCGGGTCGACGCCGAGCACCAGGACGACCGGGAGAAGGCCGTCTTCTTCAGCCGGATCGGCACGCCCAAGACAGCGGCGGCCGCCGAGACCGCGCTCGCCAAGGGGCCCGACGCGGTGCAGGAGTTCCTGACCAAGGGGGCCTTCGAGGGGCAGAAGGAGGAGTACCGCTTCCAGATCCTCAAGGTCGTCAACGACGCGGGCAAGGCCGTGAAGGACGCCGCGACCAAGGCGCTCGACGACGGCTCCACCGAGGCGTTGCACGACTTCCTCGCCGAGGGCTACACCAAGGCACAGGCCGAGGACGACCGCTTCCAGGTGCTGCGGCAGCTGGAGCAGGGCGGCCCGACCATGAAGGCCGCCGCGCAGGTCGCCCTTGAGGGGACGGACACCATGCGTCGCGTCTTCGTCGAGCGCGCCCAGTACCGTGCCGCCCAGGCGGACCAGGACGCGGAGGCCCACGTCGCGGCGGTCCAGGCCCAGCTCAGCATCGCGGCGAAGGCCACCTCGCTGGCGTACGAGAACGCCCAGACGGCCTTCGAGGCCGCGGCCCGCGCCCAGGGCAAGGCCGACGAGGCCAAGAAGTACGCCGCCCAGGCCAAGGCCAAGGCGAAGGAAGCCCAGGGCCACGCCAACCGGGCGCAGGAGTACGCCGCCCAGGCCGACAAGTCGGCGGCCTCCGCGGCGGCCTCCGCCAAGAAGGCCAAGGCCGCGGCGGCCAAGGCCCGGGTCGCCTCCCGCCAGGCCAACTACTCGGCCACCCAGGCCACCCAGTCCGCGCGCCAGGCGGTGGCCTCCGCGGCCAGTGCCCAGGCATCGGCCGGTCGCGCCAAGGCGGCCGCCATCGAGGCCGGCAAGGACGCGGCGGCCGCGCGTACGGCGGCCGCCCAGGCCAAGCAGATCGCCCTGCAGAAGCACGAGGCCGAGCAGCGCGCGGCCGCGGAGGCCGCACGCAAGAAGGCCGAGGAGGCCGCGAAGAAGAACCAGCGGCCCGAGGACGACACCAAGAACGACAAGGCCGAGCTGCCCGACAGCGGTAGCGGCGACAAGGGCGGCAGCAGCGGCGGTTGCCCGGCAGGGAAGGGCGGCTGGTGTGACGGCGCCGATTTCCTGAGCAATGTCAGCACCTGGACCGGCTGGGCCGCGGCGGGCTCGAACCTGATCCCGGTCCCGGGCGTCGCACAGGGCGTCAGCGCGTTCCTGGGAGGCGTGTCCCTCGTCTCGGGCGTCGGCAGCACCATCTTCACCGGTGTCGCCTATGGATTCACCAGCGGTGAATTCTGGGGGTCCGCGCTCGGCACCAGCGTCGGTTTCATCGGCGGCAAGTTCAAGGAAGCCGTTTCGAAGGGTGGCGGTCTAGTAAAGTCGGGATACACGAAGGCCAAGGAGGTCTTCGGCGACGCCGCCGGTTCGGTTTATTCGGGCATCACCGGCCTGTTCGGCTGACCGACCTCCGTGTATAGCTGAGCTGTGGGGCCCGCGAGCGGGCCCCACAGTGGTAAGGGAGAGTATGTTGCACGCCCCTCACATCTCCGAAAATGTCTGGTGGATCATCGCCGTCGTCACGACGGTCCTCTTCCTCGCCGTCTGGCTGCCCATGATGCCGACGTCCCGGTCCAGGAACCAGGTCGCTCTCATCCCCCTCGTCGGAATAGTTTTCCTGTCGGTGCTCGGGAAGCTGCGCGGGCACGATCTCAAAGAACTTCTCTCCATCTATTCCACGGTGGCCCTCGCGTTCATTCTCGGGGTCATAGGGCGCCGCGCGGACATGCGAATAGCGGTGAAACAGGGTGAGGACCCGCTGGGCACATCGGCCAGCAAAGCGGCCCCGGCGAACAAGAGGCTGACGGTACAGCTGTCCGCCGGTTTCGTCGTGGCGTTCGTCCTGTGGGCCTGGCTCAACTGGGGCTGAACGCCCGGGGCTTTGTCTTCCCGGCGTCATCCGACGGCGGATGCGCGGCCGGTCAGCGTACGACCGCCTCACGTGATGCGCTCAGGAATCCAGTGTGACGGTCCTGCGGACGGAGCCGAGGTGCTGTGGGGTGAGCGGGTGTCCGATCCGCAGGAGGAGCTGTGGCCGCCAACCGGGTTCCAGCTCGGCCGCGAGCCGCGTCGCCAAGGCGGGTACTTCCACTGGCCCGGCCTGGATGTCGTGTGCCAGCCCCTCGGCCGCCGCGCGCAGCAGGACGCGATATGCGGTGCGGCCCGCGTCGCACCAGGCCATCGGATCGTCGGCCCTTGTCGCCACAACCATGACCAGCCCCGGCGCTGTCGCGTAGACGGTGCGCACGGTCTCGGCCGCCCGCTGGGGGTCCACGTGTTCCAGGAACCACTGGGAGGCCTGCACGGCGTACCGTTCGGTGCCGGGGAGGAGCGCTTCCACCGCCATCCCCCGGAGGACGGGTTCCCCGTGCCAGTGCACCAGTCCGGCGAGTTCGCGGCGCAGGGCGGGCAGGGACAGGGCGGTGGCGAGTCCGGTGGCCGCGAGCGTGCCGATCCTCTCCACGGCTTCCCGGTCGGTGATCGGGAAGAGCCGGGTATCGGCTCCGGTGTCCGGCAGAGTGATGGCGTCCAGCCATGAGGGCTTCGTCAGCGGCGCGTAGGGCCCCCGGTCGGTGTGCCGTTGCCAGATGGCCCGGTAGAGGGGGGAGGCCCCGGCCGGGTGGCACTCGGTCAGATGCAGCACCGCCAGGGTGTCGTCGCCGGGAACCTGCGCCGTGCGCGTCATGCGGGCGTGGATGCCCCAGCGGTGGGCCGCCACGACGAAAGCCTCAAGGTACATGGCGAGGGAGAGCGCCGTCTGACGCCGGGTCGGGTCGCCGGCGTCCAGCGCGTACGCGTCATGGCGGCCGATGTGCAGTTCGTCGCCGGTGAGTTTGCAGGCCCACGGCTGCGCGTTGTGGGCGGAAGGGGCGCGGCCCGCGACCTGCGCCAGGAAGCGTACGTTGTCGCGGAGGCTCCCGCCTGCGGGATACCGGCCCGGCTCCTTGGTCACGGTGCGTCCCCGAACAGCGTCCGCAGACTCGCGGTGTACTCGGCGTCGACGCGTTCGCGCTCGGCCACCGCTTGCGGGGCGTGGTGGCCGACGTCCAGAGCCGCGTCCAGATCGACCGCGTACCGGCCGGACGGCATGGGCTGGCCGGTGAGGATCCGCCGGGCCGTGTAGGCCAGCGCGGCACCGGCGAGCCCGGCTGCCGTGCCGAGTTGCGGCCAGCTGACGAGGCGCGTGCCCACTTGCAGCAGTGACAGCTTCATCCGTGCGGTCACGTCCGGTCCCACCAGCGCATCGGCCAGAGTGACGCGTTCGGCGTCCGTGAGGCGCTCGGGCAGCCGGCGCAGCCGGGCCTGGTCCACCGCGCCGTGGAACAGCGGCCGTCGCGGTTCCAGGTCATAGCGCTCCACGTCCACGAGAACGTTGTCCCCGTTGTCGGTCGCCATGACCACCGGCACCTTCCGGGAGCGTGCGGCGAAGCGGGCGAAGGCTTTCACCCGCAGGTCGTCCGTCTCCTCGATGAGCAGGTCGAGACCGTCGGCCCCGCGGCCGAAGAAGTCCTCGGCGGTCCGTTCCGACAGGCCGTCGAACGTCTCGATGTGCTGGAAGGGGTTGAGTTCCCATACGCGCTCGGCACAGACCGCGGCCTTGGGCAGGCCGAGGTGGCATACCGAGGCCGTCACCCGGTTGAGGTTCGTCAGCGCGAGGGTGTCCGGGTCGGCGATGCGCAGCCGGCCCGCGCCTCCCGTACCGACCAGTGTCATGACCGCGGACATGCCCACGCTCAGTCCGGCCACCCCCACCCGGGCGGCGTGATAGCGCTGCTGTTCCTGATGGGTGATCAGGTCGCGGTTGCGTGCCGTGCGCAGGCGCAGGAACGTCGTCTCGTCCGGCAGGTGCACGGCCGTGCGCCGCCACGGGAAGTAGGCCCACACGCCGGCCCGGCGCAGGTCGCCGCCGTGCCACCTGGAGGCCAGGTAGCGCCGGTAGGTGACCTGGTAGTACGGGGAGTCGACGGCGAGGAAGGGGAACTCGGTGCGGAAGAGCTCCTCGACGATGCAGGCGAGGGCGTCCACCTCGTGCACCGGTTCCCCGCAGGTCCGCAGTTCCTCGAAGGCCGCGACGTCCTGGCGGTGCGACATGTCGTACAGACGGACGCCGGTCGACGGGCGCGTGCAGCGGTGTGTCACGGGGCGACCCGTCGGCCCTTGCCTGCGCGCGCGAAGACCGGATCGCCGTGCGGGAGCAGGATCACCTCCAGGAGGCACCGGTCAGGCATCGACTCCTCCAGCTTCCGGTATTCCGCGTTGGTCGTCCGCAGCGCTTCGCCGACCGCCCGTTCGATGTGCTGCTGTAGCGGCGGGCTCGGCGCGGTGCCCGGCGCCAGCTCCACCCGCAGGCGCAGGAACTGCTCGCCGCTCTCCGCGGCCTCCTTGCCGAGGACGAACCTGCCGGTTGTCCTGGACACCAGGTCGGGCCGTTCCAGCGCCCCTTTGAGGTTGTCCGGGTAGATGTTGACCGCGTAGAAGGTGCATACGACGTCCATGCGTCCGTACAGTGCGACGAAGTGCCCTGTCGAGCGCCCGGCAAGATGCGGGGGCAGGTCGTGACCGCACTGGGCCATCGCCTCGGCCAGCGTCGCCATCGACATGACCCGGCCCGCGTCGCCGATGCGGTAGCGGATCAACGGCAGACCACTGCGTGCGCTGAGGACGAGATTTCCGTCGACCTCCTCGATGTGGCGATACCGCGGGTCGAACTCCACGAGCGCGGGCAGTGCGCCTGCGCCGGGGAACAGTGCCTCGCACAGCTGCGGATCCTGTGCCGCGGCGCGACGGGCGTACACGGTCAGCGAGGACTCGACGCCGATGATCCCGGTGTCCGCCGAGCCGTAGATTCCCAGGGAGCTGCCGAGAGGATCGGTGGCCCGCGCCACCCGATGGACGCTGTCGCGCCAGCTTTCGGAGAAGTTCTCACCCGAGAACACGAGGCGGAGGCCGAGCGGCTCCAGAGGCACGCCGACGGCGGAGGCAGCGACCAGGACATCCTTGATGAGGGCCGGGTAGCCCATGACGACGGTCTGTTCGAAACCGGGAGCGATGTCCCGCAGGACCCGCACGTTCTCCTCGACGTCGATGCCCGGGCAGATCGCCGTGAGCCGGTAGCCCCGCTGTGCCAGACGCAGGGCCGCCTCCAACTGGTGGGTGCCTGCCACGTGCACCCCCATGAAGAACGAGATCACGCACAGAGTGGACCGGGCACGGCAGCCGAAGGCATCGAACAGTGGCGCGTTGAGGTGGACGGCTTCCCGCAGGCTCTCCTCGTCCTGGGGCCAGTAGAACGGGGTGCCGCTCGATCCGGAACTGGACGACACCAGGCGGGCACCGCCGAGGCTGCCGTCCCACATCAGATCGGCCAGCGAAGCCGACCGCAGGTAGTTCTCCTTGGTCATGACCGGGACACGGCCGAAATCGGCAGCCTCCACCACCAGAGCCGGGTCGCAGCCGCGGCTGCGCAGGAAGTCCGCGTACGCCGGTACGGACACCGACGCCCGCCGGAAGAGCCGCAGTGGCCAGTCACCGGCCGCCGGAGTGGTCAAGACGGACATCGAAGCCCCGCACTTTCTCGCTGGCCCCGACATTAAGCCGCGGCCCCGGAGCCGAGCACGTGGTGAGGCGCCAAGCGGGTGACGTACGCGGCCGGCTCGCCCTGCCGGCCCACGCCGCCGCAACCGGCGTCCCGGCCGAAGCACGCGTGCAGCCCAGAGTCGAAGCAGCAGGACCACGGTGCGGTCCCGCATTCTGCGCCGTAGCACGTTACGGGGCGGGGACCGGCGCATGCCTCCTGCCTGCGCACGTCACGCTCACCGCCGCCGGTGGTTTGTCCCGTGCCGGCGGTTCCGCCGTCAGGGGCCGGGCATCGTTCCAGAGCCGGCGGAGCGCTGGTGCCCGAAGGGCCGAGAGGGCGCCGGATCGCGGCTGCCACTCTTCGCGACCGCCACCCCGCCCGTGGACGACGGACGGTGGGGCGCGGCGATCGCCTGCTCCGCCAGGAGCCGCCCCACCGCCACCGATTCCGGACCCGACCATCGCGGCCGTCCTGCGCAAGGCGGTGAACCCATGCCGCATCCACCTGACACGCCACCCCTCGAACCGGGAGAAGAAGAGCCCCGTCCGTTCCCGATGCCCGCACTAGGCGGCGTGGGGCCACCGCCGCAGTATGCGCTGCTGCGCCGCAGTTGCCCCCTCGCCAGGGTCACCACCCCTTTCGGCGCTCCGGCCTGGTACGTCACCCGCTACGACGACGTACGGAAGCTGCTCGCCGACGACCGGTTCATCCGGCCGACCATCAACGACTGGCCGCTCGATGCGGACGCCGCCGCCCGCGGCCCCGGCCTGGTCACCATGATGGAACTCGACGGGCCGCGGCACGCGGCCCTGCGCCAGGCGCTGGCGAAACCGTTCAGTATCCGCGCTACGCGACGACGGCGGCCGGCCCTTCGCGCCACGGCCGACCGCCTGCTGGCGCAGATCGCCGCCAACGGGCCTCCCCGCGACCTCGTGAGCGGCTTCTTCGAGCCTTTTCCCCTGCTGGTGATGTGCGAACTGGTGGGCATTCCCTACGCCGAACGCGCGACCTTCCTTGCCGCGGCGGACACCGCGCTCGGCGCGCTGGTCACCTTGGAGGAGGGCCGTGCGGCCACCCGCCTGTTGCGTTCCTACACGGCCTCGCTGCTGGAACGCCGCCGTCGCGCGCCGGGCGGGGACCTTCTCAGCTCGCTGGTCGAGGACTGCGACCGCGGTGCGGTGGACGAGGAGAGCGTGCATGCCTTCGGCCTGTCGATGCTCGTGGCCGGATACCGCACCACCACCATGTTCCTGGCCAATGCCGCGCTGGCCCTGCTGACCGAGCCGGACCGGTACGACCGGCTGGTGGGTGACCGCGCGCTGGTGCCCACCGCGGTCGAAGAACTCCTGCGTTTTCTCCCCGTGCAGAACGGCGTCATCGTCCTCCAGGCCCGGCAGGACGTCACCGTGCACGGGCGGACCATCCGCGCCGGCGAGGCCGTACTGCCCGTGGTGGCCGCGGCCAACCGCGACGAGCGGGCGTTCCCGGAGGCCGACCGGCTGGTGCTGGACCGGCAGGCCAACCCCCACCTGGCATTCGGGCGGGGCCCGCACAACTGCATCGGCGCCCACCTGGCCCGTACCCAGCTGAGCGTGGGCCTGGAAGCCCTTCTCGACCACTTTCCCCGGCTCCGCCTGACGGGGCAGCCCCCCACGTGGGAGGACCACTCGCCGGTCCGGTCACCGCTCACCCTTCAGGTGACCTGGTGACCGCCCCGTAGCGGTCCCCACGCACCACCGCAACAGGAAGGAAGGCACCTCATGTCGGATACCGCGAGCCCCGGTGAGTTCGACGTCGTCGTGGTCGGCGGCGGGCCCGGCGGTTCCACCGCCGCCGCCCTGGTCGCCATGGCCGGACACCGCGTCCTGCTGCTGGAACGAGAGCACTTCCCGCGCTACCAGATCGGGGAGTCCCTCCTCCCCTCGACCGTCCACGGCATCGGCCGCCTCCTGGGCGTGGACGGCGCCCTGCGCGAGGCCGGTTTCATGCGCAAGCGCGGCGGTACCTTCCGCTGGGGTACGGCCCCCGAACCGTGGACGTTCTCCTTCGCCGACTCGCCCGGCCTCGGCGAATCCATGGGGTACGCGTACCAGGTGGAGCGGACGCGGTTCGACGCGCTGCTGCTGGACCACGCCCGGCAGGTCGGGGCCCGCGTACGCGAAGGGTGCACGGTGCGGCGCATCCTTCGCGCGGACGGCCGCGTCCACGGCCTGATCTACCGCACACCGGACGGCTCGGAGGCCGAGGTCCGCGCCCGCTATGTCATGGACGCCTCCGGCAACACCGGCCGCCTCCACACCGCGGCCGGCGGGGAGCGGGTGTACTCCCCGTTCTTCCGCAACATCGCCGTCTTCGGATACTTCGAGAACGGACACCGACTGCCCGCGCCGAACCAGGGCAACATCCTGTGTGCCGCCTTCGACGCCGGCTGGTTCTGGTACATCCCGCTCAGCGACCGTCTCACCAGCGTCGGCGCCGTCGTCCATCGCGACCACGCCGACCAGGTACAGGGAGACCCCGAGAAGGCGCTGTCCAAGCTGATCGGCCAGTGCGCCCTCGTACGGGACTACCTGGCCGACGCCCGGCGCGTCACCGAGGGGACGTACGGCGCCGTGCGGGTCCGCAAGGACTACTCCTACTGCAACACCCGGTTCTGGGCGCCGGGCGTGGCACTGGTCGGCGACGCCGCGTGCTTCATCGACCCCGTCTTCTCCTCCGGCGTACATCTGGCGACGTACTCCGCCATGCTCGCCGCCCGCTCGGTCAACAGCGTACTGAGCACCGGGCTGGCGGAGCGGCGGGCCTTCGACGAGTTCGAAGCCCGTTACCGCCGCGAATACACGGTCTTCCACGACTTCCTCGCCGCCTTCTACGCCATGCAGGCATCGAAGGACACGTACTTCTGGCAGGCCCGCAAGGTGGCCGGCGGGCAGGCGAGCGCGGTGGCTTCTTTCGTCAACCTGGTGGGCGGGCTGGCCTCCGGCGACCGGGCGCTCACCGACGCCGGACAGATCACCGGCCGCCTCGGGACCGCCGCACGGGTGTTGGACGAGTCCGTCCACTGCTACCAGGCGGACCCGGCCGGCGATCCGTGGGACGAGAGCCCGATGCTCGGCGAGACCTTCGCGCAGAGCGACCTGCTCGCCGAGCAAGGAGCCGTCGGCGACAGCTTCGCGGAGACGGCCCCGCAGTTCCCTGGCGGCCTGGTCGCCACCGCGGACGGCCTCCACTGGGCGGAACCCGATCAGCGCGCTGGGGCCGGGCAGACCGGCCGAGCGGAGCAGGGCCGGTAGCTGCCCTCGCGCATCCTCATCCCAGGAGCCGGTGGTGAGACGCCTTCGCGGGTCACTTCGCGCAGGTGGATGGGGCGGCATGCGGAACCCGAGTCCAGCGTTCGGTTTCAGCAGCGATGCCGGGGGGCTCCAGGCGCTCGGAGAACCGGCGCTCGGAGCAGGATGCGCGCCACCGTGGTCGTGGCCCGTTTCATCGCGGCGGGAACACCCCTGTCCCGGCACAGACGCGCTCGCGGCCCCGGCCGTGCCCGTCGATGAGATCGCCGTCTACCACCGCAATCCGCGTACCGGCCATCCGCCGGCAGCGACTCGGCGATCGCATCAAGACCGCCGGTGGAGGCGACGGGCGAAGGCCAGGGAGTGGGTGAAGATCTCCTCGACCTGGGCGTCGGACAGCCGGTGCCAGCCGTGGTCGGCGCCCGCCACCGTCCACAGTTCGACCGGCGCCCCGGCCTTCTCCAGCGCGGCGGCGAGGGACTGGCTGTGTGAGCAGCTCACCAGGGTGTCCTCGTTTCCGTGGACGAGGAGGAACGGCGGTGCGCCGGGGTGGGCTCGGGCGAGGGGGCTGGCTGCGTGGGCGTGCTCGGGGACGGTGGCGGGGGCCGCGCCGAGCAGGAGGGCTTCGGGGGTGGTGGGGTCCTCGGGGGTGAAGCAGCCGCGTGCGGTGGTCAGGTCGCTGGGTGCGTACCAGAGCACGGCGCCGGCCAGGGGCGGGGTGGTGGAGGTGAGGGCGAGGAGCGCGGCGAGGTGTCCGCCGGCGGATTCTCCCCACACCACCGTCCGCCGGGTGTCGATGCCGAGTTCCGCGGAGCGCAGGGTGAGCCAGCGCAGTGCGGCGTTCAGGTCGTCGAGCGGGGCGGGGAAGGTGGCCTCGCCGCTGAGCCGGTAGTCGACGCAGGCGACGGCGCAGCCCGTGGCCGCGATGCGCGCGAATGGCCCTGGTTCCCAGGTGCGGGTGCGCAGGCCCATGTCATCGCGCCGCCCCCGGCGCCAGGAACCGCCGTGGACGAACAGCACCAGCGGAACGGGCTCTGCCTGGTCGTCTGTGGGCAACCACAGATCCAGTTCCAGTGGGCGGCTGCCCTCCACCACGTGGTAGGGCACGCCGCGCAGCAGTCGGACGCCGGGCTCCCTTGGATCGGCGGGTGGCAGGGCGGCACGGTCGGGGTGCGGCGCGGCGATCAGTTCCCGCACCGGAGGGTCGGCCGCCGTCACCGGGTCCGCCACTGGTGGTCGGGCAGGAAGCGCACGTCGTACTGCTCGGGAACACTGGCGAACTTGTGCGGTTCCGGGATGACCGGCTCGGCGGGCAGGCCGAGCTGCTCGGCGGGGGCGCCGAAGTTCTCGAAGAACCGCTCGAAGGTGCCGCCGGGGCCGGCGGCGACGCCGACGACCTGGCTGTGGTGGCGCTCCATGCGGTAGGCGTGCCGGCAGTTCTTGGGTACGAAGCCGAAGTCGCCCGGGGTGAGCAGCTTCTCCTGCTGGTTGCCCTCGGTGTCCTCGACGAACAGCCGGACGGCGCCGGCGGTGATGTAGAAGACCTCGTGGGTGTCGGTGTGCACGTGGGCCGGGATGATGTCGCCCTTGGGACCTTCGACGGTGAAGAAGTTGAAGGTGTTCTCGGTCTGCTCGCCGCCGGCGTAGATGGTGATCAGGTCGCCGAACAGGTGGGCGCGGTCCCCCTCGCCCTTCTCGATGAAGTACGGCTTGCCCGGCTCCGCGGGTATGCGTGAAGCCTGCCGGTACCGCGTGGCGTACTCGATGGTCATGTCTTCTCCTCTACGGATCTCCCCCGTGGGACTGTCAGGTAGCCTGACATGAAAGGGTTCGGACAGGCAAGCCGCGCAGATGACCCGGCCCCGCTTTCCGCCATCGTGAGGAACAGATGCAATCCACCCGCCGCAATCTCCCCCAGCTGCTCGGCGACGCCCGGCGCTGGTTCGAAGAAGGGCTGCTGGCAGCCCTGGAAGCAGGCGGAGCCACCCCCGTGTCCCCGACACAGGTACAGCTCTTCGCCGCGCTGGACGACCAGGGCACCACCATCTCGGAGCTCGCCCGGCGCATGGGCGTCACCCGCCAGACCGCGCACCAGGCCGTGCACGGCCTGGTCGCCGCCGGACTGCTCGAACAATCCCCGGACCCCACCTCAGCCCGGCAGCGGCTGATCCGACGCACCGAGGAAGGGGAACGTGCACACCGGCAGGCCGAGCTCATCCTCGAACGGCTGGAAGAGCAGCTCGCCGAGCGGATCGGCCGGGAGAAGGCCGATGCCCTGCGCACGGCACTGGAGGGCCCGTGGGGCGAGCCGCCTGCCCCGCGCTGAGCGTGGGGCGATGCACCACCCGACGCCGACTGGGCGTTTTGCCGTACGGCCCCTGGACGGGACGCGAGGGCCGGTACCTCCCCAGCATCGATGCGCAGGCCACCGGGCGGGCCGAGCCCGATGTGGATGCGCTCGGGGTGCCCAAGGCGCCGGCCTGGGCGGTTGATCAGAGCTGGGCGGCGACGGTGACGCCGGTGAGGTGTTCGGCTTGGGCCCACAGGCGTGCCGCGACGGTCTTGTCCTGTGCGCGGCGCGGCGGGCGGACAGGTTTCGGGGGGCCGGTCATGACCCACCGGGGGCCGAAGTAGCCACCGGGCGCGGCGTCGGGGCTGGTTGCCGCGTACAGCAACGGTTCCGCGCCTTGTTCCGGGCCTTGGGAGGGCACGATTTTGGCGGCCAGCGAGGTGAACCGGCCGGGCCGGCCACCGCCCAGGGTCGGCCCCGAGACCATCAGGTTGGTGCGGGTGGTGCCGGGGTGCGCGCCGACCGACGACAGCGGCCACTGGTGCCGGGCTGCGAGGTCCGCCAGGTGCAGGGTCATCATCAGATCGGCCAGTTTGGACTGGGCGTACGCCTTGGCGGGGCTGTAGTGGCCGGTGGACTGGAGGTCGTCGAAGTCGATCCGGCCGGTGGCGGCGCCGAGGCTGCTCATCGTGGCCACGCGTGGCGCGGGGGCCGACAACAGCAGCGGCAGCAGTCTGACGGTGAGCGCGAACGGGCCCAGGAAGTTGCTGCCCAGTTGCAGCTCGAATCCGTCCGCCGTCTCGTGCCGGGTGGGCACGTTCGCCACTCCGGCGTTGTTGAGCAGCAGGTCCAGCGGCCTGCCCTCGGCGATCAGAGCGTCGGTGAATTCGCGGACCGAAGTCAGGTCGGCCAGGTCGAGCCGGCGGACCTCGACCTGGGCGGCGGGGTGTGCGGCGCGGATCTCCGCTTGTGCTTGCTCGCCTTTGGCCGGGGTGCGCACGGCGAGCACCACGTGCGCTCCGGCTGCGGCCAGGCGCTTGGCGGCCTCTTTGCCGGTGCCGCTGTTCGCGCCGGTCACAACGGCGAGTTTTCCGCGCTGATCAGGGACCTGGTACACGACCGCCTCCTAAAAGACTACTGGTCTCTTAACATCTTCCACCGTAACAGACCACCGGTCTTTTATTAAGAGACCGGCGGTAGCTACGATGGGCGGGTGGAGTTCCAGCGCGCACGCAGCGATGAGCAGCGACTCGAACGGCGCCGGCAGGTCCTGGCGACCGCGGCCGCGATGCTGACCGAGATGCCGGTCGCCAAGCTCAGCCTCAACGAGCTGAGCCGCCGAATAGGGCTGGCCAAATCCAATGTGCTGCGCTATTTCGAGTCACGCGAAGCGGTCCTGCTGGAGCTTTTGCAGGCCGAGATGCACGACTGGGTCGCCGAACTGGAGCACGCGACCGGAGGAGCCGCGGGCACCCCGCGAGAACGCGGGGACGGGCTGGCAGAGACCCTGGCCGCCTCCCTGGCCGGGCGACCGGTGCTCTGTGACCTGCTCGCCGCGCAGTCCGCGGTACTGGAACACAACATCTCCACCGAGGTCGCCGTCCGGCACAAGCACGCGGCCTGGCAGAACACGCAGGCCCTGATCGAGCTGGTCCGGCGGCACCTTCCCGAACTCGGCGCCGAGGGCGCGTCCAGGCTGGCGGAGACGACCGTGCTCACGGCCATGGCAGCCTGGCCGTGCAGCCACCCCTCGGAGGCACTGCGGGCCGCCTACGACTCCGACCCGGCACTGGCCGCCCTGCGGATGGACTTCACCGACCTGGTACGCCACACGGTAGAGGTGACCGCCAGCGGACTCCTCGCCCGCCAGGAGCCGGCCTCCGCACGCCCAGCTTCCTGAGCGGTTAGCGCATTCGCGGAGGCCGGCCGGGCTCACCGCCGGCCTCCGCGAATGCACAGGGTTGTACATTCCCTGGATCGAGCCGATGACGGGCTGCGCCAACCCTCTCTCGTGCCACGCAAGCGGCGCCACGGCAGGCACAAGAAGAAGCCGCGCGAGAAGAACTGGTGCCTGCCCGGTTACGCGTTCACGCTGACCATGGCGTTCACCGGCACAGCCAGATAGCCCGACGACGGGAACGTGCCCGTGGGCGCTGCCCAGCCCGCCACCGACGCGCCCGAGCACGCCACCTTGTTCGGTACGTCCCCAAGTCGAGCGAAGCGGGCGGGCACCCGGGTTGAGGGTGCCGACATCGGCCGATGCTCTCTTCAGGAGACGGCACAGATGCTCCGGGGAGCACATGACGTACGCCGTCCGTCCCCCACTTCGCTACGACTGCCCTGGCCGGCGCCCTGATGCCGGCCAGGCGCGCGGGTTCCGCGCCCGGCCGGGCCTCTTCCACGCGCCGGAGCGGAACCCGGCCCGCCGTCATGCGGGCCGACCGATCCCCCACCTCCCGGAGGTGTTCAGCGGCATGCCCCTCTTCGAAGCCACCGCCCCCGCACCGATGTCAGATATCCGCCGTCGCAAACTGAACCGGATGTTCGAGGTTCTCGACTCCGACCACGCCGGCCTCATCACCGAAGAGGGGTCGCTGCGTCTGGGGCGGGCCTTCGCCGAGGCGGCCGGAAGCGGGGCCGACGCGCGGCGCCAGGACCAGCTCGCGGCCACCGCCCGGGAAATCTGGCGGGAGTACGATCCGTCCCCGGACGCCACCGGAGTACGCCAGCTCGACCAGGAGCGCTTCGCGCAGGAGATCGCCATCGATCTGGTGCGGGACCCCGACAAGGTGATCCGCCTGATCGGCTCGCTGACCAACGTCCTGTTCGGGATGCTGGACCGGGACGGCGACGGCAGGATCCGCAAGGACGACACGATTCCCCTGGCAGTGCGCTTCCTCGGCATCTCCGAGGAGGAAGCGACAACGACCTGGGAGAGATTCGATGCGACGGGTCAGGGCCACCTGACCTATGCGACCTGCCTCAAAGCCTTCACGGAGTACGTGGTGAGTGAGGACCCGCAGGCATCCGGGAACTGGGTATTCGGTCATTTCTGATGGGCGGGGTTGCGAGGGGCGAACTCCTGCCGGCCGGGCCCGGGGGCGGGGACGCGCGCGGCGCCGTGTTCGACGGCGACGGCATGACGGAACTGGCCCAGCGTGTGACGGCGCCGGTGCATCTGGTCGCCCGGGTTTCCGACGGGCAGCTGGGGCTGGCGGACGGCCGGTCGGCGGTCCACGGCCTCGGCCACGGCCTGGTCCCGGTCGGGACGCTGCCCGCGCTGTATCCGGAGTGGCTGGGTGAGCGGGCGTTCGGCCGGGCCCACGGTGTCCGCTTCCCTTACGTCGCGGGCGAGATGGCCCGCGGCATCTCGACCACATCGCTGGTGGCCGCCATGGCACGCGCCGACATGCTGGCCTTCTTCGGCGCCGGGGGCCTGCCTCCGGTCGAGGTGGAGCGGGCGGCGCACGAGCTCCGTACCGGGCTGGCGGACCGCCGGAACTGGGGTGTGAACCTGATCCACACGCCGGCCGACGCGTCCTGGGAGGAGCAGGTCGCCGACCGGCTGGTGGGCGCGGCCGTCCCGTGCGTCTCGGCGTCGGCCTTCATGGAGCTGACACCTGCGGTGGTACGGTGCGCCGCCGTGGGGCTGCGGCAGGACCGAGCGGGCCGGATCATCCGTCCGGTGGCGGTGTTCGCCAAGGTCAGCCGTCCGGAGCTGGCGCGGGCGTTCATGCTGCCCGCGCCCGGCGCGCTGCTGCGCCATCTGGTGGCACACGGCCGGCTCACCGAGTACGAGGCGGGGCTGGCCGCGCACGTACCGGTGGCCGAGGACATCACCGTCGAGGCGGACAGCGGCGGCCACACCGACCGCCGTCCCCTGGCCGCGCTGCTGCCCGGCGTCGTCGCGCTGCGGGACGAACTGGCGGCCCGGCACCGCCTCGCCCGCCCGGTGCGCGTGGGGGCGGCCGGCGGCCTCGGGGAGCCGGCGGCGGTCGCCGCCGCGTTCGCGCTGGGTGCGGCGTACGTCGTCACCGGGTCGGTGAACCAGATGTCCGTCGAGGCCGGGGTCTGCGCCGAGGCCAAGGCGATGCTCGCCGAGGCCGGTGTCGCCGATACGGCCATGGCTCCCGCCGCGGACATGTTCGAGATGGGGGCGCAGGTGCAGGTGTTGCGACGGGGCACGCTCTTCGCCGGGCGGGCGGCGCGGCTGGAGCGCGTCTACCGGCAGTATCCGTCGCTGGACGCGGTGCCCGCGGCCGAGCGGCGGTCGCTGGAGCGGGACGTGCTGGGCGCTTCGATCGATGCCGTGTGGACCTGGACGTACGACTACTGGACGCGGCGCGACCCGGCGGAGCTGGCACGGGCCGAGGCGGACCCGAAGCACCGGATGGCGCTGGTGTTCCGGTGGTACCTCAGCCGGTCGAACCGGTGGGCCGTCACCGGGGACCCGCGGCGGCGGGCCGACTACCAGCTGTGGTGCGGCCCGGCGGCCGGGGCGTTCAACCGGTGGAGCGCGGGTTCCTTCCTGGCGGTACCGGGGCGCCGGACGGTCGTGCAGATCGCGTTGAACCTGTTGCAGGGAGCCGCCGTGGTGACGCGGGCCCATCAGCTGCGGACCTCTGGGGTCGCCCTGCCGCCACGGGCGTTCCGCTTCCGGCCGCGCCTGCTGCGCTGACGGCGGCGGCCGGCCGCTGCCCGCCGTGTTCCGCACATGTCGCCCGCCGCGTTTTCCACGTGTCTTCCGAGGGGAGCAGCCTCATGCCCGACAGCCTGCCGACCGTACCGGGGCCGACCGTACCGGGGCCGATCGCCGTCGTGGGGATGGATGCGATCATGCCGGGCGCCCCGGAGCTCGACGCCTTCTGGCGGGCCGTCGTCGAGGGCCGGGACCTGGTGACCGAAGTGCCGGCCGACCGGTGGCTGGCGGCGGACCATTACGACCCCGACCCACAGGCCCCGGACAAGACGTACTGCACACGCGGTTCCTTCCTGCCGACGGTGGAATTCGAGCCGATGGCCTTCGGCCTGTCGCCCCGGACCGTCGCCGCCACCGACACGGCCCAGCTGCTCGCCCTGATCGTGGCCGGCCGGCTGCTGGCGGACCTGGGCCCGGGGCCAGGGGCTGTGCCCGGCGATCGGGTCGGTGTGTACGTGGGTTGTGCTGCGCTGCAACTGATGGGCGAGATGAGCGCACGCACGGGGCGCCCTGTCTGGCACAAGGCCCTACGGGAAGAAGGGATCACGCGGGAGCGGGCGGAGGCGATCTGCGACCGGATCGCCGAGCACTGCGCACCGTGGCAGACGGCCACCTTCCCCGGCCTGTTGAGCAACGTCGTCGCCGGGCGGATCGCCAACACCTTCGATCTGCACGGGACGAACTTCACCGTGGACGCGGCGTGTGCGAGTTCCCTGGCCGCGCTGTCCGTCGCCGTCGACGATCTCGTACTGGGCCGGGCGGATCTCGTCGTCACCGGCGGCGTGGACACCCTCAACGATCCGATGACGTTCACCTGCTTCAGCAAGACGCCGGCCCTCTCCCCCACCGGTGACTGCCGGCCGTTCGCGGAGACCGCGGACGGCACCGTGCTGGGCGAAGGTGTCGCCCTGTTCGCGCTCAAGCGGCTCGCGGACGCCGAGCGGGACGGTGACCGGATCTTCGCCGTGGTGCGCGGCATCGGATCGGCATCGGACGGCAGCGGTACGTCCATCTACGCGCCGCTGGCGGCCGGGCAGGTCCGGGCCATGCGCCGGGCCTACGCGGCAGCGGGTCACGGTCCCGGCACGGTCGGTCTGGTGGAGGCGCACGGTACCGGGACCGTCGCGGGCGACACCACGGAAGTGACCGCGCTGCGTGCGGTGTTCGAGGGGCCCGGCCGCCCCGGGCGTCCGTGGTGCGCACTGGGCTCGGTGAAGTCCCAGATCGGTCACGCCAAGGCCGCCGCCGGTGCCGCCGGCCTGCTGAAGGCCGTGCTGGCGCTGCACCACAAGGTGCTCCCCCCGACGATCAAGGCCGAGCCGCCCAACCCGGCGCTGGAACTCGACCGCAGCCCGTTCTACCTCAACACCTCGGCCAGGCCGTGGGTGCATCTCGCGGACCATCCGCGGCGGGCATCGGTGTCGAGTTTCGGGTTCGGCGGCTCCAACTTCCACGTGGCGCTGGAGGAGTACGTTCCGGTGGCCGGGGGCCCTGGCCCGCGCCGCCCGGCGCCGTCGTGCGCGTCCCGGCCGACGGAGTTGGTGCCGCTGTCCGCCGCGACCTCCGAGGGGCTGCTCACCCGGTGCCGCGACCTCGTGGAGAGGCTCGACGAGCGCGATCGTCTGCCCGAGACCGCCCGGCGGGCGCAGGACGCCTTCGATGCCGACGCGGAATTCCGTCTGGCGCTCGTCGCGGACGGCCCGACGGAACTGGCCGCCAAGCTGAAGCAGGCCGCCACGGTGATCGAACGGCGCCCGGGTGAGGCTTTCCCGGGGCCTGCCGGGCTGCACTACGGCACCGGTGACATGGGCGTCGGCCGGATCGCTTTCGTCTTCCCCGGGCAGGGCGCCCAGCACCCCCACATGGGTACGGACCTGGCCCTGCATTTCCCTCGCGCGCTGGCGGTGTGGCAGCACGCGGCCGAACTGGACCTCGGCGAACAGCCGCTGACCGACGTGGTGTTCCCCCGGCCCGGGACCACCGAGGACGAGCGGAGGCGCCACCGGGCCGGTCTGACGCGTACCGAGTGGGCACAGCCGGCCCTCGCCGCGCACGCTCTCGCCCTGCTCGCGCTGCTGGACGCGACCGGAGTACGGCCGGATTGCGTCGCGGGCCACAGCTTCGGCGAACTGACCGCGCTGCACGCCGCCCGGGCGTTCGACGCGGACACCCTGCTGCGGCTGGCCCGCAGGCGCGGCGAACTCCTGCGGGACACCGGTTCCGGCCCCGACGGCGGTGCCATGCTCGCCGTCGACGCCTGCGCCGAGCGCGTCACCGGCCTCGTCGCCGACGGCCTTTCCGAGGACATCTGGCTCGTCAACGACAACGCGCCCGCCCAAGTGGTGCTGGCGGGCACACAGACGGGAGTGGCGCAGGCAGCGGAACGCTGTGCCGCAGCCGGCCTCACCACCCGCCGCCTGGACGTGGCCACGGCCTTCCACAGCCCGCTGGTGGCTCGCGCCACGGAGCCGTGGACGGAGTTCCTCGCCGCACAGACGATCCGGGCCCCGCTGCTGGACGTGTACGGCAATACGGACGCGGCCGTGTATCCCGTACAACCCGGCCTGGTGCGGCAGGTGGTTGCCGGGCATCTGGCCGCACCCGTCCGGTTCGTCGACATGATCAAAGCCATGTACCGCGACGGCGTACGGACCTTCGTGGAGGTGGGGCCGGGCAGCGTACTCACCGGTCTGATCGGTGAGATCCTCCACGGCCTCCCCCATCACGCCATCCCCACCGCCCCGTCCGGAACCCATGGGGTGACCGGCTTCCACAGCGCCCTGGCGCGGCTGGCCGCCCTGGGCGTTCCTCTGCTGCCTGCCGGGCTGTGGGAACACCACGCGACCGCCCGGTCCGCACCGGAGCCGCGCCCCACGTCCCAGGTACGCATGTCGATCAACGGCGGTAACCACGGGCGGCGTTACCCGCCGCAGGCGGGTGAGGCGCAGGTGGGCCCCGGGCCCGTGGCTCCTGCAACCGCCCCGGCCCCTCTTCCCACCCCGGCGACGCACCAGGCCGACACCGAGGTCGTACGAGCCCTCCTGGAGGTGCAGCGGCAGACCGCGGAAGCCCACGCCACCTATCTCGGTCTGGCGGCCAAGGCAGTCGAGGCCCTCGTCGGGGCCGGGAGCGAGGGGAGCACCGGGCAGGAGCCGGAGGGGACCGACTCGGCCGGGATCGGGTGGAGGGACTGGAGCGGCTGGAGCGGTGACCGGGCTGATCCCGCAGTGCTCTCCACCCCTGCTGTCCGAGCCGACGCGGGCGGACTCCCGGCCCCGGCCACCACTGAGACGGACCGGTCCTCGCCCCAGGAGGCGCTGCCGTCACCGGCCCCGGACATCGCCGGCATGGAGGCCCTGGTGCTGAGGACGGTGGCGGAGGAGACCGGCTATCCCGTCGACGTCCTGGCCCCGCACATGGAACTCGAAGCCGACCTGGGCCTCGATTCGATCACCCGGGTGCAGGTGCTGGCAGCGTTGCGCGCGGCGTTTCCGCACCTGGAGGCCGTCGACCGCGCGGATGTCGCACAGCTGGCGGCCTTGCGGACCGTAGGGGAAGTGGCCGGTGCGCTGCGCGAACTGGTCGCGGCGAGAGCGCCCGCCGACGGTGCCTCACCCGCGGAGACGGCGGCACCGCACCCGGCCGCCGCCCTCCCCGCGGCCGAATCCGCCCCGCCGGAGGGCCGGGTGCACCGGCAGATCCCGACGATGGTGGCCGAGCCCGCCGCCGGCACACCGCTGCCGGGACTGGGCGAGGGCCCCTTGGCCGTGGTCGGGGGCGGCTCCGGCCTCGCCGACGAGGTGGTCCGCCTGCTCGGAACGCACGGCGTCGCCGCCGAGCGCCACACGGCCGCCCCGGCCGGCGCGGACGGTGTCGTCTTCCTCGGCGGCATGGCCGAACCGGCGTCGGTGACCGACGCCCTCGCACGTCAGCGGGAAGCGTTCCGGGCGGCCCGCGCCGTCGCACCGCGGATGGAGCGGCACGGTGGCGTCTTCGTCACCGTGCAGGACACGGGCGGGTGGTTCGGGCTGCGCTCCGGTGGACCGCGCCGGGCGTGGCTCGGCGGCCTCGCCGCTCTCGCCCGTACCGCGGGAGCCGAATGGCCGCGGGCGTCGGTCAAGGCCATCGACTGTGCCCGCGGGGCCCGCACCGACGGCGAGGTCGCCGCGGCGGTCGTCGGGGAACTGCTGGCCGGAGGCCCGTCGCTCAACGTCGGTCTCCCGGCCGACGGTGTACGGCGGACCTGGGCCGTGCGCGACGAGGAGGTCCCGGGGGACGCGCAGCCTGCGCCCGCCCTCGGTCCGCTCCCCGTCATCGTCGCCACGGGCGGCACCGGCGGTGTCACCGCCAGGGCGCTGACCGAACTGGCGCGGACCCGCCCGGCCAGGTTCGTCCTGATCGGCCGCACGAAGCCGGACGGTCCGCAGGCGAACCGGATCCGCGCGGCGCTGACCGCGCTGCGGGAGGCCGGTTCCCAGGCCCGGTACGTGAGGGCGGACGTCCGTGACCGCGAGCGCCTGCACACCGTGCTCGCCGGCATCCGGGCCGAGTGGGGGCCGGTCACCGGGCTGGTGCACGCGGCCGGTGTCCTGGCCGACCGGCGTATCAAGGACAAGACGGCCGCGGACTTCGACGAGGTGTTCGGCGTGAAGGCCGAAGGGCTGGCGGCACTGCTCCAGGAGACGGCGGCGGATCCGCTGCGCCTGCTGTGCGTGTTCTCCTCGGTCGTCGCGTCCTTCGGCAACGCCGGCCAGTGCGACTACGCGATGGCCAACGAGACCCTGAACCATGTGCTCGCCGCGGAACGGACCGGCCGCCCCGAGGCGTTGCTCCGCTCCCTGGCCTGGGGCCCGTGGCAAGGCGGCATGGTCACGCCCCGACTGGCCGGCCTCTTCCGGCTGGGCGGCGTTCCTCTGCTGTCCATGGAGGACGGGGCCCGTGCCTTCGCCGCCGAACTCGCCATCAGCGCACCACAACCACAGGTGATCATCTCTGCCGGGCCGGCCGAGGTGCTCTTCGGGGAGGCTTCCCATGCGGCCCACACCGCCCGTACCGCCTGACGCCGAACCGGCCGAGGAAGTGATGCCCCGGCCGCCGCGGTACGGGACGGGCGGCCCGGCGGAGGACGCCCCGGCGAGCCCGTACCACCGCGCGCAGGGAATCCGCAGGCCGCATGCCGCCAGGTCTTCCGACGTGCTCGCACTCGTCGCCGAGCAGCACGGCCGGGCGACTGCGCTGCACCGACAGTTCCTTCGGTTGCAGGGCTCGGTCGACGCATACCTGTCCGGCCCCGGGAGAACGCCCCGCTCGCTGCCCGCGGGTCCGCCGCCTCCGCGCCCTGTCGAGGACCGGCGGCCTCCCGCCAAGGACCGGCGTGCTCCGGTGGAGTTCGTGCTCGATCCGGCCGTCGACAGCTGGCTGGCCGACCATTGCCCCACCTGGACCGTGCCGGCCTTGCCGCTGATGTCCATGGCGGATCTGTGCGCGCAGGTGGCCACGGACCTCGACGGCCGCACCGTCTCGGCGCTCCGCGACGTACAGGTGCGGCGCTGGCTGCCCCTCCCCGGCCCCACCAGGGTCCGCATCACCTGCGATGGGCCGCCCGGTCAACCGGCCTTGACGCTGTTCACCTGGCTGGAGGCCGGAAACGGCGATCCCGCTCTTGCGCGCTTCGCGCCGGTGGCCACGGGCACCGCCCTGTTCACACCCCAGTCGCCACCGCTCCGGTTCGCCCCGCTCCCGCGTACGCGCGCGGTCCCCGATCCATATGAATCCGGCGCGTGCTTCCACGGCCCCAGCTTCCAGTACCTCCGCTCGGCACGCATCGGCAGCGGCGGCGCCTCGGGCGTGCTGGACGCCGCCCGGGGCCGGGTCCCGCCCGGCCTCCTCCACCACGGACTGCTCGACGCGGCGACGCACGTCATCCCGCACACCTGCCTGGGGCAGTGGTCGGCGGACATCGACCGGGACAGCGTGACCTTCCCCCACCGCATCGCCTCACTCGTCCGCTACGCGCCGTTGCCCGACACCGGACTGATCGACGTCGAGGCGCGCTTCGCCGGGTTCGGCTCCAGCGCCCCACCGCTGCCGGACTCCCCGCGCCTTCCCGCCGTCGATCTCCAACTGTGCGAGGGAGAACGGGTCCTCGTCGCCATGCGCCTCGTCCTCGTCCTCGTCCCGGCGGGCGGCTTGCTGAAGGTGTCAGGGCGGTTGCGCCGCGCCTTCATCAGGGACCGCCGGTACGTGCCGGAGTTGCTGCTGTCGGACCGGGACGGCGAGGTCACCGTGCTGCGCCGCTCGGCAGTGGCCCGGCTCGACCACGTCCCGGGGACGGTGGCCGCGGTCTACGGCCTGCCCCCGGGCGCGCGGGTACGGGACAGTGCGCCGCTGATCGCCGTGAAAGAGCACGTCGCGCGCAGGACAGCGGCCCATCCGAGCCGCGTCGCCGCCGACGGGGAACTGCTCACCGCCTGGCTGGTGGACGTGCCGGGCACCCGCCACGCGCTGGAGGTGACCGCGGACGGTACGGCCGTCCGGGTACGTGACCGCCCCGACGGCTCCCGGCACCGGTCTCGAACGGAGCGGCCATGACGGCACCGGTGGTCCTGCTGACCGGAGCGTCGGGCGTGGTCGGCTCCGCGCTCCTGCGGACGCTGAGCCGCGAAGGCACACCGGTGATCGCCCTCACCCACCACAAGCCGGCCGCAGGCACCACCGTCGGCGGGGACATCACCCGGCCCTGGCTGGGGCTGCCGCCGGCCGACTACCGCGAACTGGCCGCCACGGTCGACGTGGTGCTCCACTGCGCGGCCCGGGTGAGCTTCGGCGCGGCGGCCCACAGCCTGCACCACGTCAATGTGCGCGGTGTCGGCCACGTCCTGCGGTTCGTCGAGGACGCCGGCGCCCGGCTGGTGCACAGTTCCACCGCCTTCGTCGCTCGCAACGGGCCGGACACCGCCCTGGCCTCGTACGCCGACTCGAAGGCGGCGGGGGAAACCCTGGTCCGCGCGTCGGGCCTGCCGGCCGCCGTCGCGCGGATCTCCGCGGTCATCGGGGACACCCGCACCGGTGAAATCGCCCGGCTGCAGGCGTTCCACCACGTGGTGGGCATGGCGATGTGGGGCCAGCTCCCCTTCCTGCCGTGCGAAACGGGAACCCGTGTCGACATCGTCCCGGTGGACGTGGTCGCCGCAGCGCTGGCCGCCCTCGCGCGCGACGAGGAGGCCCGCGGTGACTACTGGCTGACGGCGGGTCCCGCGGCGCTGCCGATGCGGCGGATCATCGACCTGGGGTACGAGATCGCCGCCGCCCGGGTGCGTGCGGACCGCGACCTGCCCGCCCTGGACCTCTCCCTGCTCAAACCGCATCTGGTCGCACCGCAAACGTTCGACGCCATCGTCTCCAGCGTCTGCGCCGCCGCCGGCACCGGCCACCCGCCGAGCGTGTTCCGGCACCTGACCGGCCTCATGGCCTCCTTCAACGGTTTCGATCCCTTCCCCACCTCACTCGGCACCATCCCCGGGGGCCCGCCCGCTCTCTCCGAGGACTCCGTCACAAACGCCCTCCTGGCCATGTTCCGCCACCTCGCCTCCCTGCCACGGACCACTTGGGGGTCCCGGCAGCAGTGAGCGGCCGGCCGCCCGAAGCCGGGCGGAGAGCCGTGGGCGCCCGTGGCCGGTGACGGTGTGGTGGAGTACCGAGACCGGTGCCCGTCTGGACGACATGCAGTACACGCTGGGCCAGGGTCCGGCCCTGGAGGCCCTGGTCCTGGCGCCCGGCGGCCACAGCCCCGAGCTGTTGCAGAGCTTCGGCCCGCACGCCGAGGCCATCGAAGACCTGCAACTGGTCCAGGGCCACGGCCCCACCTGGGACACCGCCCGCACCGGCCACCCCGTCCTGGTCCCGGACCTGAGCAGCGAGAGCGGCGACCGCTGGCCGGGCCTGGCCCCGCCCTCCTCGCCGACGGCCTGCGCTTCGCCGAAGTCCACCAGGCCGCCGGCATGCTCACCTCCCAGCTCGGCCTTCCCCCCAGCCACACCCTGCTCCTGCTGCGCGCCCACGCCTTCAGCCACAACATCTCGCTGCTCCAGGCCGCGCGCGAGGTCCTCGCCTACCGCCTGCACCTCAACGGCGGCCCCGGCACCGGCCGGCCGTAACCCGGACCGCCGGTCGCCCACGCGGCTTCGGCGCGCGTTCCGGAAGGCCGGCCGCCGACCGGTGCGTTCGGTCGTCAGGCGCGGCAACGCAGCATTTCCAGTGGCGGGTTGGCGTTGAAGTCCGCCCAGAAGTCGGCACCGAACTCGCGCATGCCGG
This sequence comes from Streptomyces sp. NPDC018019, assembly GCF_044327805.1. Taxonomy (NCBI): domain Bacteria; kingdom Bacillati; phylum Actinomycetota; class Actinomycetes; order Kitasatosporales; family Streptomycetaceae; genus Streptomyces; species Streptomyces sp. NPDC018019. The sequence goes on along the minus strand of NZ_JBIRGD010000022.1, from coordinate 13,415 downwards.
CGTCGGACACCTTCAGCGGTACCCAGGTCAGCTCCCCGAAGCCGGCCGCCCGCAGACAGTGTTCGTAGACCTCGCGGCGCGGGCGGGTGGAGACGAACGAGATCGGCGGGTCGAGCAGCGCCGTGGTCCGGACTCGCGGCCCGACCTCGGCCTCCTCCCCGGTCGGCTCGCTGAGAAAGCCGTACTTGCCCAGGGACGGTCCGTCGAAGCGGTAGTCGGGTGACTGGTTGAGCAGGAAGAACCCGGCGCCGGGCACCAGGTTCCGGTGCACGTTGCGGCACATCCGCTCCATGGTGGCGATGTCTTCCGCGTAGTTGAGCAGCTGGACCCCCGTGGCGATGTCGAAACGCCGTCCGAGGGGCGCCAGCTCGGCCACGTCGCCCACCTCGTAGCGCACGCCCAGCGGAGCACCGTCCTCGAACTTCCGCGCCGCGGCGACCATTTCACCGGAGATGTCGACGCCGAGCACCTCCGTGGCGCCGCGCCGCTTGAATTCCCTGCTGTAGAAGCCGGTACCGGAGGCCAGGTCGAGGACCGACTTCCCGCGTACGTCCCCGACCAGGGCCAGGAAGCCGGGCACCTCCGCGTAGTGCGCCAGCGTCAACCCCTTGAAACCCTCGAACGCCTCACCGATCTCGTCATACTGCTGCACGCTCACCGCAGGCTCCTTTCCTTGGCTGCTCCACGCCTTCGGCTCGGCTCTCCCCGTCCAGGGGATACGCCGCAGCCACTGGCGGGCAGTCTTCCTGGGCCGCAGCAGCCCGTCGTACTGGCAGAAGCCACGAAGTTGCGGGCGGCGTCCCGGCTGCGCGTACGAGGCGGGGGTGTGCCGCTGTGACGGGTCAGCCCTCTCTCAAGCCCGCACGGCCCGGAAGCGGAACCTTCCCTTCGCGCGGGTGACGTCGGCCGGGCCGAAGCCGGCGCCGCGCAGGCGCTGCGGCAAGGTCTCCGGCGGTACGGGCACATACGTGTCGCCCAGGTGCAGCAGGCGGAAGCCGGGACTCGCGCAGCCGTCGCAGCCGGCGAACACGCCGCCGGGGCGCAGTACGCGCCTGGCCTCCGCGAAGAGGCGGTCCTGCTGTTCCGGGGAGGGCACGTGGTGCAGCATCGTGAAGCAGACGACGGCGTCGAAGCCGCCGTCGGGGAACGGCATCGCCGTCCCGTCGCCGTGCACCACCTCGACCCGGTCCCCGTACGTCTTCCGGAGGTCCTCGGCGAACTCCGCGTCGACTTCCAGGACACTGAGTCTGCCCGGCGCGCGCCGTTCCAGCACGCGTGTGGTGGCGCCGTAACCGGGACCGATCTCCAGGGTGTCGGCGCCGAGTCGCACTCCTTCGAGGGCCCAGGGGAGCAGGTTCTGCTCGACTCCCCGGGCCCACTTGTCGGAGCTGCATATCCACTGGTGCAAGCGATTCATGGAGGCCATGTGGCGATGCTAGGAAGCGAGGACGGTGTCCACCACGAGGTAGGGGGACACGTCTTGTCGCGATACGGACAGCTGGCCCCTCGTGGCGGGTATCCGGAAGCCGCCGTCGTCGTCGGCAGCTTCGCGGTCGGCGACGGCCAGTGGTACGGGCGGCACTGGCACACCACCCATCAACTGGCCTGGGCGGAGCGCGGCGTCATCGCCGTACGCGCCCAGGGGAACACCTGGGTGCTGCCGCCCACGATGGCGCTCTGGATACCGGCGGGCATCGAGCACGCGACGGGCGCGTCCGGCCCGGTGCTGGGCCGGAGCCTGTGGTGCCGCCCCGACCGCTGTCCGGTGGACTGGACCGTGCCCACCGTCGTGGGTGTCCCGCCGCTGCTGCGCGAGCTGATCATGTACCTGGCGGACGACGGGCTGGCCGCGGACGCCAGGGAGCGGGCGGAAGCGGTCGCGCTCGATCAGTTGGTGCCGGTGTCGGTCACGACGGTGCTGGCGCCGCTGCCCCGCGACGCGCGGGCGCGCCACGTCGCCCGTGCCCTGCGGGCGCGTCCGGCGGACGACCGGACCCTGGCGGCGTGGGGCGCGGAGGTGGGCGCGAGCGCGCGGACGCTGGCCCGCGCGTTCGCCGCGGAGACGGGGATGCCGTTCGGGCAGTGGCGCACCCGAGTACGCCTCCAGGCCGCGATGCCGCTGCTGGCCGCGGGATCGCCGGTGGCGGCGGTGGCCGCCCGGGTCGGCTACGCGTCACCGAGCGCGTTCGTCGCGGCGTTCCGACGCGTGGTGGGGGTGCCGCCGAGGGCCTACTTCGCGCCGTGAGGGCGGCGCGGGGAGCGGTGCGATCGGGGACGGGCTGCCGGGACTCGATCGGCCAAGCGGTCGTACAAGGCCATGGGCGTCACATAACCCGGCCAGCGGCCGTCGGCGAAGAGGTGGACTCCGGCGTCGCGGTAGCTCTGGTCGACCAGTTGGGAGCAGATCATGTGGCCGGTGGCGGCGACGTAGCGGCGCAGGCCGGGGAAGGGCAGGCGGAGGCGGTGGACGGCGATCGCCAGGAAGTCGAGGAAGCTGTACGGGACGCCCTCGTAGCGGCGGCCGGCGGCGCATATCGCGTCGCGTTGCCGGTCCGTGAGCCCTTCGGGGCACACGTACAGGACGTTCGCACCGTCGTACGCCGCCAGGGTGCGGACCGTCGCGCCGCCGGGTTCGGCTTCGACGAGCATGCCGTCCGGGAGCACGAGGAAGGCATGCTGGTAATCACCGAAGCCATTTCCGTTCAGCCATTGTCCGATGCGGATCAAGCGACCGACATTGCCGCTGATTTGGGTGAGACCTATGTCTCCGGGCATGGGCAGGGCATGCTGCATATGCGGCTCCGGGCACACACGTGAAGGGGGGAGGTTTTCTGTGTGATACCCGATTCGGAGCCGTTGAAAGGGCGTACGGAAGAAATCACCGGGCGAATTCGGCGGCGGGCGGGCCGGGTTCGGCCCCGCCGCCCGCCTTGCCCGCCGCGTACCCGAGCGCGGATCCGACGGTGCCGGCGCCCTCGGCCGCGGACCGACGGGCGAGGCGGGAGAGGCGCCCCGCCCGGTCCGTTCGCGTGCCGGCAGGCACACCCGGTGGGTGCCGGATGTGCCCACCATCAAGGCGCTGGGGCAATCAGTCCTGCTCCAGGTCCCCGAAACGGGCGGCCGAGTTCCAGTTGCCGCTGCCCCAGTTGTGCGAGGCGTGACTCGGCGCATTGGTGTACTTGCTGATGTTCACCTCGTCGTCGTCGTGGCCGTGGGCCTGGGCCGCGACGACACCGGCGGCGGACAGGCCCACCACCGCGAGGCCGACGAAGAGCGGACGCATGACAGAACGCATACCAACATCCTCCTTTGAGGCGTGCTGAGAGTGACTGACAGTGCCGATTCAACCTCCGGCGCCCGGTCATATGAAAGGAGAAACGCTACTTTTCTCCCGATATACCCGGTTGGCCTATGGAGCCGGTGGGCGTGCGGCGGGGAAAGTCGGGAGGGCAGAGGGCGGGCGACGGTGGAAGCCGGGACTGCCGAAGCTGTCGGGGCTGCCGTGATGACGGGGAAGTGGTCCCGCGGGGACAGAGGGTGTGGGGCTGGACACATATGGAGAATCCCCTGCACCGGACACGTACCGGTCAGGGCAGGTCAGCCGCGTGCGCACGGTGCGCACGACGGCGCCGGGGAGCCGTACCACCGCCGAGGGGCGTTCGGCGAGGGGGCGTTGTCAGTGCCCGCCCCTAGCATGGACGGCATGCCCCCAACTCCTTCCCCCTGCATGGGTGCGCCGCTGACCGCCGCCGACGCGAACGAGGCGATCCGGCAGTTCGTGCGCGCCCGCCGCGGCCGGTCGTGGACGGCCGAGGACCGTACGGAGTACGCGCGGCTGCTGGAGATCTGGACGCACGCGGTGCAGCGGACCGTCGCCGAGGCCGTCTGAGCCGGCCGGTCGAGCCGGTGACCGAAGCCGCGGCGGAGACGGGTGGAATCCGCTCCGGAGGCGCGGTGGAGGCGGCGGTCGGGACCGTGGGCGGTGCTGGTAAACCGTTGGCGGTGGGCGTCGTCCTGCTGCTTGTATGCGGCCGTGAGTACTGCCGGAATTGACGAGAACGCTTGCGCCGACGACCTGCTGAAGCAGTTGCTCAGCCGTATCGAGGCGTATTACGACGCGGTCCCGCGCAGCGCCGCCCGGGCAGAGGACTTCGGGGCGCTGACGCTCTTCGTACGCGACGGCCGGGGCTGGCCGTACTACGCGCGGCCGACGCTGGACTGGCCGGGTGACCCGGCGAGCGCCGCCGACGTGACGCGGGTCCGGGCCCGGCAGCGGGAGCTGGGCGTGCCCGAGAGCTTCGAATGGGTCGCGGAGAACGCGCCGGAGCTGCGCGCCGCGGTGGAGGAATCGGGGCTGGTGGTGCAGCCGCACCCGTTGCTGGCGCTGGAGCTGGAGACGGAGCCGGATGCGGAGCAGGGGGACGACGGGGACGACGGAAGCGGGAGCGGTCCCGGAGGCGGAGCGCAGGTGTGCGTCCGCGTGCTGGCGGACGGTGATCCCGCGTTGGCGCACGCCGTCGCCGTTCCCCATGTCGCCTTCGGACAGCCGGACACCCGGGTCGGTGTGGCAGGCGCCCGGGAACTGGCGGAGACGGCCCGGCTGCTCGTCGAGGACGGCTCGGTGGCCGGCGTGGCGGAGCGCATACGGAACGGTTTCACCGCCGTGGCGGTGGCCGAGGAGGACGGCGCGGCGCTCTGTGCCGGGCAGCACCAGCCGGTCGGCGAGGTCAGCGAGGTCGTCGGCGTGGGCACGCTGCCGAGCGCCCGCCGCCGCGGCCTGGGGCTCGCGGTCACCGCCGCCCTGGTGGCCGACGCCCGTGCGCGGGGTGTCCGTACCGTGTTCCTGTCGGCCGGCAGCGACGACGTCGCGCGCATCTACGAACGGCTCGGGTTCCGGCGCGTCGCCACCGCGCTGATCGCGGAGCCGGGCGCGTAGCGCGGGCCGCCCTCCCAGGGGCGGCAGGCGGGCCGGGCAGGTGCTGGAGGAGAATGGGCGGGAAGGACCGTACGCGGTGCCGCCCACGGGCACCGGACCGGGAGTGAGATCGCCGTGAACATGCCCCTGCCCGGCTTCGGCGGTCCGGAGCCCGTACGGTCCCGGCCCGCGCCGGGCGCCGTGCACGTACCCGGCTGGCTGCCCCTGGAGCGGCAGCGGGAGCTGGTGGCCGCCTGCCGCGGCTGGGCACGGGGGCCGGTGCCGATCCGGCACACCCGGCTGCCGCGCGGTGGTGTCATGTCCGTACAGACGGTGTGCCTCGGCTGGCACTGGCAGCCGTACACGTACCGGCGCACCGCCGACGACGTCAACGGCGCCCGGGTGGCGGAGTTCCCCGACTGGCTGGTCGAGCTGGGGCGGGCGGCCCTGGCGGACGCGTACGAGGACCCCACGGCGGGCGACGGCTACACACCGGACACCGCTCTGGTCAATTTCTACGACGGCCAGGCCACGATGGGCATGCACCAGGACAAGGACGAACGGTCCAGCGCCCCGGTCGTGTCGCTCAGCATCGGCGACACCTGCATCTTCCGCTTCGGCAACACCGAGTCCCGCGGCCGGCCCCACACCGACATCGAGCTGGCCTCCGGCGACCTGTTCGTCTTCGGCGGGCCGTCGCGGTTCGCGTACCACGGGGTGACCAAGGTGCTGCCGGGGACCGGTGACCCGGCGACGGGGCTGACGAGCGGACGCCTCAACATCACGCTGCGGGTCACCGGTCTGGAGTGACGGTCCTTCCGGGGTACGCGGGCGGCCCGCCGCTACTGTGCCGTGCCCGCCAGCAGCCACCGGCCGACCGGGACCTCGAAGAGCACCCGGTCCGCGCCCGGCCGCTCCGGAACGGTCACGTCCCAGTCGTACTTCGCCAGGAAGGCGGCCACCACATCGGGCGGGAAGGGCGGCTCGGAACCGGCGGCGGACGGGGTGCCGCCTTCCATGGGCGCGTGCCACACCCGGGCGCGCCCCTCCGCCACGACCGGCGCCTCCCCGCCCTCCAGGGCCAGCGAGACCCGCGGGTCCTTCCCGGCGTTGCGCGCCTTGACGGAGGCGCCGTCCGCGCCGATCCACCAGGTGCCGCGTACGAAGACGAACCAGACCGGTGTGACGTGCGGCGAGCCGTCCGGCCGCAGGGTGCACAGCCAGGCGATCCGCTCGGTGGCCAGGCGGGCCCGGACGGCGGGTTCGAGGTCCTGCGGCGGCCGGCGGCGCCGGGGCTCCTGTGGGCGAAGATCATCCATCGCGCCATTCCACCAGAGGGGCCGGCGGCGGGGCACCGGTTTCCGGCCGTCCGGCCCGGCCGGGCGCCCGCGAGGCACACTGGAGGTATGTGCCGCAGCATCAAGACGCTCCGACCGCCTGCCACCCCCGAGGTGACCGAGGACGACATCCGGGCGGCGGCCCTCCAGTACGTACGCAAGATCTCCGGCTTCCGGGCGCCGGCCGCGCACAACCGGGAGGTGTTCGAGCAGGCCGTGGACGCGGTGGCGGCCGCGACGCACGACCTGCTGGCCGGGCTCCGGGTACGCGGCAGGAGCGGCGCCGCAGCCGCCGGTGACGGGAGCCGGGAGAACCGAAGCGCTCAGACCGGCTGATCCTGGCGGTTCCGCCGTCCCCTCTGGCTCCGCGGGCTCACTTCCCGCGCGCTTCGGGCAGCTCCAGCACGGCCCGTACCGGCAGGTGGTCGCTGGGGAACTGCCCGTCCTGGGAGAACGTGTCGATCACGGCGCGGTGGGTGCGTACCGACGGCGAGGTGAGGATCCAGTCGATCCGTTCGCCGTCCCGTACCAGGGGTTTGTAGCCGTGGTACGTGGCGTACAGGGTGCTGCGCGACTCGGCGGTGTCCCAGGTGTCCACGAGGGGGCCGCGGCCGAGCATGGTGTCGTAGACGGGGTTCCGGTGCGCGGGGACGTTGAAGTCGCCGGTGACGACGCGCGGCAGCGCCGGGTCCAGCGGGCGCAGCCGGTCGGTGATCAGGGTCGCGGAGCGCTCTCGCGAGTACTGGTTCAGGTGGTCGAGGTGGGTGTTGAGGGCGTAGAACTCACCACCGGTCCGCCGGTCCCGGAAGCGCGCCCAGGTCGCCATGCGGACGATGGTGTTGCCCCACGTCGCCGAACCGATCAGATACGGAGTGTCGGACAGCCAGAAGTGGTCGTACTCGACCGGGACCAGCCGGTGGACGTCGTAGAAGATCGCGGCGAACTCGTCGCGGCTGCCGCCGGCACGCCCGGTGCCGAGCCAGGCGTAGTCGTCGCCGAGGTCCTCCGCGATGTCCTGGAGCTGGTGGTAGAGGCCCTCCTGCGTACCGAGCAGGTGCGGCGCTGCCCGCTCCAGCAGTGCGCGCATGACCGGGCGGCGTTCGGGCCATGAGTTGGGGCGCTCGTTCGACGCGTACCGGAGGTTGAACGTCATGGTGCGCAGCCGCCGGTCGCCCTGGGCGGCGTGCGCGGCGCCGCCGCCGTACGCCAGGGCAGGCGTGCCGACGGCCGTCGCCGCGACCACCCGCAGCGCGGTACGGCGGCTGAAGGGGCTCACGGAGGCGCGGGCGGCGCCCGTGGCCGCCGGTGCGCCCGGAGCCCGTCTCCCCGCCGGGGCCGGTGGCGCGTCCAGCGGGAGGTCCGGCGCGGCGGCGGAGCCCGTCGATCTCGTCATCGCATCTCCAGTGGCCGGTGGCCCGCTACGCCTGCGGGCCGGGTCATTGCAGAGTCTCGGAGACGAGGGTGATGCGGAAGTGGACGGCAGGGAGAGGGGGACGAAACGCGCTGCCCGCCCTTCCCCCCTCCCGTTCGCGCGGCATCCGGTACCGGACCGCGGCCCGGCCCGGTCCACGGGAGCCGGACGTCCCGTACTCCGGCTCCCTCGTCGCACCGCGCTCCGGTCAGGCGCCCGCGGCCGGTCCTTGCCAGTCCGCGTACCGGATACGGGAGATCTCCCGTACGCCGCCGAGCGTGCCCCACTCGTCCTTGCCCAGGCGGGACAGCGGTCGCAGGGCGGTGATCTCCGGGTGGCCGTCGGTCATGACCTCCTCGGAGACGACCGCGTGCACGACCCGGCCGAAGACGACGGTGGAGTCGCCGAACCGCACCGTGCTGTGCAGCTCGCACTCGAACGCCACCGGCGAGTCCGCGACCCGCGGCGGCTTCACCCGCAGGCTCGGCTCGGCGGTCACCCCCACCTCGTCGAACTCGCTGACCCCGCGCGGGAAGTCGGTCGCCGTCTCGTTGATCTGCTCGGCGAGCTGTTCCGGCGCGAAATTCACCACGAACTGCCCGGTCTCCTCGATGTTGCGGAGGGAGTCCTTCCGCCCGACGGCCGAGAACTGCAGGACGGGCGGCGCGACACAGGCGATGTTGAAGAACGAATGCGGAGCGAGATTGGCCACGCCCTCGGCGGAGATGGTGGACACCCAGGCGATGGGCCGCGGGACCACGGACGCCGTGAGCAGCCGGTAGAAGCCTTGCCGGTCGAACTGTTCAGGATCGAAGTCGATACGCATGAAGATCAGTATCCATCCCCGGGGCAACCTTCCCGCCTCCGGTGACCACAAGGGGGTGCGCGGTCCGCGGGCTCCGGCCCGGGACCGCACCGCTTCGTCCCCCACGAAAGGAACAACTGCCGTGAGCAGCACCGGTCGTCACCGCCGGAACCGCACCCTGACCCTCGCCGCCGCCGTCGCCGTGGCCGCCGGTGCGGGCGGCGCCTGGCTGGGTCTGGCCCCGGGCACGGCCGGCGCGGCCTCGCAGACCGTGGTCGTGTCGACCGCCGCGGCCCTGCAGGACGCCGTCGCGCACGCCAAGGCCGGCACCACCATCCAGGTGCGCGGCGGTACGTACTACCCGACCAGCAGCCTCAAGAGCGCCGCGGACGGCACGCCGACGGCACGCGTCACCCTGGCCGCGTACGGCAACGAGAAGGTGCGGATCGACGGGTCGAAGCTGCCCGCCGGGTCCTGGCTGGCCGGAATATCCGGTGATTACTGGACCGTCCAGAACCTCACCTTCCAGAAGTCGCCCGCGCACGGTTTCGTCGCCACCTCCTCCACCGGCGGTGTCTTCAAGAACCTGGTCACCGCCGACAACGGCAACTCCGGTTTCACGCTGCGCGGCGACGGCACCAACGACAACCTCGTGCAGAACCTGGACAGTCACGGCAATTTCGACCCCGCCACGCACGGTCAGAACGCCGACGGCATCGCTGTCAAGTTCGGTTCGGGCAAGGGCAACCGGATCACCGGGGCCCGGCTGTTCAACAACGCGGACGACGGGCTGGACCTGTGGAAGTTCGCCGGTCCGGTCACCATCGAGCACACCTGGGCGTACGGCAACGGCAAGAACCGCTGGAACGATCCGGCGTTCGAGGGCAACGGGAACGGCTTCAAGCTGGGCGGCGGCGGTACCGTCGCCGCGCACGTCGTGAACGACAACGCGGCCTGGGACAACACGCTCCACGGCTTCACCGAGAACAGCAACCCCGGCGCCACCGTGCTGCAACGCAACACCGCGTACGCCAACAAGGAGGCGGGCTTCTACTTCGCCACGGGCAAGGCCCGCCTGGCGAAGAACCTGGCCGTCGCCAACGGTGACCGGCCGGCGAAGGTGGGCTCCGCCGCCGTGTCGGCCGGGAACACCTGGGACCGCGGGGTGACCACGCCCGCGTTCCGGTCCACGGACGCCCGGACCGCGTACGGCCCGCGCCGGGCGGACGGCTCGCTCCCGGTGACCACCTTCCTGACGACCGGCGCGCCCATCGGGTCGACCATGAGCTGATCCGGCGCGGTGGACGCGGGCGCGCCCCGGTGCCGGGGCGCGCCCGCGCTTCTACCGGCTCGCGGCCCGCGCCGCCGCCAGCTCACGCGGCCGGGCGGCGAACGGGGTGTGACTGCCGGGCAGGGTGCGGACGGTGAAGGGACGGCCGGGCACGGCACGGTCCGCTTCAGCGATCATCAGGTCCTGGGTGGCGGGCGGCAGGGCCCGGTCGTCGGCGCAGCGCAGGAACACCCGCGGTATCCGGCCCCACCGCTCGGCGGTCACCTCGACCGGGTCCGCAAGGATCGCCAGGGGCAGGTCCGGGCTCAGCGCCAGGCGCCAGCGGGCGAACCGGTCCGCGGAGGTGTCCTGGTAGTGGGTCTGCCGCAGTTCCCCGACGTATTCCGGGTCGGCGGAGAGCGGGTTGATACGGTTGGCGCCCAGCGCGTCCGGGTCGCCGAGCGGCAGGCCGCGGCCGAGCGCAGTGGCGTTCTCGGGCGCCGCGATGAAGGCGGCGAAGCGCGGGCGGCCGGCGGGCACGAACGCGGAGAGGTAGACGTTCCGGTCCACGAGTTAGGGAGCGCGCTCGGCCGCCAGCGACGCGGGTCCGCCGCCCGCGCTGTGCGCCACGAGCACGACGGTGCGGAAGTGGCGCACGCGGCGCAGCGCGGCGAGCTCGCCGCGTTCCTCGACACCGTCCGCGGGGTGTGCCCGGAAGCGCTGTGACGTACCGGGTACGCGGCGCCCTGCCGGGCCGTTAGCGGCCCGTTAGCCGATCAACAGTGCCGCCGCCCAGAGTGGGGCGCGAGCAAGGAAGTACGGGATGCACGCTCCCGTCCGCTGACGCACGGTTCCGGCCGGATGTGGCCGATGCCCCGATCCGGTACGTATCGAGCCGCGCGGAGGGGGCAGGCGGGTGGGTGCATCACAGATCGGTCTCCCCGGACACCGGGGAGAGAGGAGTTGATCGACCATGCGTGGTCTGCGTACCGCTGCCGCTGTCGCCGCCGCCGTCGCGCTCACCGCCGGGGCGGGGGCGGGCGTCGCCTCCGCCGCCGGCGCCGGGCCCGCGGGTGCCGGGGAGTGCCAGCCGGGGACGCTGAAAGCCACCACCACCGACGCGGGCGGGAGCCAGGCCGGGATGAACCACGCGGGCACGTACCTGCGGGTGCAGAACACCGGCGGGACCACCTGCGCGATATCCGGTTACCCGGGTCTGGCGCTGGAGGGGGCCGGGCACACGGCGCTGAAGACCGAGGTGCGGCACGGTGATACGTACTTCGCCAAGGACCCGGGCGTGCACCGGGTGACTCTGAAGCCGGGCCGGAGCGCCTACGCCGACCTGGTGTGGACGCACACCGGCGCGGACACCGCGCCCGCCAAGTTCCTCCAGATCTCCCCAACGGGCAGCAACGCGCACAATGTCGTCCCGTTCGATCAGGAGGTGGACAACGGCACGCTGTCCGTGACCGCTTGGTCCGCGAAGCTGCCCGCTGCCTGAGGCAGCCGACCGTACGGGCTCGGAGGCCCGGCACCCGTTCGCGGTGCCGGGCCTCCGGCATGCGGTCCGCGCTCCGGACCGGCCGGTCGGCGTCTCGGGCGTCGCCCGCCCCCTGGCGTCCGCCCCTCGTTCACAAGGCTGTTCACAAAACTGGTCGCACACCGGCCATAAATAGGTGACAAACAACCGCATTTCGTCAAACCCCATGTGAAATCCTTGTTGAAGACCTGACAAGAACGGTCGGGTAATGGCACTCTCCTCTCGATTCACTCCTGCACCACCGGGCGGCCCGACAGGGTCCGCCCTCCCCCTCATCCGGGCCGCACCCACACGGCCCGCGCTAGGAGACTGAGTTGAGACGCATGACCTCCACCCCCCGCAAGCACTCCCTCCGTGCCGCCGCCCTGGTCGCCTCCGCCGCCATGGTCGCGGTCGCCGTCCAGACCGGATCCGCGACCGCCCAGCCGGACGCCGCGACCGGCGCCACCGCCGTCGCGCTCTCCGCCCAGCAGCGGGTGACCGCGATCAAGAGCGCCCAGGCGGAAGCCGCCGACACCGCGCGGAAGATCGGCCTCGGCGGCCAGGAGAAGCTGATCGCCCGCGATGTCATCAAGGACGCGGACGGCACGGTGCACACGCGCTACGAGCGCACGTACGAGGGCCTGCCGGTCCTCGGCGGGGACCTGGTCGTCCACGAGAAGAAGAGCGGCGCCCGCACGGTCGACAAGGCGACCCAGGCCGAGATAGCCGTGCCCACCACGGACGCCGCGCAGCCGGCGACGGCCGCCAAGAAGAGCGCGCTGTCCGCCTCCGCCGCCGAGAAGAACACCAAGGCCGAAGCCAAGGCCGCGCCGCGCAAGGTGATCTGGGCCGCCTCCGGCAAGCCGGTGCTGGCGTACGAGACCGTGGTCACCGGCGTCCAGAAGGACGGCACGCCGAGCGAGCTGCACGTCGTCACCGACGCGAAGACCGGGGCCAAGCTCTTCCAGGACGAGACGATCGAGACCGGTACGGGCACCAGCACGTACAGCGGCACCGTCCCGCTCACCACCACCAAGAGCGGCAGCACCTACAACCTCACCGACGGCGCCCGCGGCGGCCACAAGACCTACGACCTGCGCCAGGGCACGTCCGGCACCGGCACGCTCTTCACCGACGCCGACGACAAGTGGGGCGGCGGCCGGCAGACCGCGGCCGTCGACGCGCACTACGGCGCGGCGGTGACCTGGGACTACTACAAGAACGTGCTCGGCCGCAACGGCATCCGCAACGACGGCAAGGGCGCCTACTCCCGCGTCCACTACGGCAACAGCTACGTCAACGCGTTCTGGCAGGACTCCTGCTTCTGCATGACGTACGGCGACGGCGAGAACAACAGCAACCCGCTGACCTCGCTGGACGTGGCCGCCCACGAGATGAGCCACGGTGTGACCGCGGCCACCGCCAAGCTCAACTACAGCGGCGAGTCCGGCGGTCTGAACGAGGCGACGTCCGACATCTTCGGCACGGCGGCCGAGTTCTACGCCAACAACGCGGCCGACAAGGGCGACTACCTCATCGGCGAGAAGATCGACATCAACGGTGACGGCACGCCGCTGCGCTACATGGACAAGCCCTCCAAGGACGGCGCGTCCAAGGACTACTGGTCCTCCTCGCTGGGCGGCGTCGACGTGCACTACTCCTCGGGCCCGGCCAACCACTGGTTCTACCTGCTGTCCGAGGGCAGCGGCACCAAGACGATCAACGGCGTGACCTACAACAGCCCGACCTACGACAACTCGAAGGTCACCGGCATCGGCCGCGGCAAGGCCGAGAAGATCTGGTACCGCGCGCTGACCACGTACTTCACCTCCACCACGAAGTACGCGGGCGCCCGCACCGGCACGCTGAAGGCCGCCGCCGACCTGTACGGCGCCAACAGCACCGAGTACAAGACGGTCGCGGCCGCCTGGACCGCGATCAACGTGAAATAAGCGGCACCCGACGCCGGTCTCCGGCGCGCCCCCCGTCGTCAACGGCGCGCCGGACCACCGCACCCACGCAGCCCCGCCGGAACTCCGGCGGGGCTGCGTGGGTGCCTAAGAGCTCCTAACGCAACGTGGGGCGCAGGCGTCGCCAGCAGATGAGTGAGCAGGCGAGTTTCAGGAATGCCTCGTGGATGTCGTCGCGGGTCTCC